>JBOHGT010000369.1:0-1188 GCA_050700385.1 Pseudonocardiaceae bacterium | reverse complement strand
CCCGCCCGGCCTATCCCGATGTGCTCGCCGAGCACGACGCCGCCCGCCCCGCCGCCCGACAGCTGCTGCACCGCTGGGACCGCCCGCTGACCGACCGGCAGCGCTCCGCGCTGCACGGACTCATCCTGCGCGCCTCACAGACCACCGTCGAACGCCCCACCCTGTATGCGCTGCGCGCGACGCTGGTCGAGGTCACCGCCGCATTGACCGGGCAGCGTGCCCAGTGACCAGCCCAGCAGCAGACGCCACCGGCCTCCACCCCCGGCCGCCGCGACCGGCGCTGACCGTCGTGGCCCAGCCCGACATGCGGACCACCGCCGCCGCGCGGGGACTACCCGCCCCCGGCACCCGCGTGGTCGACCGGCTTGTCACCGACCGCACCCGACACGGCGTCGTGGGAGTTTATGACGAGTACTGGTACCAGGGCATGAGCTTCCCCGTGATCTTCGACGGCAACGGCATCTGGGACTCCCGACTCCCTCACGAGGTGACCATCATGCCCCCACCCGACGACCCCCCGGGCGGCACCCGGTGAGCGGGCCGTACCCCGCGACGCCGCTGCTGCGGCGGCTCACTGCGGGCAACGGCTGGCGCCACGACGTGATCTGCAACACCCACGGCGAGGTGGAAGCCGTGACCTATGTCCGCGTCGGCCCGACCTGGACCGACAGTGTCGCCATCGCCGGGGAAGAGCAGACCCTCGCCATGCGCCACCGCACCAACGACGACCGGCTGATCCTCCCGACCGAGCTACCCTCGGAGAGCCGGGCCGTGTGGCAGCGGCACGGCCGCTGCGAAGACGTTCTGGGAGAGCTGTTCGAACTACCCGACCCCGGCCGGTTCGACAGCGCCACCTGATCCCTGGCCGGCCGCCGGTGAACACTCCTGGCGGCGCGGCCGGCCCCATCACAACCGGTGGGGTGCGGCCAGCAGCCGACGCTGTGCTCCCACCGTCTGCGCGTCATGGGGTGTGGGAACGGCGTGTCAGGTCAAGCCCGTGATGCCCATCCATGCGGCGAAGCTGCTCAGGGCATCCGAGCGGCGCCGTTCGGTGCGTGCCAGGTTCGTACCGTCTCGGCGACCATCGGGTGATACCGGGTCTGTTGCGGCGCGGTGCGCCGGGCGGTGTTCAGCGCGTCCAGCGCCTTGGCGTGGTCGCCGTGCAGCAGCCAGGCCCGGCCGAGATCA
>JBOHGT010000368.1:0-8089 GCA_050700385.1 Pseudonocardiaceae bacterium | reverse complement strand
CCTCATCGCCGGCAAACTCCCCCTACCCACCGTCACCAACCCCACACCGGCATAATCCCGAACACTCTCCGCTACCCACACGATCAAGCGAAGAACCGTTTTATCGCCACCTCAGGTGCAAAGCGGTGATATTCTGTATTGTGTTTATTCGGAAGCGTACGCTGGGAGTGTCGACGGGAGTGCTGCATGTCTTGCATGGACGGTGAATGACGTTCCAGGCGGTGGCTTCTTTGCCGAGGCAACGGCGGTATCAAGTGAGGAAGCCTACGAGAAATGCCGGATCGGGCTAGGTGCGACATTGGCTCTCTATTCGGATGCTAAACGGGAGATTCACTCGTCCAAAATTTCGGCCAGCAGAACAAGTGGTCAAGAATGTTGCGCATTGGTTTTGGCGGCATTCGGCATCGGTGATTGGGCGTCAATTTTGCCGATGTAGGTATGCCCGTAGGCTCCAAGGGAAGTGTGATCCTTCCGAGATAATATGATAATAATGATCATGGGTACCGGACCGCCGCATCACATGCAGAGGTAGAGTATTTCGCGGTGGGCGATGATCAATATGTCTTGGGATCGGTCGCCAATTGGTCACCGGGGCCCTCGCTCAGCGGCGCCGTGCACTCGACCGTCACGGCCTCGTCGAGGTCGCGTGGCGTGCCCGCGCCGTCGAGGATGATTGTCCAGGAGTTTGTGGGATGGCCAATTCGGCCGCATGGGTGGCGTTCCGCGTTCGCTGATTACAAATCGTGCTGTGCGGCGGCGCGTTGCTCGGCGGCCAGGAAGTGCGCGATGTCCTTGGTGGAGTCGTACAACTCGCGGTAGCGGGAGTAGAAGGCGGTGTAGCGGGCATGGTGCTCGGGGTCCGGGGTCAGCCGCCGCGCGACCGGGTTCCAGGACCACACGTCGGTGCCGGTGCCGGTGGCCAGCGCGGCGAGCATGGCGTCTCCGTAGCACGCGCCGATGGTGTGCTCGCAGACGTCCTGCGGAGTGTTGGTCACATCGGAGACGATCTGGGTCCACAGGTCGCCCTGGGTGCCGCCGCCGACCGCGACCAGCCTGCGCACGTCACCCCCGGCGTCGGCCATCGCTTCCAGGTTGTGCCGGACGCCGAACGCGGTGCCCTCCAGCGCGGCCCGGTAGATGTCGGCGCGGGTGTGGCCGGTGGTGAGCCCGGCCAGGATGCCGCGCGCGTCCGGGTCGAACACGGGGGTGCGCTCGCCGGCGAAGTAGGGCAGTAGCAGCAGCCCACGGCTGCCTGCGGGCACCTGGCCGGCCTCGGTCACCAGGGTGGCGAACTCGCTGGACACCAGCTCGCGCAGCCAGTCGGTGATCGCGCCGGAGGTGGCCATGCCAGCAGCCACCGAGTAGCTGCCCGGCAGGGTGCCGATGGTGCCCCAGAGCGCCGGATGCGGGTGCACCTTCTGCACCATCTGCACCAGGAACATCGTGGTGCCGTACATGACCATCATGTCGCCCGGCTCGCGGACCCCGACGCTGGTGGCCTCGGCCCAGGCGTCCACCGTGCCCGCGGTGACCGGCAGACCCTCGGGCAGCCCGGTCTCGGCCGACGCCGCCGCGGTGACGGTCCCGGCCACCTCGATCGGCCAGACCAGCTCGGGCAGTTCCAGGCGCGGTGCGACCTGCCCGGCCCAGCCCGGGTGCCAGCTCTGCCCGGCCAGGTCGTAGAGCGGGGCCGACTGGCTGGCCGAGTGGTGGTCCAGCATGTAACGGCCGGTCAGCCGCAGCACCAGATACGAGCTGGCCATCAGCAGCCTGCGCATCCCCGCCGCCACGTCCGGTTCGTGCCGGGCCAGCCAGCGCAGCTTGGGCCCAACCGCCTGGGTGGTCAGCCGCATCCCGCAGCGCTGCAGGATCGCCTCGGCGCCGAGTTCGGCGGTCAGCTCGTCGATCTCCACCGTGGCCCGGGTGTCCACGCCGTAGAGGATCGCCGGGCGCAGCGGCCGTCCGTTGGCGTCGGCGGGCAGCACGCAGGGGCCGATGCCGGACACTCCCAGCCCGGCCAGCGGCCGCCCGGCCGCCGCGTCCACCAGCTCCCGGGCGATCGCGGTGAAGTCGGCCCACCAGACCGTCTCGGCGTCGTGTTCCACCCAGCCCGGCCGGGGCGTCGACGTCCGGTGCAGGCGGCTGGCTTGCGCCAGCAACTCACCGTCGGCGCTGACCAGCACCCCCTTGGAACTGGACGTGCCAATGTCGATACCGAGCAGCAGACCGGTCATCTCGCCACCTCCGCGCCGCTCGCCGCCTCGACGCCGCTCGCGACATGGAGACTTATCGCGCCAATCAGGCATCTGTTAGGCGCGATAAGTCTCCATGTCGCGCTCAAGGGGAATGTCATGAGCGGGTGAACTCGTCGAGGGTGATGTCGAGCAGCCGGCACACCGCGCGCATCTCGTCGCGCACATCACCGGGCACCGCGTGGATGTGGTTGGCGCCGAAGCGGTCGAGGAAGTCCTCGGCGCGGGCGTCGAGCCGGGCGAAGGCGTGCGGCCACTCGAAGGTGGACTGCCGCATCAGCGCCTCGTTGGTCTCGTCGTCGTAGGTCTCGAACTCGCCGGCCATCAGCTGCATCCGGTATGCCCCGTCGTTGCGGGTCAGCCTCGCCAGCGTCATCTCTCCGGCCGCGGCGAGGTGGTGCACCGACGCACCCCCGGCGGGGAAGAAGAACACCTCGGGGTAGAGGTGCACTCTGGACAGGTTCTCGGCGGGGTCGTCGCTGCGGGCGGCGTACCAGGTGGCGTGCTGGCCGGAGTTGCACAGGTCCCAGATGTCGCGGTCGGCGTGGTAGTGCCGGACGTCGGCGAACAGCACCGGGGTGTTCGTGATGTGCTTGAACAGCTGCATGGTCAGCGCGCCATCCATGTCGGCCTCGGTGGCGCAGACGTGCGTCTCCTTGGGCCCGTTCCAGTCGTAGGGGTCGTTGAGGAAGGCCTCGACGATGTCCATGGTGGCGAAGTACTGCGTCATCTCCGGCTGCCCCTTGATCCCGGAGAAGTCCAGCCGCCACTCGCCGATGAGCTCGCGCATCGCGAGGTAGGAGCGGATCTGTCGTTCCAGCAGCTCGGGGGTGAGCTTGGCGCCGTCGTAGTGCACGCCGGCCGCGTGCTGTTCGAGCCACTCCCGGGCCTTGGTGACCTCGCCCTGCTCGGCCAGCTCGGAGCGCCGGACGATCTCCCACTGGTCGATCTCCTCGACGTCCACGCCGAAGATCCGTTGCCACTGGTCGGTCGCGGCGACCGCGGTGTTCATCCCCATCGGCCGGCCGCCCATGCGCCCGAAGGTGGACCCGCGCAGCGCGGCGACGGCGTGTGCGGCGCGGGCCTCGGAGCCGATCTGCGCGATCAGGTCACCCACGGCGGGGTCGCCCCACAGCCTGCGGTGCCGCCGCCCGATCTGGTCCAGTGCGCCGCCTGCGGCGAGCATCCCGACCATGCCGGGTTGCACCGGGTCGATGTTGGACAGCAGCAGCAGCGGGCCGGGTGTGGCGCCTGCGGCGAGCATCGAGAAGTGCGGGAACGCCCACACCGCGTAGTGGAAGACGGTGAGGTCCACGCCCTGGGCCGCCACCTCGCGGGCGACGGAGGTGGCGAGCTCGTTGGTCCACACCGGCTGCGAGCCCCGGACGACGTCGTGGCCCGCGGCGGTGAGCCGCTGCGCCAGCGCGTCCTCCGTGGATCGGACGAAGTCGGCGATACCGCCGTGCACGTAGTCGCGGCCGTCGGAGAAGCTGATCACGCCGATGCGAGCCATGCGGGCCTCCCGGTGGGGCTGGGGCGCACGCCCGCGCCGCGGCGCCGGTGGCGTGCGCGAGAAAACGTTTGCTGGCACGCTATTGAGCAGCTCTCCGGCGTGTCAAGGCTCGCCGTGCACCGGGCACGGCGGGGTGGAAGGCGGCGGGGTGGAAGGCGGCGGGGTGGAAGGCGGTGGCGCAGGTGGCGACGATCCACGACGTCGCAGCGCGCGCCGGCGTCTCGACGGCCACTGTCTCGCGCGCGCTCAACGGCAAGTCCAGCGTCGACCCCGCGCTCGTCGAGCGGGTCGTGGCCGCTGCCCGCGAGCTCGACTACCTGCCCCACGGGGTGGCGCGCAACCTGCGGCGGCAGGCGACCACGGTGTGGGCGCTGATCATCTCCGACATCGAGAACCCGTTCTTCACCGCGGTGGCCCGCGGGGTGGAGGACGTCGCGCAGGCCGCCGGGCACTCCGTGGTGCTGTGCAACTCCGACGAGGACCTCACCAAGGAGGGCCGCTACCTCCGGGTCGCGGTGGCCGAGCGGGTCGCGGGCGTGGTGCTCTCGCCGACCGCAGCGGCCACCGACATCGCGCCGCTGGCCGAGCACGGCATCCCGGTGGTGGTGATCGACCGGCCACTGCCCGGCATCGACGCGGTGCTGGTGGGCTCCCGGCAGGGCGCGCAGGATGCCACCACGCACCTGATCGACGCGGGCTATCGCCGGGTGGCCTGCGTGACCGGGCCGCGGCGGGTGTCCACCGCCGAGGACCGGCTGTCCGGGTACGAGGATGCGCTGCGCGTCGCGGGCCGGCGGATCGTGCCCGGGCTGGTGCGTCGCGCCGACTTCAAGGTTGACGGCGGGCGGGCCGCCACGTCGAGCCTGCTCGGTGCGGCGCGACCGCCGGACGCGCTGTTCGTCGCCAACAGCCTGATGGCGATCGGTGCGCTGCAGGCGATGTCGTCGCGGGGCCTTCGCGCCGGGCGTGACGTCGGCGTGGTGGCCTTCGACGACGCGCCGTGGACCCAGCTCGTCGACCCGGCGGTCACCGTGGTGTCCCAGCCCGCCTACGCCGTCGGCGAGGCGGCCGGGCGGCTGCTCGCCGACCGCGGGCAGCAACCACGCAGGCTCACCCTCGACGCCGAGCTCATCATCCGCGACAGCTCCCGCTTGTCGTGAATGATTTCGGTAGCGATCGCTACCGAAATAATTCACGACCTCGGTGCTTGACGGGTGTGCTGGCTGCCGTTAGCGTGCCGCGAGAAATCGTTTACCGACCCCTTGAGGGGCGCGCCGTTGACCGTGGACCCGATCCTTCGGCTGCGCCGGGTGACCAAGCGGTTCCCTGGCGTCATTGCGGTGGAGGACGTGGACCTCGATGTCCTCCCCGGCGAGGTCCACGTGCTCGCCGGGGAGAACGGGGCAGGCAAGTCGACGTTGTGCAAGCTGCTCACCCAGGTCGAGCAGCCCAGCAGCGGATCGATCGAGATGGACGGGGCGCCGGTGGCCGCGCGCGGTCCCGGCCACGCCCGCCGGCTCGGTATCGCGATGGTCTACCAGGAGCTCGCGCTGGCACCGCACCTGTCGGTCGCGGAGAACCTGCTGCTCGGCGACGAGCCCGGCCGCGCCGGTTACGTCTCGCGCCGCGCTCAGACCCGCACCGCGCGCGAGCTACTCGCCCGAGTCGGGCTCGACGTGCCGCCGGAGCGGCTCGTGCAGCGGCTGCCGGTGGCTGCTCAGCAGCGGGTCGAGCTCGCCAGGGCGCTGGCGATCGACGCCAAAGTGCTCATCCTCGATGAGCCGACGGCCAGCCTGTCCGAGCGGGAGGCCGAGGAGCTGTTCACCCTCGTCGGCGAGCTCGTCGCTGCCGGTATCGCCGTGCTCTACATCTCCCACCGGCTCGACGAGATCTTCCGCATCGGCCACCGCGTCACGGTGCTGCGCGACGGCAGGGTGATCACCACCCGGCCGGTGTCCGAGCTGGACACCGACGAGCTGATCCGCCTCATGGTGGGCCGTGATGTGGGCAACCTCTACCCGCGGGTGGACCGCGAGATCGGCGAGGTTGTGCTGCGCGTCGAGGGCATCAGTTCCGGCGACGCCGTCCGCGACGTGTCCTTCGTGGTGCACGCCGGGGAGATCCTCGGGCTGGCCGGGCTGGTCGGCGCCGGGCGCACCGAGCTGGCCAGGACGGTGTTCGGTGCCAACCCGCTCGACGCCGGGCGGGTGCTCCTCGACGGCGCCACGCTGCGGGTGGACTCGCCGAATGCCGCGATCCGCGCCGGCATCGGTTACCTCACCGAGAACCGCAAGGGTGACGGCCTGGCGCTGCAGCTCGGCGTGGACCAGAACATCACGCTGGCCAACCTCCCGGTGAAGCGGGGCCTGCTCAGCCTGGCCGCCGAGCGCCGCATCGCCGCCCGCCGCGCCGAGCAGCTCAACATCCGCACCCCGTCGCTGCACCGCAGCGTCGGGGTGCTCTCCGGCGGCAACCAGCAGAAGGTCGTCGTCGCCCGCTGGTTGGAGGCAGGCTCGCGGGTGCTGTTCTTCGACGAGCCCGGCCGCGGCGTCGACGTCGGGGCGAAGGCGGAGATGTTCGAACTCATCGGGCGGCTGGCCGCGGCCGGCCGGGCGATCGTGCTGATCTCCTCCTACCTGCCCGAGCTGCTGAACATGTGTGACCGCATCGTGGTGATGCACCAGGGGTCGGCGACGGGGATGTTGCACCGCGAGGAGTTCTCCGAGGAGCGGATCATGGAACTGGCCACCGGAGCGTGCGGATGACGACGATCACGACGGCGCTGCCCGCGGCGCTGCGGGACCGGCTGTCCGACGCGGTGTCCCAGGTCGCTGCGGGCGGCATCCTCATCGTGCTGTTCATCGCGCTGTCGATCGCCTCGCCGGCGTTCCTCACCGCGGACAACCTGTTCAACCTCGGGTCGCAGACCTCGGTGAACGCGGTGATGGCCGTCGGCGTCACGCTGGTGATCATCACCGCCGGCATCGACCTGTCGGTGGGGTCGGTCGCGGCGCTGTCCGGCGTGGTCGGAGTGCTGATCATGGCGCAGCTGGGGTTCGGCGCACTGCTCGGGATCCTCGGCGGGATCGCGGTGGGCGCCGCGGCCGGGCTGGTCAACGGGCTGCTGGTGTCGGTGGTCGGGCTGCCGCCGTTCATCGCGACGCTGGGGATGCTCTCCGTCGCGCGCGGCCTGGTGCTGATCTCCACCGGCGCGGTGTCGGTGTTCGGCGCGCCGGAGGGGTTCCGGCTGCTCGGGCAGGGCGTCATCGGCTCGTTGCCCATCCCGATCCTGGTGATCGTGGTGGTCGCCGTCGCCGGGCACCTGGTGCTCACCCGCACGCGGCTGGGTCGCTATGCCTACGCGATGGGCTCCAACGCCGAGGCCGCACGGCTGTCCGGGATCCCGGTGCGCCGCCACCTCACCGGCGTCTACGTCATCTGCGGGGCACTGGCCGGGCTCGGCGGGATGATCGCCGCATCCCGGATCAACTCCGGGCAACCGAACTTCGGCGAGGGCCTCGAGCTCGATGTCATCGCCGCGGTGGTGATCGGCGGAGCGAGCCTGTTCGGCGGGCAGGGCACAGTGCTGGGCTCGCTGATCGGCGCGTTCCTGGTGGCGCTCATCCGCAACGGTGCGGTGCTGCTGGACATCAACACCTTCTACCAGAACGTGATCATCGGAGTGATCATCTGGATCGCGGTGTTCTGGGACCGGTTCCGCCGGCGCAGGCTCGGAACCGGCATCGAGTGAGGAGCGGATCATGAGAAAGGTCATCGCAGCAGCGGGCGTCGCGGCCGTCGCGCTGACGTCGTGCAGCGCCGAGGTGCGGGACAGCGGTGGCGGCGGCGGGCAGGACGGCGGCCCGATCGAGCTGGCGGTCGTGCCCAAGGCGATCGGCTTCGACTTCTGGGAGTCGGTGCGCCTCGGCGCCGAGTGCGCCGCGTCGAAGCTCGAGGGCGTCGACATCCAGTGGGACGGCGTCACCCAGGAGACCGACGTGTCCGGCCAGCAGAACCTGCTGCAAAATCTCATCACCCAGGGCGTCGACGGGCTGGTCTACGCGGCCACCGACGCGAAGGTGCTCTCCGACGTCAGCCGGTCGGCGCTGGACTCCGGCGTGACCGTGGTGAACATCGACTCGGGCACGCAGCCGCAGCCCGAGCAGGTGCCGGTGTACGCCACCGACAACGTCGCCGCCGCAGAGCTGGCCACCCGGTACCTCGCGGAGCAGCTCGGTGGCCGGGGGAAGGTGGCGTTCATCCCGTTCCAGCCGGGCACCGCGACCAACGACACCCGCACCGAGGGCTTCATGAACGGCCTGCG
>JBOHGT010000367.1:0-24233 GCA_050700385.1 Pseudonocardiaceae bacterium | reverse complement strand
CTACCGAAATCATTCACGACCCCGGTTACCACTCGATCCCCTGCTGGCCTTTCTGGCCGGCGTCCATCGGGTGCTTGACCTTGGTCATCTCCACCACGAGGTCGGCGGCCTCGATCAGCGCGGCCGGCGCCCGCCGGCCGGTGATCACCACGTGCTGCCGCCCGGGGCGCTCGCGCAGTACGGAGACGACGTCGGCGACGTCGACCCAGCCCCAGTGCAGCGGGTAGCTGAACTCGTCGAGCACGTAGAGGTCGTGGGCCTGCGCGGCCAGCCGCCGGGCGATCTCCGCCCACCCCTGTGCCGCCGCGGCGGCGTGGTCGTCCTCGGTGCCCTGCTTGCGGGCCCACGACCAGCCCTCCCCCATCTTGTGCCACTCCACCGGCCCGCCCTGCCCGGTCCGCTCGTGCACCTCACCCAGCGCGCGGAACGCCGACTCCTCGCCCACCTTCCACTTCGCCGACTTCACGAACTGGAACACCGCGATCGACCATCCGGCGCTCCAGCCGCGCAGCGCCATCCCGAACGCGGCGGTGGACTTGCCCTTCATCTCGCCGGTGTGCACCACCAGCAGCGGGCGATTGCGACGCTGCCGGGTGGTGAGCCCGTCGTCGGGAACGGTGTCCGGCCTACCCAGCGGCATCGTCGAACCCTCTCACGCGGCGCGGGCCGCGCGGACCACGCCGCTCACCGCGTCGGCGGACAGTTCCTCCAGCCGCAGGCACGCGGCGTCCAGCGCGACGGCGAGCCGGCCGGCGAGACCGAGCCGCACCGCGCCGGACTCGCAGTCGACCACCACGGCGGCCACCCCGTCGCGGCGCAGTAACCCCGCGGCGGCCAGCGCCGTGTCGAAGCCACCATGGGTCGCGCGCCCGTCGGTGAGCACGACCAGCAGCGCGCGGCGGGAGGGGTCCCGCAGCCGCTCGGCGGCCAGCACCCGCGCCGCGCGCAGCAGACCCTCGGCCAGCGGGGTGCGACCACCGGTGCGCAGCGTTCGCAGCCGGGCCGCGGCGGCGTCCACCGCCGACGTCGGCGGCAACACCACCTCGGCGCCGGTGCCGCGGAAGGTCACCAGACCGACCTTGTCCCGGCGCTGGTAGGCGTCGCGCAGCAGCGAGAGCACCGCGCCGCTCACCGCGGACATCCGCTCCCGGGCGGCCATCGAGCCCGACGCGTCGACGGCGAAGAGTACCAGCGTCGACTCCCGGCCCTCGCGCACCGCGCGGCGCAGGTCGCCGGGGTGCAGCAGCAGCCCCGGTCCGCGCCGCCCGCGGCCACGCTGGTGCGGCGCGGCGGCCGAGAGGGTGGCGATCAGGTGCAGCCCGTGACCTTCCAGGGGAGACGGCCGGACGGTGCGACCCGCAGCGGTGCGTGCCCGGGACCGGCGACCCGGGGACCCGGCGCCGACGCCGGGGAGCTGCAGCAACCGGGCCCGGAAGGCAGCGGACGGTGCGGGCGCCGGGCGGTCGGCCGCTGCACCGTTGCCGCTGGGTGACTGCTCACCGGCCGCGGCACCATCCCCTGGTCCGTCGCCGTCGGGTGGATCAGGGTCCGGGCCGCCGTCCCCGCCGGCATCGCGCAGCGCGTCCTCGAGCTGCTCGCCGTCCAGCCCTGGCTGGTCGAACGGGTCGCGACGGCGCCGGTGCGGCAGGGCCAGGCGCGCGGCCACCCGCACGTCGTCCTCGGCGACGTCGCCGGCGCCGCGCCACGCGGCGTGCGCGAGCGCGGTGCGCGCCAGCACGAGGTCGGCGCGCATCCCGTCCACCTCGAACGCCGCGCAGACCGCCGCGATCCGGCGCAGCTCGGTGTCGGGCAGCGCGACATCGGGCAGTGCGGCACGGGCGGCGGCGATCCGGGTGGCCAGCGCGGCGTCCTCGCCCGCCCACCGCCGGGCGAAGGCCGCCGGATCGGTCTCGTAGCCCAGCCGGCGGCGCACGACCTCGGCCCGGGTATCCACGTCGCGGGAGGCCGCCACCTCGACGGTGAGCCCGAAGCGGTCCAGCAACTGCGGGCGCAGCTCCCCTTCCTCCGGGTTCATCGTGCCGACCAGCAGGAACGACGCGGCGTGCGACACCGACACCCCGTCGCGCTCGACGTGCGCGCGGCCCATCGCCGCAGCGTCGAGCAGCAGATCGACGAGGTGGTCGGCCAGCAGGTTGACCTCGTCGACGTAGAGCACCCCGCGGTGTGCCGCGGCGAGCAATCCGGGCTGGTAGGCCGAGACCCCCTCGGTCAGTGCGCGCTGCAGGTCCAGCGAGCCGGCGACGCGGTCCTCGGTGGCCCCGACCGGCAGCTCCACCAGCCGCGCCGGCCGGGTCTGCGCCGCGCCGGGACCGTGCGGAGCGTCCGGGCAACCGGGGTCCGGGGCTGCCGGCTCGCAGCCGAACCGGCAACCCGCCGCCACGGTGACATCGGGCAGCAGCGTGGCCAGCGCCCGCACCACCGTGGATTTCGCGGTGCCCTTCTCCCCCCGGACCAGCACCCCGCCGATCCCGGGATGCACCGCGGTGAGCAGCAGGGCCAGCCGGAGGTCGTCGTGCCCGACGACGGCACTGAACGGGTAGCGCGCGTCAGGGCGCACCGGCACCTCCTTTTATCCTCGGGTTCCGAGGGTCGCGGGTCGGTCAGCCGACGGTGGCGCGACCCGACCGCCGCATCGGGAAGTGCGGGATGCCGTCCTCGGCGAACTCGTTGCCGCTCGGCTCGAAGCCGAACGCGGTGTAGAGGCCGGCGAGGTGGCTCTGCGCATCCAGCACGCACGGTGCCTCCCCGACCTCCGCCAGCGCAGCCTCGAGCAGCCGGCGCACCGCTCCCCTGCGACGGGCATGCCGCCGGGCGCACACCCGGCCGATGCGGAACTCCCCGTCCGGCTGCTCCACCAGCCGCAGGTAGGCCTGCACCTCCTCGGTGCTCTCCTCGCGGGCCAGCCAGAAGTGGCGGGTGCTGCCGTCGAGGTCGAGGCCATCGATGTCCTGGTACGGGCAGGCCTGCTCCACGACGAAGACTTCCATCCGGAGCCGCAGCAACGCGTACAGCGTGCTGATGGGTAGGTCGGGCGCCAGCCTGCGGTGCAGCACGGAGCGTTCCACCCGTCCTGCCTACCAGAACCGCAGTGCTCAGCCCAGAACCGGCGATGCTCAGCGCAGCTGCGCGGCCAGCTCACCCGAGAACGACGAGATCCGGGTGTAGACGCCGGGCAGCCCGGCCCGGCCGCACCCCGTGCCCCAGGACGTCACGCCGATCAGCCGCCCGCCCGCCACCAGCGGGCCGCCCGAGTCGCCGTAGCAGGCGTCTCTGCTGCCGTCGGGCTCCACCGCGCAGACCATCTCGGCCGGGTCGAACTGGGGGTAGGTCGCCGAGCAGTCCGCGTCGGCCCACAGCGGTACGTCGGCTTCCTGGAGCACGGGCGAGGCCGGCCCGCCTTCGTTGGTGTAGCCCCAGCCCAGCACGGTCGCCGGTGACCCGGCCCGGTACGCACCCGGATCGGTGTTCAACGCGACGGTGCGGTAGCCCAGCTCGCGGTCCAGGGTGAGCACCGCGACGTCGTCGCCCTGCATGGGCTCCTGGTACTCCGGGTGCGTCCACACGCCCAGCACACGGCTCACCACGCCCTCGTCGGTGCGCATGTCGGAACGCCCCGCCACCACCTTCACCGTGAGCGGGAGCCGGCCCGCGACGCAGTGTGCAGCGGTGATCACCCGGGCGGGACCGACCAACGCGCCGCCGCAGTAGGGCGGGCCCGCGTCGGTGGTCAGCGCGACCACCCACGGACGCTCGCCGGTGCTGGCGGAACGGCCGCCGACGATGCGTGGCTGTGCCCCCGGCGCACCACCGGGCCCGTCGCCCGGTTCCGCGGCACGCGGCGGAGCGGGAGGTTCGGGCACCGGTGGATCGGCGGCGGACGCCACCGGGGTCAGCACCGCCGCGGCGGCCATGACCGGGAGGACGAGCCTGACCGCCAACCGTGCCCACACCCGCATCCACCGACCTCCCGCAGAGAACCCGAACCCGCGCGGCAGCATAGTCACCCGCCGGCACCTGGTATGGGCGGGAGTGAGCGGCAGCGACCGGTAGCGAGCCGGCGACGCCGTGCCACCCTGAGGTAATGGTGAACCGTCTCCGGATCTGGCTCGTCGGTGCCCTGATCGCGGTCGCATCGCTGCCGGCGTGCGCGCCGCCCGCCCCGTCACCGGCAGCGCCGACCACGTCGCCGTCACGGCTCCCGGCCACATCCGGTTCGCCGAGCGTGGCCGCCCCTCCGGCGCCGGAACCGCCGGCCTGGGTGGTGGGGCAGCAACCGCTGCCACTGCGGCCGGACGGCTTCGGAGCGGTGCTGCCCACCCCGGACGTGCTCGCGGAGCGCGACCTGCCCACCCGCGACGTGCTGGCGCCCCCGGCGTCCGGCAGCTACGAGTCGACCATCGGTCCGGTTCCCCCTGACGTGCTGGCCCGCAGCAGCTGGCAACCGGCCTGCCCGGTGGCAGCAGGGGAGCTGCGCTACCTGACGATGTCCTTCGTCGGCTTCGACGAGCAGCCGCACACCGGCGAGATGATCGTGCACGCCGACGTCGCCGAGGACGTCGTCGCGGTGTTCGGGCAGCTCTTCGCGACCCGCTTCCCGATGGAGGAGATGCGGGTGGTAGCCGCGCCCGAGCTCGACACCGCGCCGACCGGGGACGGCAACAACACCTCCGCCTTCGTCTGCCGCCCGGCCCGCGGCCAGACGCGGTGGTCCGCACACGCCTACGGCCTGGCGATCGACGTCAACCCGTTCTGCAATCCCTACGCCCGCGACGACCTGGTACTGCCCGAGCTCGCCTCGGCCTACCTCGACCGGGGCTGGGTACGTCCCGGGATGCTGCGCGACGGTGGCCCGGTGGTGACCGCGTTCGAGTCGATCGGATGGGCCTGGGGCGGCCGGTGGTCGCACCCGATCGACACCATGCACTTCTCCGCGACCGGCAACTGACCGGCGCGGATGTCGTGAATGATTTCGGTAGCGGGAGCTACCGAAATCATTCACGACCCTCCAGGTCGCCCTCCAGGTCGAGGTAGACGGCGCGCAGCGCGTCGAGGTCGGCCGGATCGGGTCGCGCCCACAGGCCCCGGTCGGCGGCCTCGAGCAGCCGCTCGGTCATGCCGCGAAGCGCCCACGGATTCGACTGCCGCAGGAACTGCTGCACGCCGGCATCGAAGACGTAGGACTGTGCGAGCTGCTGGTACATCCAGTCGTCCACCACGCCCGCGGTGGCGTCGAAGCCGAACAGGTAATCGACGGTGGCGGCGAGTTCGAAGGCGCCCTTGTAGCCGTGCCGCTGCATCGCGGCGATCCAGCGCGGGTTGACCACCCGGGAGCGGAACACCCGCTTGGTCTCCTCGGCCAGCGACCGGGTCCGGACGGCGTGCGGCACCGCGGAGTCGCCGACGTAGGCGGCGGGGTCGCTGCCGGTGAGGGTGCGCACCATGGCGACCATCCCGCCGTGGTACTGGAAGTAGTCGTCGGAGTCGGCGATGTCGTGCTCGCGGGTGTCGACATTCTTCGCCGCGACGTCGATCCGCCGGAATGCCGACTCCATGTCGCCGCGGGCAGCCGCGCCGTCGAGCCCGCGACCGTAGGCGTAACCGCCCCAGGTGGCGTAGACCTCGGCGAGGTCGGCGTCGGTGCGCCACTCCCGGGAGTCGATCAGCGGCAGCAGCCCGGCACCGTAGGCGCCCGGTTTGGAGCCGAAGATCCTGGTGCGGGCCCGCCGCTCGTCGCCGTGACCTGCCAGGTCGGCGCGGTAGTGCGCCGCGACGTAGTTGTCCTCATCGGACTCGTCGAGCCGCGCGACGGCGTCGACAGCATCATCGATCAGTGCCACCACGTGCGGGAAAGCGTCCCGGAAGAACCCCGAGATGCGCAGCACCACGTCGATCCGCGGCCGGCCGAGCTCGGCCAGCGGCACCACGTCGATGCCGGTCACCCGCCGCGAGGCGTCGTCCCAGACCGGGCGCACGCCGAGCAGCGCCAGCACCTCGGCGATGTCGTCGCCCTGGGTGCGCATCGCCGAGGTTCCCCATACCGTGAGGCCGACCGAGGCGGGCCACTCGCCGGTGTCGTCGCGGTGCCGCGCGAGCAGCGAGTCGGCCAGCGCGGCACCGACGTCGAAGGCATTGCGGGAGGGCACCGCCTTGGGGTCCACGGAATAGAAGTTGCGCCCGGTGGGCAGCACCGACACCAGCCCGCGGGTGGGTGAGCCGGACGGGCCGGGCTCGACGAACCGGCCCTCCAGGGCACGCAGCAGGCTGGTCACCTCGGCGGTGGTGCCGGCCAGCCGCGGCACCAGCTCGGTACAGCCGAAGCGCAGCACCGCCACCACCGAGGCGGCGGGCTCGCCGAGCGCCTCGGCGACGACCGCTGGCACCTTCCCGGTGTCCCAGCCGACCGTCTGGCACCCCAGCACGAGCTCGCGGGACAACGCCTCGAGCAGGTCCGTGACGTCCGAGCCGGTGCGGGCCGGCCCGTCGACCACCTCGGTCAGGGCCGCCGGCGCATCGACGGCGCGCCCGGGGTCGGCTAGCAACGCCTGCTCGTCGAGTCCGAAGTGAACGCCCAGCGCCGCGCGCAGCCCCGGCAGGGCACCGGTGCGACCGAACACCTGCCGGGCCCGCAGCACCGCGAGGACGTCGTTCACCAGCTCCTCGCCCTCGGGAGCGCGGCCCAGCACGTGCAGCCCGTCACGGATCTGCACGTCCTTGATCTCGCAGAGGTAGCCGTCGAGGTGCATGACGAAGTCGTCGAACTCGTCTGCCGCCGGCTGCGCCTCGGCCTGCAGATCGTGGTGCAGCTGGGCAGCCTGGATCGTGGTCCAGATCTGGCTGCGCAGTGCCGGCAGCTTCGTGGGGTCGAGGGCGGCCACTGTGGCGTACTCGTCGAGCAGTTGCTCCAAGCGCGCCAGCTCACCGTAGGTGTCGGCCCGGGCCATCGGCGGGATCATGTGGTCGACGATCGTGGCGTGTGCGCGGCGTTTGGCCTGGGTGCCCTCGCCGGGGTCGTTGACGATGAACGGGTAGACCAGCGGCAGGTCGCCGAGCACCGCGTCCGGCGCATCGCCGGCGGCGAGGCCGAGGCCCTTGCCGGGCAGCCACTCGAGGGTGCCGTGCTTGCCGAGGTGCACCACGGCGTGCGCGCCGAACGACCGCTCGATCCAGCGGTAGGCGGCGAGGTACTGGTGCGACGGCGCGAGATCGGGGTCGTGGTAGATGGCGACCGGGTTGTCCCCGAACCCGCGCGGCGGCTGGATGAGCAGCACCACGTTGCCGAACCGCAGCGAGGCCACGTAGATCGTGTCGCCGCCGACGTACAGCGTGCCGGGCGGTTCACCCCATGCCGCCGTCACGGACTCGCGGAGCGGCTGCGGCAGCCCGGCGAACCATTCGGCGTACTCGCCGACCGGTACCCGGATCGCCGCGCCGGACATCTGCTCCTCGGTGAGCCACTCGACGTCGTGCCCCCCGGCGGCAATCAGTTCGTGGATCAGCGCATCGCCCTCCAGCGACTCGACGTCGAGGCCGCCGAGGTCATGGCCGGCATCGGCGAGCGCGCGCAGCAGCACAACCGCCGACGCCGGGGTATCCAGCCCGACCGCATTGCCGACCCGGGAGTGCTTGGTCGGGTAGGCCGACAGCACCACGGCGAGCTTCTTCTCCGGCGGCGGCACCCGGCGCAGCCGTGCCAGCGCAGCCGCTGTTCCGGCGACCCGTGCCGCCCGTTCGGGATCCGCAGCGTAGACCGGGATCCCGTCCGGCCCGGGCTCCTTGAACGAGAAGGGCACCGATACCAGGCGGCCGTCGAATTCCGGGATGGCGACCTGCATCGCGGCGTCCATCGGGGACAGCGCCGCGTTGTTGCCCTCCCAGGTGGCGCGTGAGGTCGTCAGGCACAGGCCCTGCAACACCGGCACGTCGAGTTCGGCGAGCGCGCCAGCGTCCCAGGAGTCCTCCTCGGAACCGGCTCCTGCCGCAGCCGCCCCGCCCGCCGCGAGCACCGTGGCGACCAGCGCGTCACAGCGGGACAGCAGCGCCCGCAGCCCGTCGGCCTCCGCGCGGTCCAGCCCGCGCAGCGATCCACAGTAGACGGCCAGCGGGTTCGCCCCCGCGGCCCGCACCGCGTCGGCGAGGACGTCGACGAAGGCGGTGTTGCCGGCCATCGCGTGCGCCCGGTAGAAGACGATGCCCACCGTGGGCCGGTCCGGATCGGCGTCGGAAGGCAGATCGCGGCCGTGCACCCCGAAGGTGGGCGTGGGCACCACCGGCGCGAAGCCCTCCCCGGTGAGCAGCACCGTGTCGGAGAGGAACCGGGCAAGCTCGGCGAGGTTGTCAGGGCCACCCGCGACCAGGTAGCGCAGCGCCTCGGCGGCGACGCCCGCCGGGACGGTGGAGGCCGCCATCAGCTCCGCATCCGGCGTGGCCTCGCCGCCCAGGCACACGGTCGGTACGCCGGAACGCAGTAGCGCCGCCAGCCCCTGCTCCCAGGCCCGCCGTCCGCCGAGCAGCCGCACCACCGCGAGGTCGACCCCCTCGAGCAGCTCCGGCAGCTCGCCGGGCTCGGTGCGGGACGGGTTCGCAACCCGGTAACCGGTCCCCGAGGCCCGAGCGGCCAGCAGGTCGGTATCGGCGGTGGACAGCAGCACGATGCGCACGGTGGCGTCCTCTCCCGGGTGAGCCGCCCACTCGGCGTCGATGTGAGGTTAGACGGGCAGGATCGGCACGTCGTAGGAGGCAAACTTACGATCAGCGGTGACGATAGTGAGTCGCTCACACTGCGCCTGGGCGATGAGCAGCCGGTCGAAAGGGTCCCGGTGGTGCAGCGGGAGCTGCCGCACGGCGACCACGTGCTCTCCGAGCACCGGCAACTCGGAGAAGGACTGCCGCGCCACGTGCTCGCGCAGGTCGCCGTCCACGGTGAGCTTGCCGATCGACTGCTTGATCGAGAGCTCCCACAGCGAGGCCACCGAGACGTCGACGGCGTTCGAGGGATCCGTGATCGCGGCCACCGTCTCAGGGCACAGCCGCTCCGGACCCTGCAACGACCAGAGCAGCACGTGGGTGTCCAGCAGCAGCCTCACAGCCGGTCGACTTCGTCGGGGAAGATCGGTCCGTTCTCCATGAGGTCGGTGAGCTCCTCGTTGGCTTCGTCGAAGTCCGGCGCCACCCAGATCTTGCCCCGCAGCGAGCCCAGTACTCGTGGTGCCGTCCGCTGCAGCGGCACCAACCGCGCGACCGGCTTGCCGTTACGCGCGATGACGACCTCGTCACCGGCCTCGACCTGCTCCAGCAGCTTGGAGAGCTGCGTCTTGGCCTCGTAGACGTTGACCTGCTTGCTCACTGTTCCAGCTTATCTGGTCAGGTCTGGTCAGACCAGGACTCCGGGTGGAACGAACGGCAGACCGGGGGGTGCGCCGTGCTCGATCAGCTCGCCGAGTGCCACGGTGTCCAGGTGGGCCTCGACGAGGTCGCCGAGCAGGTCGAGCTGGGCGGCGCGGGCGGCGGCGAAGCTGGTATCCGCAGCGGCCCGGAACCCGGAGCGGCCGGCGAGCCAGGCGGCACGGCCCAGCAGGGCTCGCCGGAAGGCGTCGTTCTCGAACAACCCGTGCCAGTGGGTGCCGAGCACAGCACCCGCGACGGCCCCCTCCCCCGCGCCGTCGGGCAGCGTGATCAGGGGCGGGTCGCCGCGGTGGGTCACTCGGCCGTGGTGGATCTCGTAGCCGGTAACCGGCTCGCCCAGCGCCGTCCCGCCGGGGCGGCCGAGGTGCTTGTCCGGCTCGAAGGCCACCTCGAGATCGAGCAGGCCGAGCCCGGCCACCTCCCCGGCCCGCGACTCCACGGGGTCGACGATGCGCCGTCCGAGCATCTGGAACCCGCCGCACAACCCCACCACCGGACGGCCCGCGGCGACATGGGCGCGGATCGCGTCCGCCAGCCCGGTGCGGTGCAGCCAGGCCAGGTCGTCCACCGTGGACCTCGAGCCGGGCAGCACGACCAGATCGGCATCGGCCAGCCGGGAGGGTTCGGTGACGTAGCGGACCGCCACGCCCGGCTCGCAGGCCAGCGCATCGACATCGGTGCCGTTCGAGATCCGCGGCAGCCGCACCGCCGCCACCCGCAGCCACTGGCTGCCAAGCGGCGGGGCGGGCCGGCCGACCACGCCGTCCGCCGCGTGGGCCAGCGAGTCCTCCGCGTCGAGCCACAGCTCGTCGCTCCAGGGCAGCACACCGTAGCTGCGCCGGCCGGTCAGCGCCCGCAGCTGCTCCATGCCCGGGGCGAGGAGTGCGGGGTCGCCGCGGAACTTGTTGATGACAAAGCCGGCGACCAGCGCCTGGTCGGCGGCGTCGAGCAGTGCAAGCGTGCCGAACAGGTGCGCGAGCACTCCCCCGCGGTCGATATCACCGACGACGAGCACCGGCAGGCCCGTCGCCCGTGCCAGTCCCATATTGGCGATGTCGCTGGCACGCAGGTTGATCTCGGCGGGCGAGCCGGCGCCCTCGCAGATCACCACGTCGTACTCGGCACGCAGCCCGGCCAGGGTGTCGACGACGACGTCGAGCAGCGCCGCCTTGCGGCCCCGGTAGCTCATCGCGGACACGCTGCCGTCGGCGCGGCCGAGTACCACCACCTGCGCGGACCGGTCGCTGCCGGGCTTGAGCAGCACCGGGTTCAGCCGAACCGACGGCTCGATGCCACAGGCCGCGGCCTGCAGAGCCTGCGCCCGGCCGATCTCCCCGCCGTCCAGGGTGACCACCGAGTTGTTCGACATGTTCTGCGCCTTGAACGGCGCCACCGACACGCCACGGCGGGCGAGCCACCGGCAGATTCCCGCCACCAGCACGCTCTTGCCGGCGTCGGACGTCGTGCCCGCCACCAGTAGCGCTCCACCCACCGCGAATCCTCGTCAGCCGTCCACCGGTTCCTCCGCCGGCTCGGCTGAGGAGTTCAGCCCCGGCAGGCCGTCCAGGCTGGCGGCGTTGCGCTCGGCGCGGTAGCGCTGCAGCCGTTCCGGGCCCTTCTTCGCGGTCCAGGAGTCGAGCACATCGCGTTCGGCGTGCAGCTCCATCAGCGGGACGGCGTAACCGCACGAGTCGCTCACCCGCTGCACGTCCACCCGCACCACGGCCCGAGCGGCCGGCCGCCGCGGCGCGACGGCGTCGGCGAACGGCTCGCACGCCGCCGCGAAGCCGGGCTCGTCCAGGGTGGTCACGCTGCCGGTGCCGTGCAGCCGCACGATGTTGGGCGGGCCCTCGAAGGCGCAGAACATCACGCAGATCCTGCCGTTCTCCCGCAGGTGCGCGACGGTCTCGATGCCGCTGCCGGTCAGGTCGACGTAGCTGAACGTGTGCTCGTCGAGCACCCGGAAGGTGCCGCGGTAGCCCTTCGGTGAGACGTTGACCATGCCGTCGGCCGACAGCGGCGCGGTGGCCACGAAGAACACCGGCTGCCGCTCGATCCAGCTCGCCAGCCGCACGTCGATCCCGTCATAGATCTTGCCCATTCCAGCAGGCTAGGCGAGCGCGCCCGGCCTGAGCCATCCGGTTTGGGTCGTCACAGCTGGGTGAGGATCTCCGCGCCGTCGGGGGTGACGACCAGGGTGTGCTCGAACTGCGCGGTGCGCTGCTTGTCCTTGGTGGTGACGGTCCACCCGTCGTCCCACAGGTCGTAGTCGATCGTGCCGAGCGTGATCATCGGCTCGATGGTGAAGGTCATCCCCGGCTCGAGCGCGATCTCCACACTCGGCTCGTCGTAGTGCAACACCACCAGGCCGCTGTGGAAGGACCGGCCGATGCCGTGCCCGGTGAAGTCGCGCACCACGCCGTAGCCGAAGCGTTTCGCGCAGGACTCGATCACCCGGCCGACCACGTTGAGCTGCCGGCCGGGCTTGACTGCGCGGATGCCGCGCATCATCGCCTCGTGGGTCCGCTCGACGAGCAGCCGGTCAGTCTCGGACACCTCGCCCGCCAGGAACGTCGCGTTGGTGTCGCCGTGCACGCCGTCCAGGTAGGCCGTGACGTCGATGTTGACGATGTCGCCGTCCTCGATCACCGTCGAGTCGGGGATGCCGTGGCAGATCACCTCATTCAGCGAGGTGCAGCACGACTTGGGGAAGCCCTTGTAGCCCAGGGTCGACGGGTAGGCACCGTGGTCGCAGAGGAACTCGTGGACCACCCGGTCGACCTCGTCGGTGGTGACGCCGGGTGCGACGGCCTTGCCGCCCTCCGCCAGCGCCCCGGCCGCGATCCGCCCGGCGACCCGCATCCCCTCGATGATCTCGGGCGGCTGCACCCACGGGTCGGTGCTCGGGGTCGGCCCGGGGCGGCCGACGTACTCCGGTCGCGGGATCTGCGCGGGCACCGTGCGCAGCGGGCTCTGCCGGCCGGGACGCAGTGGGGCGCGCATCGAGGTCGTTGTGGGCATCCCCCCACTCTATGCCTCGCCCGAGGCGCGGCTACCCGGTTCCCGGGGTGTCGGTCCGGGGGGTCATCCGCCGGCCGCGGTGAGGAACCGGCGAGCCGCCTCCACGGCGGGGCCGGACGAGCCGCCGTCGACCACGAGCACCGCGAACGCGAGGTCGCCGCGGAAACCGACGAACCAGCCGTGCGACCCGGTGGAGCTGTACTCCGCAGTGCCGGTCTTGCCGTGCACCTCGCCGAGATCGGCCAGCGCGGTCCCGGTCCCCCCGGTGACGACCTGGCGCATCATGACGGTCAGCGCGTCGGCCACCGGGGCGGGCAGCGGCGCCCCGGCGGCCCCGGACACCGAGGTCGGCATGCCGCGGATCAGCGCCGGCGTGGGCACCCGCCCACCATTCGCGGCCGTCGCCGTCACCAGTGCCATGCCGAACGGGGTGGTCAGCACATTGCCCTGACCGAAGCCGTTCTCGGCCCGCTGCACGACCTGCTCGGCCGCAGGCACCTGACCGGTGAGCGTTGTGATGCCCGCGATGTCGAAGTCCATGCCGATCCCCAGCTGCCGGGCGGTCCCGGTCAGCTGCCCCGGCGCGAAGCCCGCCGCGAGCTTCGAGAACGTCGTATTGCACGAGCGGGCGAACGCCGTCCGGAACGGCACCGTGCCGAGCTCGAAGCGGTCGATGTTGGGGATCACCCGACCGTCGATCGTGGTGGTGGCCGGGCAGTCCACCGGCGTCTCGAGCGCCATCTCGCCGGACTCCAGCGCAGCCGCCGCTGTCACGATCTTGAAAGTCGAGCCCGGCGGGTAGCGGCCGGTGAGCGACACCGCACCCGCCGTGTCGGCCGGCGCGTTCTGGGCGACGGCCAGCACGTCGCCCGTGGACGGCTGCAGCGCCACGATCATCGCCTGCTGCGGGACGGCCTCCAGCGCGTCCTCGGCAGCGGCCTGCACGGTGCGGCTCAGGGTCGTGGACACCGTCGGCGCCGGTTTCGGTGGCTGCTCGGCGAGCGTGGCCACCTGCGTACCGACCGCGTTCACCGTGACGATGCGCCAGCCCGCGGCCCCGGCCAGCTGCTCCTCCAAGGCGGTACGCACCCCGGGCAGCAGCTGCGAGGCGAAGTCCCTGTCGGGTCCGAGCAGCCGCTGCTGGGTCGGGAAGGTCACGCCGGGCAGCTCGTAGATCTGGTCGCGCACCGTCTGGTAGTCGACCTCGCGCAGCACGGCGACCGGGTAGCCCTGACCGGCTGGTACGGACCTCGCCCCGTCGATGATGGACTGCTCGGTGATGCGCTCGTCGAACCGGTTCAGCGCCGAAGCGAGCGGACCGGCCACCGCGAGCGCCTGCGCCGGGTCGAGCACGACGGACACCACGGTCTCCGCGGAGAGCAGGGCGGTGCCGTCGCGGTCGACAACCGGCGCCGGATCGGGCTGCTCCTCGCGGAACACCACGGTCTGCTGCGCGGCGAGCCGCGGGTGCAGCACCGCGGGGCTCCATCGCACCGACCAGCCGGCCTCGGTGTCGGTGCGGGCGAGGTCGAAGCTGCCCCGGTAGCGCCACTGACGGCCCTTCCCCAGCTGCCAGGTGGCGGCGAAGGACGCGGTCGCGACCTGCTCGGAAGGTCGGGTCTGTTCCAGCGCGAGCCACACACGTTGCGGCTCGACGGCGCCACGGACCTGGCGGATCAGCTCAGCTGCCGCCGCCGGGTCGTCGGTCAGCCGGCCCGCGGCCGACACGTCACCGCGCGCCACGGCATCGAGGAAGGCCGTCGCGGTGTCGGCCGGATCGGGCCCACCGAAGACACCACACCCGGCCAGCGGGGCGAGCAGGACGCCGATGGCGAGCAGCAGCCAGACGCGCACGCCGCGAGTATGCCTGCCCGCAGCCAGTTCCGGGGCGGTCAGATCAGCACGGTCGCGAACGAGCCCACCTGCGTGAAGCCGATGCGGCGGTAGGCGGCGCGGGCCGGCTCGTTGAAGGCGTTGACGTACAGGCTAGAGATCCGCCCGATGCACCGTAGCCGTTCGACGACCGCGGCCGTGCCGGCGCCGCCGAGGCCCTGGCCGCGGCGGTCCGGGTGTACCCACACGCCCTGGATCTGCCCCACCGCGGAGGACATCGCGCCGACCTCGGCCTTGAACACGACCTCGCCGTCCTCGAACCGGGCGAACGCGCGCCCACCGGCGATCAGCTCCCCGACCCTGGCCCGGTACCCGCCGCCGCCGTCCGGGGCACGCGGGTCGACCCCGACCTCCTCGGTGAACATCGCGATCGCCGCCGGCAGGTAACGGTCCAGCTCGTCGGGGCGCACCGGCCGCACCAGCGGGTCGGCTGTCGCACGAGACGGCTCGCCGAGCACCATCAGTGGCTGGTCGGGCCGGATCTCCCTGGCCGGGCCCCAGTGGCCCTCGAGGTCGGACCACATGTCGAGGACCTGCTCGGCGGGCCCGACCATGGACGAGCAGACGCGGGCCCGGTAGGCGGCGCGCTCCGCGAAGGCCCGCGTGGCGCTGCGGGTACCCCGCAACGGCACCAGGTTCGGCCCGGAGAAGCACAGGCCCTCGAATCTGCTGCCCCAGCCCCACAGCTCGCCGCCGAGCCGCCAGGGGTCCAGCCCGGCCTGCTCGACCCGGGCCGCGACCATGCACGAACTCACCGGGTCCGCGGCCATCGCCTCCCGGACCCCCCGCGCGTCACGCTCGCCCAGCAGGTGAGCGCCCGCCAGCCTCAACACGGAACTCAGCCTGCCAGACCACGACGCCGATTCGCGCGGCGCCGGAGCTTGCCGCCGCACCAGGGTCAGGCCGCCGGGCTCAACCGAGTGTGACGGTGGGCGTGCCCTCCCCCGCCGGTCCCGAGTCCTCGGCGATGCCCATGTCCTCGGCGAGGCGCAGCGCTTCCTCGATCAGCGTCTCCACAATCTTCGACTCGGGCACCGTCTTGATCACCTCGCCCTTGACGAAGATCTGGCCCTTGCCGTTGCCCGACGCCACGCCGAGATCGGCCTCGCGGGCCTCGCCGGGACCGTTGACGACGCAGCCCATCACCGCGACGCGCAGCGGCACCTCCATGCCCTGCAGCCCCGCGGTCACCTCGTCGGCCAGGGTGTAGACGTCGACCTGGGCCCGCCCGCAGGACGGGCAGGAGACGATCTCCAGCTTGCGCGGGCGCAGGTTCAGCGACTCGAGGATGCCGATCCCGACCTTGACCTCCTCCACCGGCGGCGCCGACAGCGACACCCGGATGGTGTCCCCGATCCCCCGCGACAACAGCGCACCGAACGCGGTGGCGGACTTGATGGTGCCCTGGAAGGCGGGGCCTGCCTCGGTGACGCCGAGGTGCAGGGGGTAGTCGCACCGCTCGGCGAGCTGCTCGTAGGCACGCACCATCACCACCGGGTCGTGGTGCTTGACCGAGATCTTGATCTCGTGGAAGTCGTGCTCGGCGAACAGGCTCGCCTCCCACAGCGCGGACTCGACCAGCGCCTCGGGGGTCGCCCTGCCGTGCCTGGCCATGATCTTCGGGTCGAGCGAGCCCGCGTTGACCCCGATCCGGATGGGGGTGCCGGCATCCTTCGCGGCCTTCGCGATCTCGCCCACCCGGTCGTCGAACTTCTTGATGTTGCCGGGGTTGACCCGGACCGCCGCGCAGCCGGCGTCGATCGCCGCGAAGACGTAACGGGGCTGGAAGTGGATGTCGGCGATCACCGGGATCTGCGACTTACGGGCGATCGCGGCCAGCGCGTCCGCATCGTCGGCCGACGGGCAGGCCACCCGGACGATGTCGCAGCCGGACGCGGTGAGCTCGGCGATCTGCTGCAGCGTCGCGTTGACGTCGGCGGTCAACGTGGTGGTCATCGACTGGACGGACACCGGGTGGTCACTGCCCACACCCACCGGGCCGACCTGGAGCTGGCGGGTCTTGCGCCGGCCCGCCAGGACCGGCGGCGGAATGGCGGGCATCCCGAGCGCGATGCCGTTCGCGTCGGACACGTGGTCACCTCACGGTAGCTGTCGGACCCGGGTTGATCGGATCAAGGGGGCCGATCGGGTCATTGGGGCAATCGGATGGGGTTCACGACGTCGGCGGTAATGGTCAACGCGCCGATGGCGATCAGGACCAGCATGAACGCGTAGGTCAGCGGCAGCAACCGTGTGTAGTCGACCGGGGGACCGACCGGCAGGTCATTGGCGCGACGCACCGCGTTGCGGGCACGTTCGTAGACGTTGACCGCGATGTGCCCGCCGTCCAGCGGCAACAGCGGCAGCAGGTTGAACACGCCCACGAAGAAGTTCAGCGCGGCGAGCAGGAACAAGAAGAACCACAACGCCCCGACATCGACGGCATCGCCGCCGAGCACGCTCGCACCGACCACGCTGATCGGGGTGTCGAGCCGCTCCTCCCCGGCGATCCGGTCGACGAGCAACGGGATCTTCTGCGGGAACTGCTTCAGGCCTTCCCACGTGTTGGCGAACATCGTCCCGGTGAACGAGAAGGTCTCCCCGATCGCGTCGACAGGTCCGTACTGCAGGGTCCTGGACTGTGACTGGCCCTGGATGCCGATCACGCCGACCGGGCTGTCGCCCTGACCGCCGGGTACCTGCGCGACATCCACGGTGAGCGTCTGGCGGCTGCCGTCGCGCTCGATCAGGAACTCCGTCGGGCCGCTGCGCGGCTGGATAGCGGTCGCCAGCTGGTTGAAGTCGTCCACCGGGGCGCCCGCGACCGCGAGGATGCGGTCTCCCTGCTGCAACCCGGCGTCGCGGGCGGGCGCCGGCTCGCCCGGGGCGCACGAGCCGTCCACGGAGGTGGGCACGCACGGGCTCACCTTGCCGACCACCGCGGGTGGCGGTGGCGGGTTGAGGTTCGGCAGGCCTGTGGAGACCGCCATCGTGTAGACCAGCAGGATCCCGAGCGCGAAGTGGGTCAGCGACCCGGCCGAGAGCACGATCACGCGCTTCCAGGTGGCGTAGCGGTAGAACGCCCGCTTGCGCTCCGTGGGGTCGGGCAGCTCGTCCAGCGCGGTCATCCCGGCGATGTCGCAGAACCCGCCGGCGGGGATCGCCTTGAGGCCGTACTCGGTCTCGCCGCGGCGGAACGAGAACAGCGTCGGGCCGAAGCCGATGAAGTATCGCCGCACCTTCATCCCGAAGGCCTTCGCGCTGTACATGTGCCCGGCCTCGTGCAGCGCGATCGAGATCCCGATCCCGAACGCGAAGAGCGCGACACCCAGTACGAAGCTCACTGCAGGTTCCTCCCGGCACGGGCGAGTGACGTGCTCAACAGTTCCCTGGCCCGGCTTCGGGACCAGTCCTCGGCGGCCACGACCTCGTCCACAGTAGCCGGGTCGGCTCGCCAGCCGTCGGCCTCACCCACCACCGTGGTGACGGTGTCCACGATGCCACCGAAGGAGATGGCGCCATCCAGGAACGCGCCGACCGCCTCCTCGTTCGCCGCGTTGAACACTGCAGGCACGCAGCCGCCCGCGGCCCCGGCCGCCCGTGCCAGGTCGACGGCCGGGAAGGTCACGGAGTCCACCGGCTCGAACGTCCAGGCCGACGATGCGGAGAAGTCGCAGGCCGGGGCCGCGCCGGCGACCCGGTCCGGCCAGCCCAGCGCGAGCGCGATCGGCAGCCGCATGTCCGGCGGGCTGGCCTGCGCGAGCGTGGAGCCATCGGTGAAGGTGACCATCGAATGCACCACCGACTGCGGGTGCACCACGACGTCGATGCGGTCGTAGGGGACGCCGAAGAGCAGGTGCGCCTCGATGAGCTCGAGGCCCTTGTTCACCAGCGTGGCCGAGTTCACCGTGACCACCGGGCCCATGCGCCAGGTGGGGTGCGCCAGCGCCTGCTCGGCGGTCACCGCGTCGAGCTCGTCACGGCGACGGCCCCGGAACGGCCCGCCGGACGCGGTCAGCACCAGCCTGGCGACCTCGGCCGCGGTCCCACCACGCAGGCACTGGGCCAGCGCGGAGTGCTCGGAGTCCACCGGCACGATCTGGCCCGGCGCGGCAGCTGTCGTGACCAGCGCCCCGCCGGCGATCAGCGACTCCTTGTTGGCCAGCGCGAGCGTGGCGCCGCTGCGCAGCGCCGCCAGTGTCGGCGCCAGCCCGCGCGAGCCGGTGATGCCGTTGAGCACCAGGTCGGCGGGCTCGGCGTCCACCAGCTCGGTCGCGGCCCGCGGACCGGCGAGGATGCGCGGCACCCGGTACTCGCCGCGGTCGTAGCCGCGGCGCTGCGCCTCGGCGTAGCAGGCCAGCTGGACGTCCTGCGCCGCGCTGCCCCGTGCCACCGCGATCGTACCCACGCCGAACTCGAGCGCCTGCGCGGCCACTGCCGCGGGGGCATCCCCGCCGGCGGCGATCCCGGCGACCCGGAACCGGCCGGGGTTGCGCCGGATGACGTCGGCAGCCTGGCTGCCGATCGAGCCGGTCGACCCCAGCAGCAGGATGCTGCGCGGGCGCTCGTCGGTCTCCATCGGGTCTCATTGTCCCCGATGCACCCGGCCGACGGATGCACTGCCGCGCGACGAGGATCACACTGGTCGCGCCCGAACCGGCACTGGGTCGCATCCGTACCCTGTAGCCCGTTTCGGGCATGTGCTTGGTAGGAAACACTGTACGTGACGGAAGGAGTGCGACATGGGCATCATCGCGTGGATCGTGCTGGGACTGCTCGCCGGAGCAATCGCCAAGGCGATCATGCCTGGCAAGGACCCGGGCGGCATCATCGTCACATTGCTCATCGGCGTCGTCGGGGCGCTGCTCGGCGGATGGCTCGGCGGCCTCATCTTCGGCGTGGACCTCCAGGGCTTCTTCAGCATCACCACCTGGATCCTCGCCATCGTCGGCTCGCTGATCCTGCTCGGCGTCTACCGGCTGGTGGCAAGCCGCAGAGCCGTCCGCAGCTGATCCGTACCCCGGTGACCGCCGGGCGGCGGGGACTGCCGCGCGCCCGGCGGTGACCTCCTGTGGGACCATGGTCACCAGTTCACCCGCGCTGCGCAGGAGGGAATCGTGGCGGTCCGACCCACCGGCTCCACCGTCGAGCAGGATCCCCCGGAACACACCTCGGACACGCTGGCCCGGCGTCACCATGGCCCGCACGGGGTCGACCCCGACCAGGAGCCCTCGGTCGAGTGGGGATGGCACGGCAGCTTCCCCCGGGCGAGCCGCATCGCGGGCTGGATCACCGCGGCGTCGATGTTCCTCATGCTGATCGGCAACCACGAGGGCACCACCGAGGATTACTACCTGGTCGTGCTGGGCGTCGGCCTGGTGGCGGTCCTGGTGGGCGATCACCTCCACCGACGCCGCAAGTGGCGTCGCTGACGTCGGGTGGCCACCGGAGGCCGCTCGGGCCCGACCGCCGAGCTGGAGGTCGGTGACCGCACCGTCCGGATCAGCAACCCCGACCGGGTGTACTTCCCGGCACGTGGCGAGACCAAGCTCGACCTGGCCCGGTACTACCTCGCCATCGGCGAGGGCATCGTGCGGGCGCTGCGTGACCGGCCGTGCATGCTGCACCGCTTCCCCACCGGGGTGACCGGGGAGAAGGTGCACCAGAAGCGGCTGCCGCGGGGCGCACCGCCGTGGGTACGCACGGTGCGGGTCGAGTTCCCCTCGGGTCGCAGTGCCGAGGAGCTGTGCGTCACCCATGTGGCCGATGTGATCTGGGCGGTGCAGATGAGCACCGTCGAATTCCACCCGTGGAACTCCCGGAGCGCGGACACCGAGCGGCCCGACGAGTGGCGCGTCGACCTCGATCCGCAGCCCGGCACGGGCTACGCCGAGGCACGCCGGGTGGCCGCCGTGGCGCGGGAGGTGCTCGACGAGCTGGGAGCGGTCGGCTGGCCCAAGACGTCGGGCGGCCGGGGGCTGCACATCTACGTGCGCATCGAGCCCCGCTGGGGTTTCGCCGACGTGCGGCGCGCCGCGCGGGCCTTCGCGCGGGAGGTGGAGCGCCGCGCGCCCGATCTCGTGACCACCGCCTGGTGGAAGCGTGACCGTCACGGCGGTGTGCTCGTCGACTGGAACCAGAACACCCGCGACCACACCATCCGCTGCGCCTACTCGGTGCGCGGCGTCCCCGAGGCCGTGGTCTCCACCCCGCTGCGCTGGGACGAGGTGCCCGACGCCGAGCCCGCCGACTTCACGATCGCCACCGTGCCGGACCGCTTCACCCGGCTCGGTGACGTCCACGCGGGCATCGACGACGCGGTGTTCTCCCTCGAACCGCTGCTGGACTGGGCCGACCGCGACGAGCGCGAGGGCGACGCTGACACCGGCGGACGGGAGACTAACTGAACTCTCGCGGGCGAGCCGGGGGGTTCCGGCCGCTCGCGAGGACGTCGGCGAGGTCGAAACTGACGGGCCGATCGAGTTGGTGGTAGGTGCAGGAGTGGGGGTCGCGGTCGGGGCGCCAGCGGACGAACTGGGTGGTGTGCCGGAACCTGTCGCCTTCCATGTAGTCGTAGCGGACCTCGACGACGCGCTCGGGCCGCAGCGGTGTGAAGGAGAGGTCCTTGCCGGCGTTCCAGCGACTGGTCTCGTTCTTGCGCGGGGTCCGCTCGCCCCGCTCGTGGGCCGCCCAGTTCCACGGGTGGCCGTCGAAGTCGGTGACGAGCGGCTGGAGCTCGGTGAACAGCTGGCGGCGCCGGGCCATGGTGAAGGCGCCGACGACGCCGACGGAGCCGAGCACGCCGTCGTCGTTGTAGAGCCCGAGCAGGATCGAGCCGATGGCGTCCGGTCCGGATTTGTGGAGCCGGTAGCCGGCGACGACGCAGTCGGCGGTGCGCTCGTGCTTGATCTTGGTCATGACGCGCTTGTCGGGCTCGTAGCGCAGGTCGAGCTTCTTGGCGATGAGCCCGTCCAGCCCGGCGCCTTCGAACTGATCGAACCACTGGCGGGCGACGTCCTGGTCTCGCGTCGCCAGCGTGAGGTGTACCGGTGCGGCGGCCCCGGCGAGAGCTTGTTCCAGCGTGGTCCGCCGTTGCGCAAGCGGTCGTTGTGTCAGGTCGTCGTCGCCGAGCGCGAGCAGGTCGAAGGCGACGAAGCTGGCCGGGGTCTGCTCCGACAGGAGCTCAACCCGGCTTGCGGCGGGATGGATGCGCTGTTGCAGTGCCTCGAAGTCGAGGGTGTTGCGTTTCTGATCGGCGATGACGATTTCGCCGTCGATCACGACACGGGGCGGGAAGTTCGCCTGGACCGCCGCGACGATCTCAGGGAAGTAGCGGGTCATCGGCCGCTCGTTGCGGCTGCCGATCTCGACTTCACCGCCGTCGCGGAAGATTATGGACCTGAAGCCGTCCCATTTCGGTTCATAGTGCTGACCAGCAGGAATGTCGGCGGCGGGCTTGGCCAGCATCGGCGCGACGGGCGGCATGACGGGGAGACGCACCGTCTCAGTGTCCTCCTCGGTCGACGAGGGTGCCCGCCAGCAGCACAGCGACGTCGCCGCGCCGGGCCCCGCACCCGGACGGCTGGCGACCAGCCTCGGGCGGCGTGGCATGAAACGTCCGCCCGAGGCACGGCGGTACCAGCTCTGGATGGTCCGAGCTTGAATCATCCAAGCTTGGCGCATTACGGCCTCGCTGATCCAAAGCGGCACCGTGTTCACGAGTTGGGAAGCCGCACTGTCCACCGTCGCGGTGTCGGCGGGTGGGGACGTGTGCGTAGTAGTGCTCGACGAGTTGCCCTACCTCATCGACGGGCGACCGGATGTCGAGGCGCAACTGCAGCACGTCTGGGATCAGGTGCTGGAGCGGCATCCGGTCCTGCTGGTGGCGATCGGTTCCGACCTGGCCGTGATGTCGGCGCTGACCAGCTACGGCAGACCGCTGTTCGGCCGCCCCACACGCGAGATGGTGCTCGGCCCACTTACGGTCGCCGAGCTGGCCGACCTGCTGGACCTTGCACCCGCCGAGGCCATCGATGCGATGCTGATCGTCGGCGGGTTCCCGCTCGTGGCACAGTCCTGGCCACGAGGACTGGATCGGCGAGGGTTCCTGCAGCAGGCACTCGGCGACCCCACGTCACCGCTCATCGTGACCGGCGAGCGTTCCCTGGCCGCCGAGTTCCCCGACCCGGCGGGTCGGGCAGTGCTCAGCACGGTCGGGTCCGGCGAGACCAGCGTCACCACCATCGCGAACCGGGCCGGGCTACCGCAGACCACGCTGCGGCGCACCCTCGACTCCCTGGTGCGCAAGCGGCTCCTCGTCGCAGAGCAGCCGCTGTCGACCCGGCCCGCCGCCAAGCTGACCCGCTACCGCGTCGACGATCCGCACCTGCGCTTCTGGTTGCGCTTCGTCGAACCCGGTCTCGAGGAGATCGAACGCGGTCGGGCTGACCTCGCGGTGGCACGCGTCGACGAGAACTGGCAGGCGTTCCGGGGCGCCGCGGTGGAACCGTTGGTCCGGGGCGGCATCGACCGGCTGCTTCCCGATCCGCGCTTCGGCGATACACGGCACGTGGGCGGGTACTGGACCCGATCCAACGATGTCGAAGTCGACCTGGTCGGGACCACGGACGCGCGGACCGTGGGCCGGGTGTCGATGGTCGGTTCGGTGAAATGGCGCGAGCACGCGACTTTCGACCGCGCCGACCTCGCCGCGCTGCATCGCGCGCGGGATCGAGTGCCGGGTACCGACGCCGCGACTCTCCTGGTCGCAGTGTCCCGGACCGGCACGCGGCCGGAGGGCCTCGACGCATACCTCGGCCCTACCGACCTCGTCCATGCCTGGCGCGACTGAACATTCCCCCGCTGGCTCACCCAGGAGTCACGGCGGTCTGAATCGATTCGCGGCAGCCCGCGAGATCAAGATCAACAGAGTTGAGGGTTCAGGCTGCTACTTTCGGCGTCACCAGTTGAAAGTGGGGAGGCGCTGTGGTACGCAGCCACTTTGACGCGATCTTCACGGTGCGCACGGCCAACTCGGTGCGGGCGGCGGTCGTGCGAGCACTGCGGGCGGGTGTGCGCGCGGCGGGTGAGTCATACGAGTTCGGGCGACCCCGCACAGACCCCCACACCTACGGCAACGACCTGTGGCGGTTCGTCTGGTACGAGATGGGCCGCGAGCTGGGCGCCCTGCCCGGGGCCTCGGTGCAGCACCCCCGCGGCTCGTTCCTCGTCGACCTCGGCAAGGCGGCGCTGTACCCGTTCCGCTACGGTGGGAGCCCGGCGGACGACGTGACGACCTGCCGCCTGGCGGAGAGCTGGTTCCGCCGGGAACTCCTGGTCGATCCGCAGACCCAGCCACACCTGTTCTGGCCGCAGGTCGTGCTGGTGCCCTACGCCGCGAATCCCAACGCCGGGCTGGTCCGCGCCTACGTCGGGGAAGCGCAGATCGCCGACGGGGACCTGCTGGACTGGCAGTGGCTGGAGGAGCTCGACGTGGATGGCCCTGCGGGCGGCCGGGCGGACCGCGACGGCCTCCTCCCGGTGCCGCTTCCCCGCCAGCCCGAGGAACCGCAACTGGACCTGGAGCTGGCTGACCCGGATGCGGGCGCCGGTGGCGAGGCAGGTTGACGGGCGACGGTCGCCACAATGTTCGACCCGGCACGGTTGACGCTGGCCGAGCGCAGGACGTCGCCTCGATCACGATCTGGCTCAGCGACCCTGTCCATGATCTACGGGACACGACCTTAGGTCGAGGCTGGCTGCAGTGTGTGGGTGGGGTTGAATTCTCCGTGGGTGGCGCCGAGGTGGAAGGCGGTCCATTCGGTGTGGTCGAAGATCAGGGTGTGGCCGGTGTCGAGGGATTGCACGGTCCAGGTGCCGGGCCCGGCGGTGACGGT
>JBOHGT010000366.1:0-3308 GCA_050700385.1 Pseudonocardiaceae bacterium | reverse complement strand
GTGCTGGAGCGCATCGCCGACGGGCTCGGTGTCCCTCGCGGGTGGATGCGGCTGGCCTACGCTGAAGACGCAGCGTCGAACACCGCCCCACAAGACGTGGGGCAGACCCCGCAGGAGGTGGCCGACGCGATGAAGCGGCGCACCGTGGTGATCACCGGGTCGGTCGCGGTCTTCGGCGGGTCGGTGGTGGGGTATGGCGAGGCGGGGGAGCTGCCCGCGCCGTCCTACCCGGCGTCGGACGAGCCGCTGCCGGCGCGGTTGGGCATGTCCGACGTGGTGGGCCTGGAGCAGGAGACCGAACGGCTGCGGGCCCAGATCATGCGCTGCGGCTGCGGTGGGCAGGCGAGGATCGTCGGCGCCGCGGCGAACCAGCGGATGCCGCTGCTGGGCGTGCCCGCGACCGGCGAGGTGAAGGCCCGGCTGGGTTGCGCGCTGGCCGATCGCCACCGCCTGGCCGGGGTGTGCTGTCTCGACGCCCATCTCGACGACGCGGCCCGCTATCACTTCGCTCGGGCGGTGGGGATCGGCGCCGGGGCCAGCGACGGCTATCAGGTGGCGTGTGCGCTGGGTCAGGCCGGTCTGCTGTTCCGGGAGCGGGGGCATCCCAACGACGCGCTGCAGTGCTTGCAGCTCGGCCAGATCCGTCTGGTGAACAGGGTCCCGGTGAAGAGCGCCCTCGATGACCCGCGCGTGCCGGTGCTGGCCGCGAAGCTTTCGGCTATGGAGGCGTGGGCGTTGGCGGATCTGGACCGGCCGGATCTGGCGCGGCGCGAGCTGTCCAGGGCGCGCGACGGGTGGGCGCCGCAGGGCACGTGGGAGCGGGCGGAGATGGACAACATGACCGCCCGGGTCGCGTTGGCCCTGGGTCAGCTGGATGCCGCGGAGCCGTTCGCCGCGGCCTCGGTGCGCGGCTGGGGCGAGGGTGAACGCCTCGGCCTCGTGCAGGCGGGCACCGTGCTGGCCACCCTCCACGTGCTGGCCGGCGAGTCCGACGGGCTGGTGCTGGCCCGCAAGGCCATCGACGGGGTGGCCTCGCTGGAATCCGGGCTGGCCCGCGACCGGCTCCAACCGCTGCAGCTGGCCCTTGCGGGGCGCCGCGACGGCGACTCGCGGGAGCTGGCCAGGGCGGCGCGGCAGGTGGCCGCGACACGGCCGTAGCCGCCCGACGAGCACGGTGGGGTGAACTGTCAGCCCGCTGCGACGTCCGCACCCGTGGTCAAGCCCGTCCGCGCCACTGCCCGACGCGGGCCATCACCTCCCCAACGCCGGCACCTGGAACGGCGATGGACTGTGTGAAGTTTGCGCTATGATACGTGTGAAATTGGTATCGTGCGTCGTGTGAAGATAGTAACGTGCTGGTCGTGGCCGAGTACCTGCCCCGGCTGGTGGATGAGCGGATCAGCTCGCTGCTGCACGACTTCGCGGCATTGGTCATCGTTGGTCCTCGCGCTACTGGCAAGACGACCACCGCTGTCCAGTATGCACGGACCAGAGTGCAGCTGGACGAACCGGTGCAGGCCGAGGCGTTCCGCCGAGACCCCGATGCTGCGCTCGCCGGACTGCCCGAACCGGTGTTGCTCGATGAGTGGCAGGAAGTCCCACACGTGCTCGGCGCCGTCAAACGTGCCGTGGACACCCTCGAGGGCTCCCGCCCCGGCCGATTCATCGTGACCGGTTCGGTCCGGGGCGACCTCGAGCTGGAGACTTGGCCGGGGACCGGCCGGTTGATCCAGGTCGACATGACGGGGCTGTCGATGAGGGAGCTCCGGCGGCAGCTGCACCAGCCTTCGATTCTCGACCGGCTGGTGGCCGAGGGCCCCGAGGCGCTCCCCGTGCCGCATGATCCACCGGATCTTCGTGGCTACCTGGAACTGGCGGTCGTCGGGGGGTTCCCGCAGCCAGCACTCCACCTCTCGGGTCCTTCACAAACCGAGTGGATGAACAGCTACCTCAACCGGTTGATCACTCGCGACGCGCAGTCAATTGCCGCCCGTGATCCGGATCGGCTGCGCCGGTACTTCGAGGCGCTAGCGCTGAACACCGCGGGCGTCGTCGCGGATCGCACCCTCTACGACAGCGCCCAGATCAACCACCGCACGGCGGCCGACTACGACCGCCTACTGCGGAACCTGCTGGTGACCGACCTCCTTCCGGCATGGGCGAGTAACCGGCTCAAACGACTGACTCGCACACCCAAGCGTTACATCGCTGATCCTGGTCTCGTCGGGGCCGCCCTGCGCGCAGACGTCAACGGCCTACTGCGTGACGGCAACCTGTTCGGGCGCATGTTGGACACGTTTGTCGTTGCCCAGCTACGTGCCGAGATGGCGGTCTGCTCGACCAGGCCGCGGCTGTACCACTTGCGTCAGCAGGACGGTCGCCACGAGATCGACATACTCGTCGAGTACGGCGCGCACCAGGTGGTAGGGATCGAGGTGAAGGCCGGCGCGGTCTCGGACGAGGACGCGCGACACCTCCGCTGGCTTCGCGACGAGATCGGTGACCGCTTTGTCGCCGGTCTCGTGCTCCACACCGGGCCTTACCGCTATCCCCTGTCCGACCGGATCGTCGCCGCTCCGATCTGCGCGCTGTGGGGATGACATTCCGTCCGCGGTGCGGGCCGCGTCGATCGACAAGTTCGACGCGGTCCGCGGGTGCGGTCCGGGGGCGGATTGATCGGTGCGGCCTCGGGTACGACATCCGCCACCGGGCCGCCGGGACCGGGCAGCAGCAGCCGGGCGATGGAGGGCCGGCCCGCCGCGCCCCTGCCCACCGCGTGCACCACGACCTCGCGACTGCGCAGCCGGCCGTGCCCGGCCTCGGCGCCGCGCCAGGCCTCGGCTCGGCAGGACAGCTCGACGTCCGCGCCCGGCCACCGCCCGAGCGGGAGCAGCACCGACCCGCGTTGCCGCGCCCGGGCGGCAAGCGAGCGCCGCGCCCCGGAGGGCAACCGGTCCGTGCCGGCCAGCGCCACCAGGCCCACCCCGTCGAGCAGGGCCGCGACCGCAGGCGCCGGATCCGGCCCGGGCCGGGGCACCAGCGCCAGCCGCTGCACGGCCACTCCCGCCTCGGCCGCAGCCAGCACCCCCAGGTCGCCGATGCCGACCACTGCGGCCCAGGTCCCCCGCGCGGTGGCCACGGCCAGCAGCGCCAGCAGCAGTGCCGTCGAGCCGCGCACCGTGACCACCGACCCCCGGCGCAGCCCACCGCCGGGCAGCAGCGGCGCGAGCGGCTCGGGCGAGACGCCGCGTGGATCGGTACAGCGCGGCTCGTCGCCCGGTTTCGGCGGGCGGCCGTTGACACTGACC
>JBOHGT010000365.1:0-8844 GCA_050700385.1 Pseudonocardiaceae bacterium | reverse complement strand
GAGCCGCACCGTCCACAGCAGCTCACGTTCCCGCCGGGTCGAGTGATGGATGTTCACGGGGGTGTGCCTCCCTAGGCTTGCAGGTATGCCCCGCAGACTAGGAAGACAAACACGGTCCAGCCATGGCAACCGAAATCATTCACGACCAAGGAACCCGAGCAGCAGGTCGGTGGTGCGGGCCGGGGCCTCCTGCTGGACGAAGTGCCCCACGCCGTCGAGGACGTGGTAGCGGTGCTCGCCGCCGGTCCACGCCGCCGAGGCCCGTGCGGTGCGCTCGAGCAGGCACGGGTCGAGGCCGCCGTGCAGCTGCAGTACCGGCACCCCGATCCGGTGGTCGGTGGCGGCCGCGAAGCGGTACCCGTCCGGGCGCAGCTGGGAGCGCACCATCCACCGGTAGTACTCGAGCGCGCTGTGCGCCGCCCCCGGGATCCGCAGCGCGGCGCGATTGCGGGCCGCCACCTCGGCGAACTCCGGCGAGTCCGGCCATTCCGGAGCCGCCCAGTCCCGCAGGAACCGCTCGACCAGCGCCCCGCCGTCGTGGGTCAGCCTGCGTTCCGGCAGCACCGGTGCCTGGAACCCGGCGATGTAGGCCGACGCCCGGAGCTGGGCCGCGTCGCGCAGCCACGCCCGCCGCACCGCGAGCGGGTGAGGCGCAGCCAGCACGCCGAGCGAGCGCACCAGCCGCGGGTGCAGCGCCGCGGTCCACCACGCGATCGTCCCGCCCCAGTCGTGGCCGACCAGCGCCGCGCCCGGCTCACCGAGCGCGCGGATCAGCCCGGCGATGTCGCCTGCGAGCGTCCACCCATCATAGCCGCGGGGCGGTTTGTCCGAGTCGCCGTAGCCGCGCAGGTCGACCGCGACAGCCCGCAGGCCGTCGTCGGCGAGCGCGACGAGCTGGTGGCGCCAGGACCACCAGAACTCGGGGAAGCCGTGCAGCAGCAACACCAGCGGCCCGGTACCGGCCTCGACGGTGTGCAGCCGGATACCGTTGGCGGAGACGTCGCGGTGCGTCCAGCGCCCCGGTACCCGGACCGAGGACGGGTCCGGCGACCGCTCGGTCAGCGCTTGCCCCGCCTGCTGGCAAGCGCGGCTGTCTCACGTACCGACGTGATGGTCCGCTCCGGCTTGCGGATGCCGCGCACCCGCAGGTAGCCGAGCAGCCCGAACATCGCCGCGGTCGCTACCATGATCCCGAAGACGATGCTGAATGCCGCCCACCGCTGCAGCCAGATGGCGAGCACCTCGCCCAGGGCGAAGAAGAGGAAGAACAGGCTGAACAGCAGCACGGTCAGCGCCACGCCGAACAAGAGGCTGCCCTTGACGCCTTTGCGGACCTCGGCGGCGAGTTCGGCCTTGGCCAGCTCCATCTCGGAGCGGATCAGGGTCGACAGGTGCGTGGTGGCCTCCCGCACCAGCCCGCCGAGGGACGCCTCGGTGGGCTGGGGGGACTGCTCGCCGTACATCGGAATGGACGGCACGGCGGCCGGGATGTCTTGCTTCCTGTGCCGACCGTTGGTGGCGGTGGGGCTCTTCGCGCGGCTCACCCGCGACATGGTGCCATGGGGTCGTCGGGCGGGCACGGTCAGTCGGCGTTGTGCACCCTGCTGCGTCGCACCAGACCCACCGCGGCCAGCAGCGAGGCTGCCGCGGAGGCGAGCAGCACCGCGGCTTTGGCGCGCTCCGCGGCCTCCCCGCTCAGCGAGAGTTCCGCGATGAGCAGGCTGACGGTGAAGCCGACCCCACCGAGCATCGCCACGGCGGCCATGTCCCGCCAGGCCAGCCCCTTCGGCTTGACCGCGAGCCTGACCTGCACCGCGAGCCAGCAGAAACCGAGGATGCCGATCAGCTTTCCGGCCAGCAACCCCACGATGACGCCTATGGCCACCCGGTCCGACGCGAGGTCGCCGAGCGCATCGGCACCGATCGGGACACCCGCGGCGAACAGCGCGAACACCGGCACCGCCAGCCCCGCAGAGTACGGCTGGATGCGGTGCTCGAGGCGCAGCCCCGGAGCCTCGCCCTCACCCTCGTCGGCACGTACCCGGGTGAGCAGGCCGAGTGCCACCCCGGCGATCGTGGCGTGGACGCCTGCCTCGTGCACCGCGTACCAGGTGAGCAGCCCGATCGGCACGTAGAGCCAGGAGGTGCGCACCCGGCGCCGTTGCAGGTACCAGTACAGTACGCACGCCACGACCGCGCCGGCGAAGGCGAGGAGCTTGAAGCCGGTGGTGAACAGGATCGCGATGACCACGATGGCGCCCAGGTCGTCGACCACGGCCAGGCTGAGCAGGAACACCCGGGCGCTGCTGGGCAGCCCCGCCCCGGTCAACGCCAGCACACCGAGCGCGAACGCGATATCGGTGGCCACCGGGATGGCCCAGGCCTCCGCGTAGCCCGGTGCGCCAGCGCTGACCGCCAGCGCGAGCCCGGCGGGCACCAGCATGCCGCCGAGCGCGGCCACGACCGGCAGCGTCGCGGTCTTGCGGCTGGTGAGCTCACCGACTGCCAGCTCACGCTTGAGCTCGAGGCCCACCACGAAAAAGAAGATCGCGAGCAGGCCGTCCTTGGCCCAGGTGCCGACGGTCAGGTCCAGGTGGATCGCCTGCGGGCCGATCCGGTAGTCGCGCAGCGCCGTGTACGCGTCACCAAGCGGGGAGTTCGCCCAGCCCAGCGCGATCGCCGTGGCGACCAGCAGCAGCACTCCGCCCACGGTCTCGGTGCGCAGGTAGCGGGCGAACTCCTCCACCCGAGGACGTCGCCGCTGGTTGCCACATGCGCGGTCGATCGCGTCGCCATACCAGGCCATGGGCGGGCAACTCCTGCTCGTCGAAGGACAGGACTGTTGCCGACCAGACTTCCCGGCGCACCGTCACAGCACCCTAGTCGTGCCCGGGTCGCTACGCTGCCCAGGTGCGCCCGCCACCCGCTGGAGGTTCAGCGGCCGGCGATCAGCGCATGCCCGCACCGGGGACAGGTGAGCACCGGGCGGGTCTTGCCGGGTACCTCCCGCAGCGGGTTGCGGTCGATCGGGCAGCGGACCGGGTCCGGCCCGGCCACGGGGTGCTGCTGCCGCTGGGCCGTCGCGATTCGTTCAGGCACTGGCCACGCTCCATGGGGTCGCTCGCCTACACCGTCGCTCGCCTACACCGGAGTCATCGCGATGGTGCGGGGTCGCCGTTACTCCTCCGTCGGGCGGCGCAGCCGCTTGACCTCGCCGCGGCGCCGCTTCGCCGCCACCCGCCGCTGCCTGGCCGCACGCGAGGGCCAGGTGGCGCGCCTCGGTGGCGGGTCCGGGGCGAGTGCGTCGTGCAGCAGCGCCGCGAGCCGCGCCTGGGCGGCGTCGCGGTTACGGCGCTGCGAGCGGTGCTCCGAGGCGGCGATGGTCAGCACCCCGCCCACCAGCCGGTTCGCCAACCGCTGCGTCACCCGGGCACGTTGGGCGTCGGACAGCGCGGAACTGGCCGCGACGTCGAAGGACAGCTCGACCCGGGAGTCGGTGGTGTTGACGCTTTGCCCACCCGGGCCGCTCGACCGGGAGAAGCGCCACTGCAGCTCCGTCTCCGGCACGACGACCAACCCGTGCACGTGCACACCCATGACATCCCAGCATCCCACCGTAACCACGATCTGGTGCCAGAACGCGGTTACCGGGGGTGCGGTCGGCGCGTTCTGGTGCCAGAACGCGGTTACTCGTCGGACGAGCCGGACCGCAGGCCGGAGGAGATCGAGTCCATGACGCTCGAGTCGGCCAGCGTCGAGACGTCGCCAGCCTCCCGGTTCTCCGCCACGTCGCGCAGCAGCCGCCGCATGATCTTGCCGGACCGGGTCTTCGGCAGCTCGGAGACGACCATGATCTGGCGCGGCTTGGCGATCGCGCCGATCTGCTCGACCACGTGGTCGCGCAGCGCCGTGATGGCTTTGTCGCCGCGGGCTTCGTCCTCGGCGACATCGCCGCGCAGGATGACGAACGCGACGATGCCCTGGCCGGTGGTCTCGTCGGACGCGCCGACCACCGCGGCTTCGGCGACCGTCTCGTGCGACACCAGGGCCGACTCCACCTCGGTCGTGGAGATCCGGTGCCCGGAGATGTTCATCACGTCGTCGACCCGCCCGAGCAGCCACACCGCACCGTCGGTGTCGTACTTCGCGCCGTCACCGGCGAAGTAGTAGCCCGCCTCGGCGAAGCGCGACCAGTAGGTGTCCCGGTAGCGCTCGTCGTCGCCCCAGATGCCGCGCAGCATCCCAGGCCACGGCTTGTCCAGCACCAGGTAGCCGCCACCACCCCTGCCGACGGGCTGGGCGTCGTTGCCGACCACGATGGCCGAGACGCCAGGCAGCGGTGCCATCGCGCTGCCTGGCTTGCACGCCGTGACCCCGGGCAGCGGGCTGATCATGATCGCCCCGGTCTCGGTCTGCCACCAGGTGTCGACGACCGGCGCGCGGCCGCCGCCGATGTTCTCCCGGTACCACATCCAGGCCTCGGGGTTGATCGGCTCGCCGACCGAGCCGATCACCCGCAGCGAGGACAGGTCGTAGCGCTGCGGGATGTCGGCACCCCACTTCATGAAGGTGCGGATCAGCGTGGGGGCGGTGTAGTAGATGGACACGCCGTATTTCTGCACGATCTCCCAATGCCGTCCCTCGTGCGGCGTGTTGGGCGTGCCCTCGTACATCACCGAGGTGGCCCGGTTGGCCAGCGGCCCGTAGACGATGTAGCTGTGCCCGGTCACCCAGCCGATGTCGGCGGTGCACCAGTAGACGTCCTGGCCTGCCTTGTGGTCGAACACGACGTGGTGGGTGTAGGCGCACTGGGTGAGGTAGCCACCGGAGGTGTGCAGGATCCCTTTCGGCTTACCCGTGGTGCCCGAGGTGTAGAGGATGAACAGTGGGTGCTCGGAGTCGAACGCCTCGCAGGTGTGCTGGTCGGACTGCGAGTCCACCAGGTCGTGCCACCACAGATCGCGGCCCTCGGTCCAGCCCACGTCGAGCTCGGTGCGCTTGACCACGATGACGTGCTGCACGGTCGGGGTGGCCGCGACGGCCTCGTCGGCGCCGTCCTTCATCGCCGCCGGCTTGCCCCGCCGGTACTGACCGTCCGCGGTGATCACGACCTTGGCCTGCGCGTCCTCGACCCGCGTGCGCAGCGCCACGGGGGAGAAGCCGCCGAACACCACGCTGTGCGCGATGCCGAGCCGGGCGCAGGCCAGCATGGCGAAGGCCGCTTCGGGGATCATGGGCAGCTGGATCGCCACCCGATCGCCGGCCTTCAAACCCAGCGAGAGCAGCGCGTTGGCAGTCTTGTTGACCTCGCGCTGCAGGTCGGCGTAGGTGATGGTGCGGCTGTCACCGGGCTCGCCCTCCCAGTGGAAGGCGACCTGGTCGCCGTGGCCGGCCGCGACGTGCCGGTCGACGCAGTTGTAGGCCACGTTGAGTTTCCCGCCGACGAACCACTTCGCGAACGGCGCGTTCGACCAGTCCAGCACCTGGTCGAACGGTTCGTGCCAGTGCAGCTGGTTGGCCTGCTCGGCCCAGAATGCGTCGCGATCGGCGTCCGCCTGCTCGTACATGCCGGCCGTGGCGTTGGCCTGTGCCGCGAAGCCCTCCGGCGGAGGGAACTGACGGTTCTCGGTGCTCAGGGCGTCCAGGGCCTGGCCTGACTGGGCCATTCTGCGACCTCCTCGATATTACGTCGCGCGTCATGTCCGACCGTAGTGGCCACGGCCACATCCTGCCCCGGTCGCTGCGCCGAAGGCTCGGCAGGAGGCACCATCTGCAACCATGACGTCACCCGCCGCCGACCCGCTCGCCCCGCTGCTGGTGCTGCCCGGCGTGGCCCAGGCCGTCGAGGAGGCCCGCGCCGCCGTCGACGAGGTGCACCGGCACCCGGCCAACCGCCACGGCTGGCCGACGGCCGCGGCCGAGGCGTCGGTGCGCGCCGCGCGTGCCTCGGCTGCGCTCGACGGGGGTAGCACGGAACTGCCCGACGACGGGGCGGTGCACGACCCGGTGCTCGCCGGCGCGTTACGGGTCGCGGAGGCCCTCGGCCAGCTGCTCGGCACCTGGCAGCGGGCGCCGCTGCAGGCGCTTGCCCGGTTGCACGTGCTCGCCGCCGCGGACCTGGCGACCGATGAGCAGCTGGGCCGGCCCCGCGCCCGGTCGGCGGTGTCGACCCGGCTGGACGGCCTCGCCCACTTGATCGCGGGCGGTAGCCGGGTACCGGGCCCGGTGCTGGTGGCGGTCGTGCACGGCGAGCTGCTCACGCTGGCACCGTTCGGTACTGCCGACGGGGTGGTGGCGCGGGCGGCGGCCCGGATCACCGCGATAGCCAGCGGGTTGGACCCGAAGGGTCTGGTGGTGCCGGAGGTGGCATACCTGCGGCGGGAGCCGGAGTACCGGGCCGCTGCCGAGGGCTTCGCGAGCGGCGAGCCGGACGGCCTGGCCCGCTGGATCGTGCACGGCTGCAGCGCGATCGTCTCAGGGGCGCGGGAGGCCCGGTCCATCGCCGACGCCATGGCGCCGTGACCCTGGGGGCAGGGACAAGGAACGGCGGCGTCCCCAACCTCACAGGGCGGGGAGCGCCGCCGTCCTGCACGGGCGACCGGGGTACCAAGCGTGCAACTCGTGTCGTACCAACGGTGTCTCGGCGCCCGGCGTCCCGGAACGCAGACCCTCGACGACAAGCCTCCCGCGGCGTGCTGCGCGTGGGTGCCTGGCGCCCGTGCCCGGAGCCCCGGACGGGGTGGACGGTGCTTCTCCTCCGCGCCGTCCCTGGCCTTCCAAGGGTCCGTAAGCACATGTCTAACGGGTGGCAGGCGGTACAGCAAGAGGCCCGATCAGGTGCACCGTTCCAGGCACCCAGCGTGGCCAGTGCGGCCGGTGTGTGTGCGCTGCGTGGACCGTTGGCGGCGCTGTGGTCTTCTCAGTGCTGTGGTCTTCTCAGTGCTGCCGGCGGCGCAGTCCGTACCAGGCCACGCCCGCTGCGGCGATCGCGCCCAGCCCCATCGCGGTGGCCACCTGCGTGCCCGAAGGCGCGGGGAGGCGCGAGCGCAGCGACACCGGGCTGGAGAAGGTCAGCACCGGCCAGCCGCGCTGGGTCGCCTCGCGGCGCAGCGCGCGGTCCGGGTTGACCGCGGTGGGGTGCCCCACCGCCTCGAGCAGCGGCAGGTCGGTGATCGAATCGGAATAGGCGTGGCAGCGCGCGAGGTCGTAGCCGTGGCCGGCGGCGACCTCCCGCGCCGCCGCGGCCTTGTTCTCCCCGTAGCAGTAGAACTCGACCTCCCCGGTGTAGCGGCCCGCGTCGGCGACCATGCGGGTGCCCAGGCTCCGGGTGGCGCCGACCATCCGGGCGATCGGCTCGACGATCTCCGCACCGGATGCGGACAGCACCACCACGTCGTCACCCTGTGCCAGATGCTCGGCGATGAGCTCGGTTGCCTCGGCGTAGACCAGCGGATCGACGATGTCGTGCAGCGTCTCCTCCACGATCGCGGACACCTGCGAGACGTCCCACCCGGCGCACAGTGCGGTGATGTGCGCCCGCATCCGGTCCATCTGGTCGGCGTCGGCACCGGAGAGCAGGAACATGAACTGCGCGTAGCTGCTCTTGAGCACCGCCCGGCGGTTGATCAGACCTTCCTGGAAGAACGGCCGCGAGAAGGCGAGGGTGCTCGACTTCGCGATGATGGTCTTGTCCAGGTCGAAGAACGCGGCGACGCGCGTCCCGCCCGGGCCCGGGTAGGTCACAGCGCGCAAGCATAGGTCGCCCGGATGCGGTCAGTTGCCCGCAAGGGGCAGCGGTGGGGGTACCGGGCGAGCTATGGTTGTGCGGTCCGGTCACGTATCGGACGGGTTCAGCTCGACCCCCCGGGGCTGAACCTACGGCGGCCCCCGTCCCTCCCCCCTGGCGGGGGCCGTCCCATATCCGGGGTTGTCCACATCGCCCTCGCTGTCCACAGGCCCGCCTGCGCGGGGTGGCCGGTCGCCGGTCGCTGCGGCGACCGTGGTGTCCGGACGCCCCGCACGGCGCGGGGCCCACGCCGACGGCAGGGGGCATCGTGGATCAACGGCCGGTGGTGATGGTCGGGCCGGGCGAGCTGGCCGAGGACCTGGCGCGGCTGGCAGCCGCCGCGGGATGTGAGCTGGACCGCGCGGTCGACGTGGGTACGGTGCGGCGGCGGTGGGCCGAGGCGCCGCTGGTGCTGCTCGACACCGAGGCGGCGGCCGCGTGCGCGGCGCTGCGACCGCCCCGCCGCGACCGGGTGGTGGTCTTGGCTGCAACCGAGCAGCCGCAGGTGTGGCAGCACGCGGTGGCCGTGGGCGCGGAGCATGTCGCGCTGCTGCCCGACGCCGAGGCCTGGCTGGTGGAAGCCCTGGCCGATGCGGTGGAGGCGCCGGCGCACCCGGGGCGGGTGCTCGCCGTGCTCGGCGGGCGGGGCGGGGCCGGTGCCTCGGTGCTCGCCGCTGCGGTCGCGGTGGCGGCAGCGGGGCACCGGGACACGCTGCTGGTGGACTGCGACGCGCTCGGTGGCGGGTTGGACCTGCTGCTCGGCGCCGAGGACACCGGAGGGCTGCGCTGGCCCGACCTGACCCTGGCGGGTGGCCGGGTCGCCGCCGCCTCGCTGCATGCCGCGCTCCCGGCGCTGCCCGCGGGCCCGGCGCGGCTGACCGTGCTCTCCTGCGACCGGGACGGGCCGGGGCCGGACGCGGGCGCGTTGCGCGGGGTGTGCGATGCGGGGCGTCGGGCGGGCGAGACGGTGGTCTGCGACCTGCCGCGTCACCCGTGCGAGGTGGCCGACGCGGCGCTGGAGACCGCCGACCTCACGGTGCTCGTGGTTCCTGCCGAGG
>JBOHGT010000364.1:0-19936 GCA_050700385.1 Pseudonocardiaceae bacterium | reverse complement strand
TCCAAGAGGAGGCCATCGTGCTCGAGCGCCCTACCATCGTGGCCGCCGCAGCAACGAACGACCCGAAGTCAAAGGAACCTTCGGCTCGGACCGTGATCGACTGTGGTGCTTCCGGGTGCCGCTTCGGTCGCACGATGCTCACCATGCCGCATGATCTGCGTCAAGATCGTGAGCTCGCCGGACCGCGCCGTCCTCGCCGGTCAGATACGGACTGGCAGCGGCTGGATCCGCGGGCAGCGTGGCGGCATCGCCAGTTGCAGCCGTACAGCACGAGCCTCACGAGCACGACGGCCACGACCGGGCCGCAGGAGGCTGTAGCGGCAGCGGCGAGGATGGTCACGGCAAGCCCTCGCAGCCGACTTCCCGAGGTGCTGACCGGAGCCGCTACGCTGCTATATCGCAGGTCACAGTTGCCCTCGGATGTTCGCGGAGCGGAGAAGGACACCGGAGGGCGGCCGCGAGTACCTTGACGCCGCCCGGGCTCGCCCAGGTGCTGGTGCCGCCGAACGGGTGTTTGACGGGCACGGGCCATGCTCCCTACTATGGAGTTTCAACTGTTCCCCGCCGTCCCGGCTGTGCTGGGACTGGCGGGGTTTTTTTCCTGTAGGAGCGTGATGAACCACCCTGAGCGGGTCTGTGTCTTCATCGACTACCAGAACGTGTTCATGACCGCCAGGCAGTGCTTCCACACTGGCCCCCACGGCCCAACTGCGGGGCAAGTCGACCCACTGAAGCTTGGCCAACTGCTCGTCACCCCGTCGCCAGCGTTCTTCGGTGCTGACGCAAGTCAGGGTGTACCGAGGTTTACCCGACGCCACGAAGGTGCCGCATCCGTACGCGGCGAACGAACGTCAGACGGCCGCCTGGGTCTGGTCTCCTCTCGTGGACGTAATCCGTCGGCCGCTCCGTTACCCCGGGACCTGGCCGAAACAACGCGCACAGGAGAAGGGTGTCGATGTTGCCCTCGGCATCGACTTTGTACGCCTGGCAGTGCGGGGGGCTCACGATGTCGGAATCTTGGTTTCCACCGACACCGACCTCGTTCCCGCATTAGAAGCGGCAATAGAGATCAAGACTGTAGGAGTGCACATTGAAGTGGCCGCGTGGAAGGCCAGGGGTGCTAACCGGCGCCTCAGCATCGGCGGTCAGCTGCCATGGTGCCACCAGCTTTATGAGTCGGACTACCAGACGGTTCGGGACAACCGGGACTACAACCAGCCCTGAGAGCAGCGGTGGGGCGACCGCGCGCACACACCGATCAAGAATTCAACCGACAGACTCTCCCCCACAACACCACGAAGCCCAGGGCGCTGGCCCGCCTGGTCGGCCTGATCGACCATCTCGCCCCCTCGACGCGGATATACCGAACCTGGTCGAGCAGGCCGTACCCGACGGCCTTCCCCGTGACCACCGGCCACCTGACCAGCGATGGTCCCAGTCCCGAGAGCGGATCTCCTGACGGTACCCGTCCGCTCGTGGTGGCGACCCGGACCAGCGTCGGCACCGAGCGAGGGCCCCGTTCAGGCGACCAGTTCGCGCAGGCGCTGTATGTCGGCGGTGAGCCGGTCAAGAGCGGTTGCGACGGACTCCTCGCGCTTGGCGGTCAGCGCATCCAGGATCCAGCCGCGCAGCAGCGCCGATATCGGTACGTCGAGCTGGTCGGCCAGGGCCTCGATCGCGGCGACGTCATCGGGTGCGAGCCGGACCGCGACCGGTACCGACTTGTTCGGCCGGCTGGGCACCGCGTCGGCGGGCATCGGCTCGTCCCGGGTCGCTTCGGCCTCCACGGCAACCTGTTCGACCACTCTCTTCGTATCGGTGCTCATCGCTGCATCCCTTCTCGATACAGACGCCGGTCGCTGCTGTTGGCTCGCCACCCGTTCGCGCCCCACCATGCGCCGAGCTTGTCCTTGCGGTGCACGAGGATGACCACGAGCACAGCTTCCGCGGTACGTGAGTAGCCGAGCACGCGGGCGCTCGTGCCGGACATGCTCTTGGGGTCCGGGTCGAACAGTTGCGCGTCGACGTCGGCGAGGGCGTCGCTGGCCTCGGCGACAGACACGTGATGGCCGGTCCACGTGCGCACCGCCGTACGCCCAGTCGACGTCGAACCCCACCCGCTCAGTTTACGATTGTGTACGGCAAGGCGCAACGGGGGCGCGGCGGGCCGCAGGGCATTCGGTATCCCCGGGACTTCGGGTGTCCCGGGGGCTCTCCTGCGGTCCCGCCGCGGTCCAGGGCTGGGAGATGGCCGCCGGAGGCGGCCGGCGCACTCTCAGCTCGATCTCACCGAGCCGATCCGGCCGTAGTGTTCCTTTCGACGGGTGGTGGTGTCGGGTGGCCGGTGTGGGGTGTCGCGAGCGCGCAGTTCCCCGTAGCCCACGGTGAGCAGGACGATCAGCACGGTGGCGATGACGGTGTGCCAGCCCGAGATGGTCAACGGCGCGACGGCGCACATGGGATATGCTCGGTGCTCCCTCCAGGATCGTGGGGTGTGCGGCGAGGCCAGCCGGGCGGCGAGCTGGTGCACCGACGGCCGCGCTGGCAGGGTCCTGACCGAGGTCTGCTGCATGCTGAAGCGCAACCTTGGCCCGGCCGCCGAGGCCGACTTCTGATTGCGCTCAGTCGCGAGATCCTCCGCGAGCAGTACGAGGTCGGTGAGACACTCGCGATATCGCGGAGATGTTCCGGATAACGCTCGGTGCAGGTGAGGTGGGGTGCGATCGGCGCGGATGCCGATCGCGTAGATCAGTCAGTGTTGACGGCCGAGCAGGATGTGAGGGTAGCCCCGGTTGATCTGCTCGCCCAGTTCGACGTCCAGGGAGGCGATGAACTCCTCCAGCCGGGCGGTGGCGTCCTCGACGTTCTCGGCGTCGCCCTTGAACTCGAACTCCACGAAATGCCCCGCGCCCTCGACGTGGTCGAAGACAACCTCGACTTCGGGCAGCTTCCAGTCCTCGCGGATCTTGTCCACGGTCACAAGCGGCGTGAAGTCCAGTGCCTCCAGCAGCCGCCGGATGGCCTCGACGTCATCGATCTTGGTCTCGTACTCGTCGGCGTGGGTCTTGATCAGGGCGTCGATCGGGTGCCAGCGTTTGAAGTTGATGGAGCTGCCGCGCTCCTCGGTCCTGATGCGTAGCCACTCCGAAATCGCTTCGGGGGCGAGGAAATCGCGGTGTGGCGCGTTGTAGTAGGCGTCGATCTGGTGGGTCTCGGGGCTGGGCTTCGCGCCCAGCTCGGCGAGCCTGGTCGCCAGTTCGTCCGGGTCGGCGAGCGCGAATTTCTTCTCGACCTCGATGTAGTGCATGTGCGGTCCTTCCAGTTAGGTGAGGGTGTTCGGGTGCAGCACTGCACGGATCTTGGTGATCTCCTCCTCGCGGAGCGGGTCGCCGAGGCACGTGACGGTGGTGTGGATCTGCGCGGTGTCGCGGAAGCCGACGAGCACGGCCGCGTCCGGCGCGTGCTGGAGGGCGTAGCGCAGGGCGACGCGGGCCAGGTCGGCGGGGCTGTCGCCGAACCTGGCGCGGATCGGGGCCAGCCGCAGCCGCAGCAGCGCCAGGGCGTCTTCCCGGAACTGGGGGTCTTGGCAGCGGTGGTCGGTGGTGTTGAACGTCGGTGGCGCGTCGGGGTGGTGGCGATCCAGCAGCAGGCCCTGGCCGAGGACCTGCTTGATCAGCACACCGACGCCGTGGCGGCGGGTGAAATCGAAGATGTCGGTCTCGTCGTCACCGTAGAGCGGGCTGAGCAGGTTGTACCGGGTGGTCACGACGTTCGGCCGGATCGTCTGGAACAGGTGGAGCCACCGGATGGTCTCGGCCGCGTTCGGCCCGTCGCCGCTGGCCCACTGCTCGGCGAAGGTGTGGGGTGCGCGTATCCCGATCGCCCGGATGAGGCCCTGCCCGCGGAAGGCGTCCAGCAGTTCGACCGCTCCGGGTAGGTACCGGTCGTGCTCGCCGAAGTCGCTGCTGTGCAGGAAGTACACGTCCAGGTGGTCGGTGCCGAGGTTGTCCAGGGTGGTGGCGAGCTGGTGACGCATCTGGGCCAGCTCGTAGGGGTGGCGGCTGGTGCCAGCGAAGTAGCCGACCTTACTGGAGATCACCAGCTCGTCGCGGCACACCTCACGCAGCAGCCGGCCGAGAAGCCGTTCGGAGCGACCGAGTCCGTAGACATCGGCAGTGTCATACAGCGTGATACCCAGCTCGTGCGCGTGGACCAGGCCAGCGTAGGCGGCCTCGGAATCGACATTGTCCCAGCCGATCGGCACCCCATTGTTGGTGGCTTGTCCGCCGATGGTCCAGCAGCCGGCACCCAGTGCGGAGAGCTCGACGTCCAGGCCCGGTAGGAGCCGGCGTTCCAGTGAGTGCACAGGGATTCTCCGTTCCGGTCAGGTGCCGCACGGATCGCCGGCGTTGATGAGCTGCCAGGTATTCGTCCCTGTCCAGCGGGTGTGCTCGCGTCGCAAGAGCGCCAGGTGGTCCGCCGACAGGCTCACCTCCACCGCCGCGACGGCCGAGTCCAACTCGACGCGCAACTCACGGATCAGGGCTTCGGCCAGCGCCGTGCAGCGCACCTCGAGCTGCGAGCGGTCGTCGGCGAGGGTATCGACCTCGCCCAACGCGTCGATCATCCCTCCGAGCAGCCGGTATGCGGCGTTCTTGAGGATGCGGCGCAGGCCGCGAACCATCTGATGGGGCTGGCCGTCAACGATCTTCTCAAGGCTCTTGAGCGTGTAGTCCAGGGCGAAGTTCCGGTCGATCCAGAGCTGTGACCAGCGGGCGAGGATGCCGATGCGCCAGTCCGCGTACCGGGCTTCCACCCGGCCCATCGAGGGGTCGGCTCGGCCGGTGAGTCCAGCGGCTTCGGCCTTGTGGGTGTAGGCGGCCCCGATCAGGCATTCCATGCCGACCAGCATGTAGCTGACCCCGGTATAGCACGGGCGGCCGGTGGTGTGCTCGGCGACCCATTGCTCGTCGCGCACGCCGTCCACGATCTCTTCCACGCTCAGCTCCGGCAGCGGCCGGAGCAGCAGGTCGGTGCGGCCTTGGAAGGCATAGGTATCCCGCAGCTCGTTCTCGTCCATCAGTTGGTCGAAGGTGATGTAGGTGAGCCGGGGCGGCACCCCCAACGCGGTCAGGGTGCGGATCGCCAGGGCGTTTTGGGCGCCGGTGGTCTCCTTGTTGAAGCGGTCGAGGATCGAGGTCACCCCGGACTCGACCCCGAACAGGCGGCGGCGGAGCCTGCGCTCTACCAGTCCGCGCCACAGGTGAGCGCGCTCGATGTGCCAGGCTCGGTCGCGGTCAAGCCGGACGACCTGATCGACGCGGCAGGAGGTCTCCCACGCGAATCCTGCTCCGGCCAGCGTGTCGGCGATGCTCAGCGCCCGCGCCACGGCGTCCTCGGCGCGTCCGATGAACTCCTCGTCCACGAGGTAGACGGTTCTGCTGAGGTGCGGGTGCTGGTCGAAGATCGCGCCCATCTCCTCCAGAATCCACGGCAGGCCTTCCGGAGTCGCGCCGGCCCACTGTCCTTTGTGGCCCCGTGGGCAGAAGCTGCAGAAGTTGGTGCATCCCCGGCTGGCTTCGAGCTGGGCGACGCCTTTGTGCTGGAAGGTGCGGTCGAGCAGGTCCAGCTCAGGCCACATGTCGGTCTGGAGCCGGTTGGCGATTGTGGCGGTGCGCCGTACCCCTCCGATCGACAGCGTGCCCCTTCCACGGGCGGCTCCCCGGTAGCCGGCACCGCGGATCTGCTGTGACTCCAGATCGCCATGCCAGTGGGCGAGCACGTCGGCGATGGTGGGCTCGCCCGCGCCCCGGCCGATGAGCAGTCGGGGATAGCGCTCCAGCAGGATCTTCTCGTTGCGGGCGGTCAGGCTGCCGCCAGCCACCACTATCGGAGGCGTGTCGATGGTGGTGACCTCGTCCAGTAGCCACGTCATCAGGTCGTACTGGCCGAAGGTCACCGATACCCCCAGCACGTCCACGTCGCCGGCCGCGACGCAGTTGATGATGTCTTCCAGCGAGATCTCAAGCTGCATGTCCATCAGCTCGACATGCCCCAGCAGCGTCGAGCGGGCGGCACGGGCCAAGTCGGAGATCGCCAGCGGGAACCTCGGTAACGGAAAGTACTCCGGATGGTACAGCGAGGCCAGCAGCAGCCGGGGCCTCAGCAGTCGCCGCCGTCCCTCCCAGGTGATCTCCGCGTGCGAGAGCCAACTTCCTGGCTCAGCAACGGCCAGGTGGCCTCGGGTCCATGTCGGCCACGCTCGGGTGGCGTGGGGCTGCCCGGATAGGTCGGCGGCCGTCCACGACCCTCCCACCGCGTTCTCGATCAGCACCAGCCGGCGGTCCAACGTCCCGGTCACCACGATCGTGCGGGTGTCGCCGACACAGTCGGTAAGCGCGCTATGAACTACCCTTGGTTGGGCCAGAGGCACCGACCACAGCCGCGCGCCGAGAGCCGGGGCGGTGCCGGTCGCGTGCGCGACGGCGTACAACAACCGATCGTGGGGAGACAGGGGCAGGTCACGCATCGCGAACCTCCACAAGGGTGAGTCACGGCCGACGATCAGCAGGGCGATGACCTCGACGTGCGTGTGCTTCCCTGTTTGCGTCAGCACTTTCGCTGGGAACACTCGGGCGGTCGGGTCGCCGGGCACTGTCGGCAGGTGTGCTGGACAGCTCGGCAGTGGGGAGCACAGGGTCGGGGTACCGCGCGTTCCTTGCGGGCTAGGAGACCCCCAGTGCCGCGACGCTGGGCCGTCCGGTGACGGCGGTGGCGAGCCGTCCGGTCCCGCTCGTGGTAGGGGCGTCGTCGGTGATCAGATGACGGTGGGCGGTGGTCCACACCGAGCAGGGATGACCGCGGCGGCGACGCCAACCGGAGCATTGCGGGCAGCGGCCGTGCTCGTCGGGTTCGTGTTCGGCTAACAGCGCCCGCCAGGCGGTGGTCATCCGGGCGATCTCGGTGTCGGCCAGCGCGGCGCGGGAACGCAGGTCAGCATTGCTGGCGAGCGTGTCCAGGTAGCTCAAGCGCTGGTACACCGAGTTTCGTAGGGTCAAGGACAGGACCTCATCCATCGAACCGCTCCTTGTCGTTGTCGAACCAGCTCGACACGTGTCACGCCACCTCTGTGGAGCCGGTGTGGGTTTGGTAACGGCTGAACCGCCGCCTTCGGCCAGCAGGTGCGAGCGCATCCACACGATCGCCAACCGGTCGATGAGCTGACCGAGGGTTTCGGTGTGCAGCGCCCCGGCGCGGGACTCGGCGAACTGCGTGGCGGCCCAGATGTCGATCTGCTCGATCAGCACCGCGCAGGCGGTGGCGCAGGCGTTGATCGTCCGAGCAGCAGCGGCGAGGACGTGGTCGTCGTCGTGCGGGTCCTGGACGAGCTGGTGGGCCTTCAGCGCCCATTCGGTGCTCGGCGCCGAGCTTGGCTGCTGCCGCCAGCACCGGATGCCGGTGGTCCTCCGGTGGGGTTCCGAACGCGCGCACCACCACCGAGGCGCACGGAGGGATGGTTGCCCGTTGGACCTCTCGGGTGGGGCCGAAGGCTTCTCGTACTCGGTCGCGGTGCTTGGCATACCTACGACCGTGGCCCCGTTCCACGAGACGGCGAGCACAGAGATCGCGGGATGTCAAGCCAGTCGCCGGGCTCCCACAGTGCATCAATGTATGATCGAGGTATGACCAGGATCACGATCAGTGTGCCCGAGCAGGTTGCGGCAAAGGCGCAACGAGCGGTCGAGGCGGGCCAGGCCGAGAGCGTGTCGGGGTATTTCACCGGGCTGGCCGAGCGGGAGCCCGACTGGGCGGTGGCGCGGGCGACGTTGGATGAAATGATCCTCGAAGCGGGCGGGATCCCGGCCGAGGACCGGCGCTGGGCGCGTTCGGTGCTCGGCTTGGACAGTGACACGGAGTGACCGCCGTCGTCTTCGACGCCGCCGCGATGATCGCGCTCGACCGCAGGGACACCCGGATGCTGGCCCTGGCCGACGAACTCCATCGGGAACGGCGGGTCGCCTACGTTCCCGTGGGCGTCGTGGCACAGACCTGGCGCGGATCTCCCCATCAGCACGCGACAATCCGATTGTTGCGCGCCGAGGCGGTGTGCGTTGATCCGCTGTCGGAGGAGGTCGCCTACCGGGTGGGGCTCCTCCTGGCGATGTCGGGCGCATCGGACGTGGTCGATGCACACGTTGTGCTGCTCGCCCGCCGCATGGGTGCGATCGTGCTGACCTCCGATCCAGATAACATCGCAGCGCTGGATCCCACTCTCACGCTCGTGACCGTCTGATGGGCCCGATCAGCCGACCCGGGCACTCGAACGGGTGCGGGTAGGTGGCTGACTGGCACGTGAGGAGCGCTCAGGCGGGGTTGGTCGTTGAGGGTACGAAGAGGCGCCGATGGAGTGGGGAGTCCGGCGGTATGGCGCGGGTTTCGGCTGACGAGGCGGCGGGGCTTGTGCGCTGCGCGGTCGTGTTCGAGGCGGGCGATCCACCCCGGGCGGGACGGATGGCCTTCTGGACTGAGACCGATCGGGACTCCGCAGGGTTGCCCGAGGGGATCGGTGAGCCGGGTGAGCTGGCGGTCGTCATGGCGCCAGGGGATTCCGCACGCACGGTCCCGGCGCTGCGGCTGCCGGTCGGGGACGCGGTGCCGGTGCTGACCAGCGCGCGCCGTGACGGGCAAGCGAATCCGGCGGCGGCGTTCTGGGGCGCGGCTGCGCTCGTGGCGTTGCAGCTGGTCGCGCGGCGGCGGATGTTGCCCGGGGTGTCGGCCGGGGGCTTCGACGCCTGGCGGGTCGGGCCGCTGGAGTGCGACGACGTCGAGCGGATCCGGGAGCTGGTCGCTGCCATGCCGGCGCAAGCCCGGGCGGTCCCGGTCCCGGGGCGCTCGGCGCTGGAGCTGCCCGATGCGCAGGCGCTGGTGCGCGGGTTCCTCGACGCGGTGGCGGACGGGATTGCGCGTACGGCTGCCGCAGTGCGCCTCGCCGGCGCTGCGGCCTTCGCAGCCGCCGAGCCGCAGCGGGTGCCCGAGCTGCGGGGATGGGCCGACGAGGTCGCCGCCGGCATGGATTCCGGCGTGCGGGTCTCGCTGCGCATGGAGGTGGCGGGTGAGGACCCTGAGAGTGCACCGCTCCGGGCTGTCGTGCAGGTGCACAGCCTTGCCGATCCGACGCTCGTCACCGATGTCGACGAACTGTGGGGCGGCGCCGGCCGGGGGCTCGAAGAACGGGGCTTCGGGGCGCGGGCCCGGATCGACACCATGCTCGCCGTGCGGCGGGCCGCGCGGGTGTGGGCTCCGCTGCAGCGGTTGCTGGACCTGGCCGTGCCGGACGAGCTCGCGCTCGTCGACGAGGAGATCTCCGAGCTCCTCACCGACGGCGCGGCGCGGTTGGCCGCGGCCGGTGTCGAGGTGCACTGGCCCAAGGAGCTGGTGCGCGAGCTGACCGCCAGGGCTGTCGTCGGCACGACCGCGGCCCTGCCCTCCGACGTGCCGGCCTTCTTCGGCGGCGATCAGCTGCTGGCTTTCGACTGGCAGCTGGCGCTGCGCGGCGAACCCCTCACCGAGGCGGAGATGGATCTGCTGGCGCAAGCCCACCGGCCGGTGGTACGGCTTCGCGACCAGTGGATGCTGGTCGACCCCGGCATCGCCCGGAAGGCGCGCGAGCGGGAGCTGAAGCCGCTCACCGCGATAGGTGCGCTCGGCGCCGCCCTGAGCGGGACGGTCGAGGTGGACGGGGAGCATGTCGAGGTCGCTTCGACGGGGTGGCTCGAGGTGTTACGGGAGCGGATCGCGAACCGGCCGGAGTCGGCGCCCGTGCAGCAGCCCGCCGCGCTGGCTGCCACGCTGCGCAACTACCAGCTGCGGGGGCTGCGATGGCTGGAGCAGATGAGCTCGCTCGGGCTCGGCGGTTGTCTCGCCGACGACATGGGGCTCGGTAAGACGATCACGCTCATCGCGCTGCACCTGCATCGCCAGACCGAGCCGGCGACCGCCGGGCCCACGCTCGTCGTCTGCCCCGCTTCCCTGCTCGGCAACTGGGAGCGGGAGATCGGGCGGTTCGCGCCGGGGACGGCGGTACAGCGTTTCCATGGCGCCGGCCGGTCGGTGGACGGGATCCTCGAGGACGTTGCCGGCGGCTTCGTGCTGACGACGTACGGGACGATGCGGCTCGATGCCGTCAGGCTCGATCTCGCCAGGTTGGGCGGGCGTCGCTGGGGTCTGCTCGTCGCCGACGAGGCACAGCACGTGAAGAACCCGCTGTCCGGGACGGCGAAGGCGCTGCGCACGATCCCGGCAGCCGCCCGTGTCGCGCTCACCGGAACCCCGGTCGAGAACAACCTCTCCGAGCTGTGGGCGATCCTCGACTGGACCACCCCCGGCCTGCTCGGCACGCTGTCCACCTTCCGTGCCCGCTGGGCCAAGCCCGTGGAGGCCGACCGCGACAGGGTGGCGGCGCAGCGGCTGTCACGTCTGGTGCGACCGTTCCTGCTGCGCCGCCGCAAGTCCGACCCGGGCATCGCGCCCGAGCTGCCGCCCAAGTCCGAGACCGACCAGCCGGTCGCGCTGACCCAGGAGCAGGCCGCGCTGTACGAGGCCGTGGTACGCGAGACCATGGCGCAGATCGGGGCCAGCCGTGGCATGGCCCGGCGCGGCCTCGTGTTGAAGCTGCTCACGGCGCTGAAACAGATCTGCAACCACCCCGCCCAGTACCTCGGGGAGTCCCGTCCCCGGTTGACCGGGCGCTCGGGCAAGCTCGAACTGCTCGACGAGCTGGTGGACACGATCACCGCCGGGGACGGCGCGGTGCTGGTCTTCACGCAGTACGTGGCCATGGCGCGGCTCATCGAACGGCACTTGGGCGACCGGGGCGTCCCCGTGCAACTGCTGCATGGCGGCACACCTGTCCGGCGTCGCACGGAGATGGTGCAGCGTTTCGAGAACGGCGCTGGGGGCGACGTCTTCGTGCTGTCGCTGAAGGCGGCCGGCACCGGGCTGAACCTCACCCGCGCCGACCACGTCGTGCACTACGACCGCTGGTGGAACCCGGCCGTCGAGGAGCAGGCCAGCGACCGCGCCTACCGCATCGGCCAGACCCGGCCCGTCCAGATCCACCGGCTGATCACCGAGGGCACGGTCGAGGACCGCATCGCCACGATGCTCGCGACCAAGCGCGAGCTCGCGGAGGTGGTGCTCGGCGCGGGCGAGGCAGCCGAGGCGGCGCTGACCGAGCTGTCCGACGCCGAGCTGGCGGACCTGGTGGAACTGCGGAGCAGGCGATGACGGCGCAGTCCGACGACCGGGTCCGGGGCTTCCCGGCCTTCCGGCCGGCCAGGCACAGGCCGGGGCACTTCGCGCGGTCGTGGTGGGGTGAGGCCTGGCTCACGGCGATGGAGGACACCTCGCTCGATCCGGAGCAGCTGAGGAAGGGACGCAGGTACGCGTATGCCGGTCTGGTCGGCACGATCACCGTCAGTCCCGGCCGGATCGCGGCGCCGGTGCATGACCACGACGACACCTACCGCACCGTCGTCCTGGTCGAGCAGCTGACAGCCGCCGAGTGGGAGCGGTTACTCGACGAGGTGGCGGCGAAGGCCGGGCACATCGCGGCGTTGCTCGACAGGGACATGCCCTACGACCTGGTGGAAGCCGCGCGGGACGCGGGGGTACGGCTGCTGCCCGACATCGGCGACCTCGAACCGGAGTGCAGCTGCCCCGACTGGGACTACCCGTGCAAGCATGCCGCCGCGCTGTGCTACCAGGCATCGTGGCTACTGGACTCCGACCCGTTCGTCCTGCTGCTGATGCGCGGGCGCGGGCAGCGAGAACTGCTCGACGAGCTGCAGTTGCGTAATGCGCGGCAGTCGCCCGTGCCCGCCGAGCGGGTGCCTGGGCTGGTGCCTGCCGGGGTGGCGGCGCAGCAGGCGTACGCGCTGGATGTGCCGCCGCTGCCCGATCCGCCGCCGCTGCCCGCCGCCCCCGCCGTTGCGGGTGGGGGCCAGCTGCTGGCGGTGGCTCCCGCACCGGGGGTCGATCCGGACGCGCTGGAGCTGCTCGCCGCGGATGCGGCCGTGCGGGCCCGTGAGCTGCTGGTCGCCGCGGACGGCACGGCCGAGCCGCCGGCGGATCTCGACGGGTGGCAGGACACCGTTCGGATGGCCGCGACGCACCCCCGGCTCCTCGCCCGGCTGCAGCGGGCGAGTGGGCGGTCATCGGAGCTGGCGCGGGCCGTGCGGGCCTGGGAGTACGGCGGACCGGCCGGCCTCGACGTCCTGGAGGCGGCCTGGAGCCCGCCGAAGGCGGATGTCGCGCGGGCCAGGACCGCGCTGGTCGCCGCGTGGGAGGGCGCCGAGCTGCCGGAGCTGCGGGTGCGGCGCAACCGGTGGACGGTGACAGGGCGCGGGCTGCAGCTGCGTTTCGGGCGCGACGGGCGCTGGTACCCCTACCGCGAGGAATCCGGCGAATGGTGGCCCGCCGGACCGCCGGAGCGGGACCCGGCCACCGCGCTCGCCGACCTGCTCGCCGGGTGACGGCGGGCGGCTCGCACCGGTGACCCGACGCGGATCTCCCGCGCCGGGTTCCCCCGCCATCGTGCGCGCTCCTCGGTCTCCTCGCCCTTCATGAGGAACGCGTCGGCATCGAGCACGCAGCCGTCACCCATCGTCACGCCGTAGTGGACGAAGGTCTCGACCCCGAGTGTGCAACCGGCTCCGATCGTGGTGCGGTCGGACTTGAAGGTGCCGTCCTCCAGCGAGTGGCACTGGATGACACTGCCCGCATTGAGCGTGCAGTCGTCCCCGATGGTGACGAGGGTCTTCTCCGGTATGGAGCAGCCGTCGTCGAAGACCCGGCGACCGATCTTGACGCCCAGCAGCCGCCAGACCACGTTCTTGAACGGCGTGCCGTTGAACAGCGGCGTCGCGAGCAGTTTCCACAACCGCTCGTGCCACCAGAAGTAGGGGTCGTAGATCGAACAGAGCTGCGGGCGCAGCGGCCGGAACCTCGCGACGGCGCGTTCGACCAGCACGGTGTAGGCGACACTGAACGCGACGATGAGGACGAGACTCGCCGCGATCACCGGAGCGCCGAGCAGGTAGTGGAGGTCCGCGGCGGCGCCCGCGATGAGGGCGATGCAGCAGACCTGGAACCATCGGACGAGCAGGAATATCGCCCAGGTGGTGATGTTGTACCGGTTCTTGGCGGCGAGGCGGTGACGCAGCTCGGCTCCAGTCGCCAGCCGGTCGAACTCGCTGTCGCGTTGAACCGATCGCGGGATCTCGAAGCACGGCGAGCCCAGCAGCCCGACGTTCTCCCGGACGGGTCCGTGCATCGGGACCATGACCTTCGTCGCGAGCAGGCAGTTCTCCCCCGTCCTCGCGTCCACCGGAAAGGCGATGTTGTTGCCGAGGAAGTTGCGTTCCCCGATGGACACTCGTGACATGCGAAAGGACGTGCTCGAGAAGTCGGCGTTCATGATCGACAGCGCGTCGGAGACCATGGTCCCGCTGCCGACGGTGCTCAGGTACGGGGAGTCCTGCTTGAGCTCCGTGCCGAAGTTCGAGCCCGTCTGCACCACCCGGGAGAGGTCGTAGCCCAGGGCGCGCAGGTAGTGGACAATGTAGGAGCTGTCGCCGAACAGGTCGGTGTAGAACTTCGCATTGGTCATCCTCGTGATCGTCCGTTGGATGGCGTAGTGGAAGCCGTACAGCGGGTAGACCGTGTCCGGCCGCAGCGCCCGGTTCAGTACGCGCGGGACGGTGACCACGACGACCAGCCCGCCGAGCACGGCACCGAAGAACGTCACGAACGAGACCACCAGCATCCCGGCGTACCATGTCCAGCTCGTGAGCGAGTCGTGTCCGGTGTCCAGCACCGCGCTGAGCCACGAGACCTCCTCGAACAGCGTGACCACCCCCGTGAAGCCCAGCGGGGCGGACAGGACCAGCACGCTCAGCAGCTGCAGGACGCTGTAGGAGAGCCTTCTCAGGGTGCCGCACCGGGTGGCGGCGACCGCTCTGTAATCCACGTCGGCGTGGTCCACGCCGGCCCGCTGCGCGGGGGATCCGTGCCAGCGCTGGCCGGCCGGCACCGCCTGGCCGGCGTGCAGCGAGGAGCAGTGGCCGAGCTGTGCCCCGTCACCCAGCGAGGTCTCGATGTCGAGCACCGTCTTCTCGCCGACGTACACGTCCTTCCCGAGCGTGACCGTGCCGGTCTGGATGCGGCCGGCGACGGCCCGGTAGCAGGTGAAGAACGAGTCCTTGCGGATGACGGTCCCGTCGCCGATGGTGAGGAGGTCGGTGCACACGGGTACGGTCCGGGAGAAGATCGCGACGCCCCGGCCGATCCGCGCGCCCAGCGCCTTCAGGTAGAGCACGTACAGCGGTGAGCCGACGAGCAGGACCAGCGGGTTCGCCCGGATCATGACCTTGACGAGCCAGAAGCGGACGTAGGCGAGACTCCATACCGGGATCTGCTGCGGCTTCCACCGGCCGACGAGCAGCCACTTCGCCACTACCGGAGCGATGCACAAGGCCAGGAAGCTGACGACACCGAACACCAGCGACCGCAGGTAGGTGCCGGTCGGCCCGGCCCCGCCGGAGACCCACTCGAAGCCTCCTTCGAGGACGAGTGCGCCGAGGTAGGCGGATGCCAGGAACGCCAGCAGCTGCAGCACACCGCAGCCGGCGTACCGCGCGGTGCCGGCGGGAACCACCGCCTCCTCCGCCGCCCGCGGTTCGGCCGAGGTGGGCGCCTTTCCGGCCAGGTCCGCGGCGAGGCTCCTGATCGTCGGGTGCAGGTAGACATCCTTCATCGCCACCGGCAGGAGATCCGACCGCTGCCTGACCCGCGAGCAGAACTGCGCCATGAGCAGCGAGTCGGCCCCGAGGTCGTCGAAGAAGTGGCTGTCGACCGACACCTGGTCGAGCCGCAGCGCCTGCTCCAGCGCGTGCGCGAGGACCTGCTCTGTCGCGGTTGTCGGAGCGATGTAGTCCTGTTGGGTCACCACGCCGCGGCGGCCGCTCGGCGCGGGGAGGTTCTTTCGGTCGGCCTTGTCGCTGGTGGTCATCGGGATGACCGCGAGCTCCTCGAGGTACGCCGGGACCATGTACCGGGGGAGGCGGTCACGCAGCTGCTCGTAGACCTGTTCGGGATCGACGCCGGCGGTGTCGTGGCGCCGGCTGTAGTAGGCGACCAGCTCTACGGTGCCGGGTTGCGGCTCGTAGGTGTCGACCACCGCCTGCGCGATCCCCGGCACCCGCAGCAGCACCGATTCGATCTCGGTCAGCTCGATGCGGTAGCCCCGGATCTTGACCTGGGTGTCGATGCGGCCGTGGTACTCGATCTCGCCGTCGTCGTTGACCCGCCCCAGGTCCCCGGTGCGGTAGATCCGGCCCGACGGGTTGTCGGCGATCCCGAGGAAGTCGCGGATGAACGCCCGGTCCGTGAGGTCGTCCCGGTTGAGGTAGCCGGCCGCGAGCCCGATCCCGGCGATGCCGATCTCGCCCACCTCGCCGGGATGCAGTGCCCGCTCCCCGGCCGGATCGAGGATCACCGCGGAGTAGGTGGGAAGCGGCACGCCGATCGTCACCGGCCGGTCCGGGTGGACCGTGGTCCACGTCGCGGTGACCGTGGCCTCGGTCGGGCCGTAGACGTTGAGGAACCTGCGGCCGGGCCGGTGCCACCGGGTGATGAGGTCCTGCGGGCACGCCTCGCCGGAGACCAGCAGGAAGCGGAGATCGGGAAGGTCCTCGTCGAGGGTCGCCAGCAGTGTCGGGACGCAGCACATCGCCGTGATCCCGTTCGCCTCGATGAACTCGTGGAGGTCGTGGCCGAGGAGGTTGCAGCCACCCGGCTTGGGGACCAGGGTCGCCCCGGCGACCAGCGGGACCCAGATCTCCTCGACGGAGAAGTCGAAGGCGATCGTCATGCCCTGGTAGACGCGGTCGCGCGGCTGGATCCCGTAGACCTCGACCGCGACGCGCACGAAGTTGCAGATGCTGGCGTGCTCGATCGGCACGCCCTTGGGGCGCCCCGTCGAGCCCGAGGTGTAGATGATGTAGCAGAGCTCGTCGACCGGATCCCCCTTCTCGGCATCGGCGAGCCGGCGGTGCTCCTCGGCGGCGACCAGGGCCGCGACCTCGTCGAGACACAGGGTCGTGGCGGGGATGTGCTGGAGGTTGTCGCGCAGGTGCGACAGCGTGAGCACCGTGTGCACGCCGGCGTCCTGCACGATGTAGGACACCCGGTCGGACGGGAAGCCCGCGTCGAGCGGCACGTACGCCGCGTTGATCTTGAGCACGGCCAGCATGCCGACGTAGGAGTGCACGGCCTGGTCGAACAGCAGACCGATCCGGTCGCCGGACCGGGCGCCCCGGGCGATCAGGTGGCGGGCGAGCTGGTTGGCCCGCGCGTCCAGCTGGTCGTAGGTCAGGACGGTGTCGCCCGCGTCCACGGCGAGGTGGTGCCCGCGGCCGTCGTCGCGCATGCGGTCGCACCGGTCCTCGAAGAGGTGCTGGAGACGGTCGCCTGGCCGCCAGCGGACGGTGTGGTCGTATCCGTCGCAGACCAGGACGCGGTCCGATGGGGCGTCGCTGCCGGACCCGAGATCGGGGAGGCCTTCGCCCTCCCGCACATCGAGTCCCGTGCTCATGGTCCCTCCGATCAGCCCGCTCACGGGCTAGCTGAGCTGCAGCAGCGGACCGGGTGACGACGGGGTCGATGGGCAGCACACCTCGAGGGCGTCGAGGAGGATGGTGCAGGCGGTGTCGACGACCTCCGCGCTCACGTTGAGGGGCGGCAGCATCCGCACCACGCAGTCGTGGCGACCGCCCAGTTCGAGGATCAGCCCACGGCTCAGTGCGTGCGTCTGCACCGCGCCCGCCAGTGCGCCCGCGGGCCGACCGTCGAGCGGGTCCGCCAGCTCGACACCCCACATCAGGCCCCGGCCGCGTACCTCATGCACCCACGGGTGGTGCCGCAGCGCGTCGAGCCGGTCGCTGATCTGCTCGCCGCGCCGCCGGACGTTGCCGAGCACGTCGTCGCGACGGACGATGCGGACGGCCGCCGTGCCCGCGGCGAAGGCCAGCTGGTTGCCCCGGAAGGTGCCGGTGTGCGCACCCGGCGCCCAGGTGTCCAGCCGCTCGTCGTACAGGATGAGCGCGACCGGGGAGCCGATCCCGCTCAGCGCCTTCGACGCGACGATGACGTCCGGCTCGATGCCGTACTGCTCGAACGCGTACCAGGTCCCGGTGCGCCCGCAGCCGGTCTGCACCTCGTCGACCACGAGCGGGATGTCCAGCGCCCGGGTCAGCGCGCGCACCCGTTGCACGAAGTCCGGGTGTGCCGGTACGACACCGCCCTCGCCCTGCACCATTTCCAGCACGACCGCGGCCGGCAGCGGTATCCCACCGTTCGGATCCTGCAGCGACCGTTCGAGGTAGGTGACGCAGTTGGTCGCACAGGTGTCCCGGCTGAGTCCGACGGGGCAGCTGCCGCACGAGGAGTACGGGAAGAAGTGGACGCCGGGCACGCCGTTGCGGACGGGCGTCTTGTTCGCCACCAGCCCTGTCAGTGCCATCCCGGTATGGGTGGTGCCGTGGAAGCCGCCCTGGAAGGAGATGACGTCGCCGCGGCCGGTCGCGGTCTTGCACAGCTTCAGGGCGGCGTCGACCGCGTTGGCCCCCGTCGGCCCGCAGAAGTGCACCTTCATCCTGTTCCGCAGCTCCGGCGCGAGCATGGACAGCTGCGCGTCGAGGAACGCGTCCTTCGCGGGGGTCGGAAAGTCGAGCCCGTGGGTGAGCCGGCCGAGCTGGTCGGTCACGGCTTGCACCAGTTCGGGGTGGTTGTGGCCCAGCGACAGCACCCCGGCACCGGTCAGGAAGTCGATGAACACGTTCCCATCGACGTCGCGGACGAAGCTGCCGGAAGCGTCCGCGATCGCGATGGGAAGGTGCCGCGGGTACACCCGGGCGTTGGATTCCCGCCGGTTCTGCCTGGCGAGCAGTTCGGCCGATCGCGGCCCCGGCAGGCTGCCGTCGACGTGTGGCCGGGTCCACGTCTCGAGCAGCTCGAGCATGGTCATCATCCCCCTGAGGTCGATACGGGCGGGCGGTTCGCAGCGTGCTTCGCAGGCACCGACCTGCGGGAGCCGTGGATTGGGGGGACGTTCACCCCCACATCTGGGGGCTCGGACCAGCCGCGAGGAACGATCGGCCGGTGCAGAGGGAGGACCTTGGTCCCTACCGGCCGGGACCTTCGGCCCGTCCCGCCGCTGCGCCATTGCGGTGATGCTGGCTGCGGCGGGGTGAAGGGGGTGAGGGATGTCAGCGGCCGACGAGCAGCTGCCGGACGGCACTCGAGCGGTGCGCATCCTGGTGGTCGACGATCACCGCACCTTTGCCGAGCTGCTCTCGTTCGCGCTGCAGGCCGAGCCGGGGATGGAGTGCGTCGGCTCTGCGGCGAGCGCGGCGGAGGCGATCGTGATGGCGGCGCAGCTGCGTCCTGACGTCGTGGTCATGGATATCCAGATGCCCGGGCAGGACGGGCTGTCCGGCGCGCGCCGCATCCGGGAGGAGCTGCCGGAGGCCGCGATCGCGGTGGTCACCGCCTACCGTGACCCCGAGTGGGTGGTGCGCGCGGCACAGGCCGGAGCGAACGCGTTCGTCCCCAAGAGCGGCTCGCTCACCGAGGTGCTCGACGTGCTGCACAGGGTCCGGAAGGGCCACCTGCTGTTGTCCCCGTCCACCTTCGGTCCCGCGACCGCCGCGCCCCCGAAGCCCGACGTGGCGACGCCGACGCTGACCCACCGGGAGCGGGACGTGCTGGGTCTGATGGGACGGGCAATGCCGCCCAGGGCGATCGCCCGTGTTCTCGGGATCACGCTGCACACCTGCCGCGGGTACGTGAAGTCGATCCACTCGAAGCTGGGTGCGCGGTCCCAGCTCGAGGCGGTGGTCCGCGCTCAGGAGCTCGGGCTCGTCGAGGCCCCCGACCAGCGGTGATGCGCAGCCGGCCCACTGGTGCAACTCCGAAGGCACGGCGCGCCGTGCTGCCGCGGGAGGGGGCCGTGTTCCTCGCCGTGGAGCTGGCCGCCCCGGCACTGATCACGCTGGGCGCTGTCGTGGTGAGCCGGGACTTCGACGGCGCGACGATGCTGCTGGCGGTGGGCGCGCTCGTGCTGCTGCAGCTGGTACAGGTCCCGATGGCCTGGTACCTGGCCCGCAGGGTGCGCCGGAACGAGCAGGAGCGCGCCGAGCTGCTGCACCGGGCGCTGAGCGCCTCCGACCGGGAGCGCAGCCGGATCGCCGCCGATCTGCACGACGGAGTGGTGCAGGACCTCGCCGGGGTCGGCTACGCGATCGGCGCCCTCAGCCGCGCCGCCCCTGACGAGCAGCGTCCGATGCTCGACTCCCTCGGCAGGATCGTCCGCGGCGCTGTCGACTCGCTGCGCAAGCTCATGGTCGACATCTACCCGCCGGACCTCTCCGGTCCCGGACTGGCCTCGGCGCTCCCCGACCTCGGCGAACCGTTGCGCGCGGCGGGCGTCGACGTCCGGATGCAGGTCGAACCGCTCCCACGGCTGTCCCCCGAGGTAGCCGCCACGCTATACCGCACGGCGCGGGAGGTGCTGTCCAACGCCCGCGAGCACGCGCGGGCGCAGTCGGTGTCCGTCTGGCTCGGCCCGGACGGGATCACCCCGGCCGGCGACCCGGGGGTCCTGCTGCAGGTGCAGGACGACGGCGTCGGGCTTCCGCGGGAGGGAGTGGACCGCCGCGCGGACGGGCATCTGGGCCTTCGGCTGCTCGCCGACGGCGCTGCCCGGCTCGGCGGTGAACTGGTGATCGGCCCGCGTCCCGGGGGCGGCACCACGGCCACGATGCACCTTCCTGCCGGACAGCGCGTGGGGTCGTGAACGATTTCGGTAGCCAGGGCT
>JBOHGT010000363.1:0-5535 GCA_050700385.1 Pseudonocardiaceae bacterium | reverse complement strand
GGGCGGCGGCGATGACCGCCTGGGAGACCAAGGCCGTCGCCTTGGCAAACGAGCTCGAATCCCAGGGTCATCTGACCGATCCGAGGTGGCGGGCGGTCATCGAGGCGGTGCCGCGGCATCTGTTCGTTCCGCGGTTCTACGATGACGACCGGAACCTGGTCGACAGCGCCGACCCGGATCATTACGACCGCTGGCTCAGTGCGGTCTACTCGGACATTCCCCTGGTCACCCAGATCACCCGGGTCCCCGACACCGATCTCGACTTGTTCACCAGCTCGTCCAGCATGCCCAGCCTGATGGTCGGTATGCTGGAATTGCTGTCGGTAGCCGACGGGCACCGTGTGCTGGAGATCGGCACCGGCACCGGTTACAACGCCGCGCTGTTGAGCCACCGCCTCGGCGCGACCAACGTCACGAGCATCGACCTCGACCCCGGCCTGGTCTCGAACGCTCGCGAGCGCCTCGCCGGCATCGGCTACCGGCCACATCTGGTCACCGGTGATGGAGCGGCGGGCGTGAGCGAGCGCGCGCCCTACGACAGCATCATCGCCACCTGCGCCGTGCCCACCATCCCGTCCGCCTGGATCACTCAGGTCATCGAGGGCGGAGCGATCCTGGCCGACGTCCGCGGCGAAGTGTCCGGCGCGCTGATGCTGCTGCGGAAGACCTCACCGGATGCCGTTACGGGACGCGTCCTGGCACGTTCCGGCACGTTCATGTGGCTGCGGGCCAGAGTTGACAACCCACTGCGCGACGGCGGCCGCTATCCGACCATCTTCGATCTTGACGGCGCGGAGTCTCGCCTGACCGACATCAATCCCCAACTCATCGACGACCAGGACTTCCGCTTCGTGTGGCAGCGCCACGCGCCGAGACTTCGATCGGTGTGGTGGGACAGCCGCGACGATGCCGCGGTACTGAAGCTTCGTGCCGACGACGCGGCGTGGGCCGAGGTCACGGCGGCTGAAGCCGAGCCAGGACAGTACGCGATCACGCAGGGGGGCCCGCACGCGATCTGGGACGACGTGGAACGGGCCGCCGCGGTGTGGAACTCGCTCGGTCGACCAGCTCGGCACCGGTTCGGCTTGACGGCCACCGTGGACGGAAACCACCGCTACTGGCTCGACAGCCCGGACGGCGAGCACATCGATGCGCCCTGATGACGAGTGTGTCGGCCGCCGCAACGGCGTCCGCACGCTGGTTCTTTCGGTCCGTTCTCGCGCCAGCAGTTCGCTCACTGTGACATTATGTGCGTCCCTCACGCAACGCATGCCTGCCATAGTTCCGAGTTTCCGCGTGGTCTTCCTCGTCTTCAGCGCTCCCACCTTCAGCTCCCGCGTCCGCAGCTGACACACCGGCCCGCTCACCATGCGAATCATCCTCCGGCCCCTCACCCCCAAGGCTCTCCCCGGAGACAGCGCCAGCCGTATCCGATGCCCCCTCTTCCAACCACTCCCGCACCGCTTCCAATCCTACGGTCCGTCCCTCCATCTCATTCAACGCCTGCCACCACACCATGTCGACTTGCGTTGTCGTGAAATACCACAGCAGCCGGTGCAATTCACACTGTCGCTTCCGTTTCCACCACCTCAGCCGACACCTCCAGCACCGTCCCTTCCTATCCACCGGATGCCTCGTCAGCAGCTCTTGGATGGCCCCCGCATACCGCACCAGGCCGGTCGCCAAATCGCGTACACGCTGCTGGGTATCCGATAGGTCGCCTGGCCTGTCATGCCAGCGCGCAGCCAAGTCAATGAGCGTCTCCTGAACCCGCTCGTTCAATAACCGGGCCTGCATATGTGCAGCCGGCTCGTGCCCGACGTTGCGGCTCATTCCTCGGCATTGCTGACGTGTGGCCTGCGCCGAGCGGAGGCATCGTCGACCACGACCGCGTGGTCAACCTCCCCCGCAACCACTCCCATGGCGGACTGCCCGGCCCGTGCCTGCAAGGCCTCGCCCAGGGCAATGAGCCGTGCCCCGAACTCACGCTGTTCTGCTGGCGCAGCGCTGTCATCCATGACCCGCATGGCGACCGTCACGATATCGCTGTTCACCCGTGCCATCTCGGCCAGCAGCTCTCGATCTTCCCGGGTCACCGGCCCGGCCGCCTTTCTCGACCCGCTGGCTCCCACTCCAGCAGCCACGGTGCCGCCGCCATCGCCACTACCACAGCCAGCAGCACGAGGCACCCGGTCACCCCACCCGTGAGGCTCAACAGTTCACCCACGACGACCCGTCTCGTCCGTCATCGCGCGCACCGCGGCCCGTGATGCCGTTGGCCTCGGCCACGACAATGAGTTGTGCTCCGGCGCGCTCGACCATGCGTACAAGTGCCTTGCGCACCAGCTCATGTGAGGACATGTGGCCCAGGGTAGGCACCACTACGCCGTGTACCCCGGGCACCTGCAACACGTCCAACAGTCCGGTGAACCCCGTCCGCGCAATGGTGTCGCCCGGTACCCCTCGATCACAGAAGACCGCGCCCAAGCGGTACCCGTAGGCGGCACAGAACCGGTTCATCTCCTTGCGCAGCACGACAAGCTCGCGCTCGTCGGGTTCCTCGGCGCGCAAATAGCCATAGACCAGCGGCAGTACGTCTGACTCCGGCACGATCCCGCTACCCCGTTCCCACACTCGTCCCTGCTGGGTGGCGCTGTCCATATACAGAATGATCAGCACCTCAAACCATCCCAAACGGACCGGAGATCGCCCATCCAGCACGGCCGTAATCTCTTGATGCCGCTCTTCCCCTCGCGGCGGGGAACCTCGCCCAACTCGGGTACGGGCCGGTGAGGTACGGTCTACCCAGCAGGCGGACAGCAGGACGCAAGTGTCAGCGTACGGCAGGCCGGAGGAGACGGTGCACTATAAAGCGCGCAGCGTCAGGCAGGAGCAAGCCTGGCTCGCGGCTGATCTTCGCGCACAGGGCAAGACCTGGGTTGACGTGGCTGAGGTATTCCGTAGGAAGTACCGCGTCAATGCCCGTGTCGCGTTCCGGCTGGCGCACGGCTGGAGCCAGCGGCAGGCAGCCGACGAATGGAGCGCTCGTTGGCCCGATGATCCGAAGACGCTCAAGAACTTCTCCTATTGGGAAGTCTGGCCGAGCAGCACCGGCCATGAGCCATCGCTCGACGTATTGAGTCGGCTGGCCCAACTCTACCAATGCAGCGTGAGTGACTTACTGAGCGATCTAGCCGATTACCGTCACCTTGACGGCGCGCACGAGACGCTGGTGGTAACAAACGAACTCGCGGTCGTTCAGCAGGTAGAATCGCTGTTTGTTGACATTTTCAACCACAGTGACAGTGACAGCCGAGGTATACTGTCACCGTTCGCCCTGTCACGAGGTTCAGCATTGCTGGTACACCGGCTGCAAGAGGTCGACATCGTCGAATTGGCGCGGGTGATCATCATGTGGATGCAACGACTCGACTCCTCGGTGAGCCGCCGCGATCTGCTGTCCAAGCTGAGCGCAGCATGTACGCTTGCGGCTGCTGCGGCATTGTTCGACGTGCTCGACCCGGAGGAGCACGAACGGGTCGCCCGAGTGCTACAAAACCCTTCGGCCTTTGACGAGCCAACCCTCCGCTACTGTGAGGGCATGGTGAGCGGTCTCCGTCGGCAACACGACGCTCTCGGCCCTCAGCTCGTACTACCAAGTGCGTTGGGGCACCGAGACGTCGCGCACCGGCTCGCCAAGACAGCACCACCAAGGTTTCAGCAACGGGCACTGTCGGCGTATGCCGAACTGACCCAGCTCGTTGGCTGGTTGTGCTTCAACATGGGTAGCCACCGCAGTGCCCAGCACTATTGCGAGGATGCCCGGAGCGCAGCCCACGACGCGCACGACGTCGAGCTTGTTACGTATGTCCTGGGCACCATGACCCAGTTTGCCACCTGGCACGGTCAGGCCAGAGTCGGTATCGACCATGCCACCGTTGCGCAAGCCTGGGCCTTGCAGACCGGGAACCCCCGAGCTGAGGCATACGCCGCTGACGTTGCGGCGCGAGCCTTCGCCGCAGACGGCCAGGCCGATACCTGCCGTAAGGCGCTGGACACCGAACAAGCGACGCTTGCCAAGATCGAGGCCGATGCCACCGATCCGCCATGGTGGTACTTCTACGACGAATCATTTTTCTGGGCGACAACGAGCAGCTGCGCCCTGCGGCTGCGCGACCCTGAGCATGCTCTGGAAGCAGTGTCGAAGTCGCTCGCCACCGTGGACCAGACCAACGTCCACGAGTATTCCTTTACCCTGCTCTTTCAGGGCGAAGCCTTCGTGCAGAAGGGCAACGTCGCCGAAGCTTGTCAAGTCATCGGCGAGGTGGTCACGCTCACCGCTGCCAACACCTCGCAGCGCATCGACCAGCGTATCGCTGAGCTGCGTGCGGCGCTGACGCCGTGGCAGCGCAGCAAGCCGGTACGCGAGCTGGACGAGTTGCTGGCGGCCTATTCCCGGTCACCGCGTGGCAGGGGCAATACATAGAGCGCCGCTCGGCGAACCGTCACCGACCGGCTCGACCGCATGACCGAGTTCCTGCGCTCCGAGCCCTGCTGACTCGCGATCGCCGCGCACCGGCAGCCGCCGGTGCGGCGAGTCGCGCCCAAGCGTCCACCCACCTCCCGGTAGTCTCCGCCCGCATCAGCGGACGTCACCCGGGAGGAGCAGCGTGGGCCAACCACCGCATCGAGTGATTCTGGACGTGCACCTGCTGCTCGTGCGGGACGACCAGGTCCTGCTCAGCCGCCGCCGGGGCGGATACGGCCATGGCCTGTGGCACCTACCCAGCGGTAAGACCGAGGCCGGGGAGTCCGTCGAGGACGCCGTGATCCGGGAAGCCTGGGAAGAGGTCGAGTGTGTTCGAGCCCGGCCATGACACACCCCGGCCGATCAGCCCGCCCACGCAACCGCTCGCCCCCGCCTTTAGAACGCCGCTGCCCGCCTAGGCTGGCCAGCCACGCTCACGGGCGCGGGTCACAGGTCGCCGAACGGCTCGGCGTAGCGGAAGGTGCCGGTCATACCCTCGCTCCAGGAGTCCAGCGGCCGGATCTGGAAGTGGGCCGACCACGCGGGATCCGGGGGCAGCACGCCGCACCGACCGGCCGGCTCGAAGCCGAAACGCCGGTAGAAGTCAGGCTCACCCAGCAGGCAGACGAGCGGCTCGTCGAGCGCCCCCGCCGCGGCGAGGACCGCGTGCATCAGCGCACTGCCGATGCCTTGTCCCTGCCAGGTGGGCAGGACTCCGATCGGACCGAGACCGAGCACCGGACGCCCACCGGGCTCGAGCGTGGCGCGACTGCACACGACATGGCCCACGACTGCGTCCTCGACCTCGCCGACCAGGGACAGCCGGCCGAGCCATGCGGCCGTCTCCCTCAGGTCATCGACCAGCCGGGCCTCCGGCGCCTCGGCTCCTTCGAGCTCGGCCCGCGCGAACGCCGCGGCGTGCAACCGGCGCACCGCCGGCCGGTCGTCGGCCCGCTCCCGTCGGATCAGCACGGCACGATCATGGGGTGCGTGCCGCCATGCGGCAA
>JBOHGT010000362.1:0-4077 GCA_050700385.1 Pseudonocardiaceae bacterium | reverse complement strand
AGCCGGTCGGCGAGCCCGGCCTGGACGCTGCCGTGCGGGTCGAGCTCGTGCAGCGCCTCGCGGGCGGCCTGCTCGGCGTCGGCCGGTCTGCCCGCACCGGCCAGCCCGTCCACCCAGTCCCGGTACGCCTCGGCCCGGCGCGACCCGGGTGTGCGGGCGAGGTCGGCGAGCCCGTCCACGCCGCCGTGACGCTCCGTCGCCTCGGCCAGCAGCTGGCGGGCCTGCGCGCCGAAGCGCAACCCGTCCGGGTCGATCCCGCGCAGCGCCGTGATCAGGTCGGGCAGCACGCGCTCGACGTCTGGTAGCGGCTCGCGCCGGGTGGCATCCAGCGCGGCCAGGCTGGGGTCGCGCCCGACGAAGCCGAGCGACCCGGCGGCCTCGACCACGGCGGCCGCGCGGGTGGCCAGCGGTTCGCTCTCCCAGACGGCCCGCAGGTAGCGGTCCTTGGCCTCGCCGACATCGCCGCTGATCAGCTCCTCCGGGGTACCCGCGCCGGGAAAGCCACTCTCGCTGTCGTCGCGGCCGATCGCATCCAGCAGTACCCGGTAGGCCCCCCGGGCCAGCGACGCGTTCCCCGCGAGGAACGCCGCCCCCGCCCGGTCGAGGAGGTCGTCCAGCTCGATCGTCCAGCTCTCGTCGCCGAACGTCCGGTACTCGCCGTAGTCGGGGTCGAAGCCGTGCCCCTCGGTGTAGGCGCCCTTGGCGATATCGGTGACGAACGACTCGACGGCGTCCAGCAGGTCGGGGTCGTCATGGTCGGCCGGGGTCGCGGGAGCGTCGAACACGCGGAGGAAGTCCAGCCGCTCGGCTGCGGGGAGCCGAGCGCCGTGTTCGAGCAGCATGCGCCGCAGCTGCTCGGCGGGCAGCTCGTCGAGGCGCCGTTCGAGGTTCGTGAGGAACGGTCCGAGTCCCAGCGCTTCCCGCTTCACTTGCTCCTCGCTAACCCGCCGCCGCGGCGATCTCGTGCCGCGGTGCTCCCGGGATGTCCCCCTCGAGCAGGGCGTCGTGGTCGGTCCTGCCGTCCAGGAAGCGCAGCAGGAATGCCGTGACCAGCGCCCGGCTGATCCGCCGGGTGCCGCTCTGCGGGCCGCCGCCGACGAGCAGGTCGGTCCAGTGCCGGCCGCGGGTGAAGCCGAGGTGACTCGCCTTCGGCAGCGTGCGCAGCTGCACCGGCCCGGCCCACGCCGTCGCGACCGGTTCGGCGTGCCCTTTTGCGGGGGCGATCCTGTCCTTCCCCCCGGCGAGGTGCAGGCCCGGCATGCCGCACCGCGTGGCCGCGTCCATCGCCGACGGCAGGGTCTCGGCCGGCGCCAATGTCACCACCGCGTGGCAGCGGGGTTCGTCGGCGGCCGCGAGCACGGCACATCCCCCGCCCATGCAGTGCCCCGCGAGGCCGAGCTTGTCGGGGTCGATGCCGATCTCCCCGTCGCCCAGGCGCACGCCGCTGCACACGTCCAGCGTCGCGCGCAGGTCCGCCGCGTACTGCCGGTGCGAGGGGACCACGCCGCCCTGGGTGCCGGGTGCGGCCGCGACGATCCCCCACGACGCGAGGTGGCGCAGCAGCTCCTCGTAGCGCGACGTCGGCTGCAGCCAGCCGTGCCCGAAGGCGACCGCGGGTAGCCCCAGACCGGAGCGGGGGGCGAACACGACGCCGGGGAACCCGACCAGGGCCAGGTCGCCCCGCAGCACCTCGTGCGGACCCGGCCGGGACAGTTCCTCGGCGACCCGCTTGGCCTTGCCGTTGCGTGACATGGCCCCGGACGGTACCGCTCCGACCTGGGCCGCTGCCCGCGGCCTCGCCCGGTCGGGGCGCCGGCTCGGCTCGGCTACCGTGACGTCCATGTGCGGAATCGTGGGTTACGTCGGGCACCGGCCGGCTCGGGACGTGGTGCTGCAGGGGCTCGGCAGGCTGGAGTACCGCGGCTACGACTCGGCGGGCATCGCCGTGCTCGACGGTGCGGGCCGGCTCGCCGTCGGCCGCAAGGCCGGGCCATTGGCCAACCTCATCGCGGAGCTGGGGGTGGCCGGGGCCGACGCCTTCGCGGGCACCGCCGGGATGGGCCACACCCGGTGGGCCACCCACGGGGCCCCGACCGACCGCAACGCCCACCCGCACTGTGACATGGCCGGCCGGGTCGCCGTGGTGCACAACGGGATCATCGAGAACTTCGCCCAGCTGCGAGCCGAGCTGGAGGCCGGCGGCACCGAGCTCGACAGCGAGACCGACACCGAGACGGCCGCCCACCTGATCGCCCGGGCCTACGCCGGTGATCTCGCCGAGGCGGTGCGCGCCGTGTGCCGGCGGCTGCGGGGTGCGTTCACCCTCGTCATCACCCATGCCGACCATCCGGACCTCATCGTCGCGGCGCGCCGTTCCTCGCCGCTGGTGGTCGGCGTCGGGCGGGGAGAGCACTTCGTCGCCTCCGACGTCGCCGCGTTCATCGAGCACACCCGCGACGCCGTCGAGCTCGGCCAGGACCAGGTCGTGACGATCACGCGGGACGGCTACGCCGTCACCGACTTCGCCGGTGAACCACACCGGGCTCGCCCGTTTCATGTCGACTGGGACCTCTCGGCCGCCGAGAAGGGTGGCCACGACTACTTCATGCTCAAGGAGATCGAGGAACAGCCCGAGGCGCTGGCCAACACGCTGCGCGGGCATTTCGTCGACGGCCGGATCGTGCTCGACGAGCAGCGGATGGACCCCCAGGATCTGCGCGACGTCGACAAGGTGTTCGTGGTGGCCTGCGGCACGGCCTTCCACTCCGGGCTGCTGGCCAAGTACGCCATCGAGCACTGGTGCCGGCTGCCGGTCGAGGTGGAGCTGGCCAGCGAGTTCCGCTACCGCGACCCGGTGCTCGACCGGGCCACCCTCGTCGTCGCGATCTCGCAGTCCGGTGAGACCGCCGACACCCTTGAAGCGGTCCGTCACGCCCGCGAGCAGAAGGCGCGGGTACTCGCGATCTGCAATACCAACGGCGCGCAGATCCCCCGGGAGTCCGACGCCGTGTTCTACACCCACGCCGGACCCGAGGTCGGCGTGGCGTCCACCAAGACATTCCTGGCCCAGATAGCCGCCACCTACCTGGTCGGACTCGCCCTCGCGCAGGCCCGCGGCACGAAGTACTCCGACGAGATCGCCCGCGAGTTCGTCGAGCTGGAGGCGATGCCCGCCGCGGTGTCCCGGGTGCTGCAGACCGTCGAGCAGGTCCGGGTGCTGGCTCGCGACATCGCCGGGTCCAAGGCGGTGCTCTTCCTCGGCCGCCACGTCGGGTTCCCGGTCGCGCTGGAGGGCGCGCTCAAGCTCAAGGAGCTCGCCTACATGCACGCCGAGGGGTTCGCGGCCGGGGAGCTCAAGCACGGGCCGATCGCGCTGCTGGAGGACGGCCTGCCCGTAGTGGTGGTGGTGCCCTCGCCGAAGGGCCGGGCTGTGCTGCACTCCAAGCTGCTGTCCAACATCCAGGAGATCCGGGCCCGTGGGGCGCGCACTATCGTCATCGCCGAGGAAGGCGACGAGACAGTGCGCCCGTACGCGAGGCACCTGCTCGAGCTGCCCGCTGTGCCGACGCTGCTGCAACCCTTGGTGTCGACGGTGCCGTTGCAGGTGCTGGCCGCCGAGATCGCCCGGTCGCGCGGGCTCGACGTGGACCGCCCGCGCAACCTGGCCAAGTCCGTCACCGTCGAGTGATCGTCGGCGTCGGCACCGACATCGTCGGCGTGGTGCGCTTCGAACAGGCGCTACGCCGCACCCCCGGCCTGCTGCCTCGAGTGTTCACCGACGCCGAGCGCACCACCCGCTCCGGAGCGGCCCGCCGGCCCCACTCGCTGGCCGCCCGATTCGCCGCGAAGGAGGCCGCGGCGAAGGCGCTCGGGGTGCCCCGCGGCTGGGGCTGGCACGACACCGAGGTGGTCGCCGGCCCGAACGGGCGGCCGCTGCTGCGGGTGACGGGCTCGCTGGCCCGCGCGGCGCAGCGCCATGGCGTCACGGCGTGGCACGTGTCCCTGACCCACGACGCCGACCTCGCGGCCGCCATCGTGGTCGCCGAGACGTCGTGAATGATTTCGGTAGCCATGACT
>JBOHGT010000361.1:0-3211 GCA_050700385.1 Pseudonocardiaceae bacterium | reverse complement strand
CAGCCGCACCGTCGCATCGTCGCCGGCGGTGGCCAGCAGGGTCCGCCCCCCCAGCCCGGGCAGCGCGCACACCGCCCACACCCAGCCGGTGTGCCCGCGCAGCGGCTCCCCCACCGGGGTGGCGGTGGTCGGGTCCCACAGCCGCACCGTCGCATCGTCGCCGGCGGTGGCCAGCAGGGTCCGCCCCCCCGGCCCGGGCACCGCGCACACCGCCAACACCGGGCCGGTGTGCCCGGTAAGGGTCAGATGGGTCGGCTGGCCGACCACGCTCGCCCAGCGCACCGTCCAGCTAGCGCTACCCCAGCCGCCTCTGGTGGCGGGGTGTGGTACTCCGACGTGCCGGGCCATGGCGAGCTGGCGTAGGCCGGGACGATCGTGGGGTGTGGCTTGTGCCAGCAGGTGACGGGCGCCGACGACACCGGCGATCTCCGGAGGGAGCGTGAAGCGGCCGAAGGCGGTGCGCATGGCGTCGGCGCCGACGGCCAGTGGATCGAGCCGGTCCAGTACGCCCGGGTGATCGGCCAGGTGGTGCCACGCGTCCTCACCGGCAGCCGCGGTATGCGCGGACAGGTAATGGGTGAGGTAGGGGTTGAGCTCGGCCGCCGGATCAGCGTCCGCGTCAGTGATCAGACGGCGGGCGACGGCGTGGTGTCGGCGGCGGTCTTCGGGGCGCATCTCACCGGCGGCATCTGGTTCGGCGGTGAAGTGCTCGGCGAAGGTGCGGTGGGCAAGCCGGTAGACGGTGTGACCGTGCTCGCGATCGAGCATCAGGTAGGGGGCGGCCGCGTCGAGCAGCCCGCTCGCATCGGTGTCGGTGATCTCGTCCCCGCTGGACAGAGCGCTCGCGACAGCACTCCAGACGCCGTCGCGCATCGGCGGGCCCCGGCCCCGAGAGTAGGCCAGGGCCTGCAGCAACGGCGTGTGGACGGGCTGGTCGGTGCTCAGCCGGGCGACCGCTGTCGCGAACAGCCGACGGTGGTCACCTGCCACCACATCAGCCAGACCCGGCCCGGTCAGGAGTTCGGGGCGGGCGAGGACCTCGTGCACCGCCAGGCGGGCGAACAGGAACTGCCGGCCCGCGCGGCCGATCGCCGCCGCTGCGGCCTGGATGGTGGCGTGGTCGGCCTGCAGCCGCCCGCGGTCCACGGCGGTGGCCAGCCGCCGGGCGACATAACGGGTGATCGCGGCGTCGTCACGCTCGACGACGAGGGTGGCGTCGGATGGGCCGAGCGCGTCGAGGAGGTCCCGGTCATCGGGGTGGGGCTGGTCCGGGCCCTCCTGGGTGGAACGCCGGGTACCGACCACCACTCGCACACCCGGGACTGCGGCCAGCGGTCGCAGGACCGATCGGGCGACGGTCAGTGGGCTGACGGCCTCGTCGAGGGCATCGACCAAGACCGTCCGCCGGTGACCGTCGAGAACCGCGCAGAGCCGGTCGACCTGCACGCGGAGGTCCGTTTCGGGGGGGAGTTCGTCCACCGCGAGCTCAGCGGCGAGCCGGCTGATCACTTCGGCGGGGCCCAGCCCGGTGAGGTGCAGGATGGCGTCGAACACCTCGTCGGGTGGCCGCTCGTCGACCGGACGTACGGCCGCCAGGCTGTGCCGCGCCAGGACCTCGCGCAGCTGCGGACGGCTCTGCACCACCAGGTGGCCGAGCAGCGCGGACTTACCCGATCCGGCGTCGCCGGTCACCACGAGCAGCCCGCTGCCACCATCCCGCAGCCACCCGGCGATCCGGGCGCTCTCGGCGCGACGCCCCTCGAAGTACCAGGACAGCTCACCGAGCTCAGCCCCCTGGGCCTTGGGCACGAAGTGCCGCTGCTCGTCGTCGGCCAGCTCGGCCAGGACGGCTTCGACCTCGGCGACCACGTCGAGCGTCGCCGCCACGGGCGCAACCGTGCGCCGCAACACCTCCCGCTCGATGTTCTTCAGGATGATCTCACTCCCGGGCAGGTTGCGCTTGAGCTCGGGCCACAGCCGCCACAGCTCGATCTCCGGATCGGCCCGGAAAGTCCCCCGCAGCACCGTCTGCAGGGTGCGGGTGAACCGGCCGAGCGTGGTGGCGCCCTCGCCGGACACACCGACCAACAGCAGCCGACGCGGACCTTGGTGGTCGTCCACGGCCGCGCTGAGCAGTTCGACGAAGCGCGCCGACCGGCACGCATCCACGATGACGATGGCCCATCCGTTGCTACCCGCGCCCTCGCGTTCGGCGATGCGGCGGGCCAACGCGGCCGGTGTGACGCCGTCTTCCGCGACGGCTCGGGGGCTGCGGGCATGGGCCAGCGACGCGGTGCGCGTGTCGGACCAGCCGTGGCCGACCCAGTACAGCACCGTGTGGCCCTCGGGTGCGCCGGACCAGCAGCGCAGCCGTTCGGCGACCGGGTCACCACCCCGCTCCGCCATGGCCACCGCCCACGGCACCTCGCGACCGCCGAACTCCGCGAACAGCTCGACCACCAGGGCGACCTCGGCATCGACGTCCAACGGAGGGTGGTGGACATAGTTCCCGATCGGCACCGGGAACACCACCAGCTCGTCACTCATCATCGTCGGGCGGGTCGTCACCCGGTTGCTCGGCCATGACCAGCTGGCTGACCGGGGTGGTGCCGCCCCCGGAGACCGCGATCCGGAACAGGCCCGGCTCGGGCAGGCTGACCGTGGCCTGGACCCGGCCGTCGCGGCGGTGCAGCGGTGGGTGATCGACCGCCAGGCCGGTCTGCAGGTCGGTCACGGTGCAGGTGGCCTCGTGGGGCGCCACCCCGGTCACCATCGCCGCCCACCCGGCGCCGGGGGTGACCACGTCGGGCAGGTCCAGCCCGATGTCCCCCTCGCCGAGCCGAGGCCCGAGATCAGCATCCTGCTCGGTGATCACCGAGCGCACGACACTGATCGCCTCGTCGGCGGTGGCGAGTGGGCCGTGCTGCTGGGCCACCGCGATCGGCTCGGCGCCGACCGGGTTCGCCGAGTTCCGCGGCACCGTCCCGTCCCCGCGCCGGTCCACCCGCCGCAGGATACCGTCGGGGTCGCGGACGAACTCGCCGTCGGAGTGCAGCCAGAAACTGTGGTGCAGCTCCCGGACCACCCCGTCGCGCAGCTCAAGGCTCGACACCGTGGGCTGCTCCGTGCCGATCACCGCGTGGTGCCCGGCCAGCCGGACCTGCGCCAACCGGGCGTGGGACTGCTGCGCGGCCTGCGCCAGCTCCTCGTC
>JBOHGT010000360.1:0-4322 GCA_050700385.1 Pseudonocardiaceae bacterium | reverse complement strand
AGCCAGGGCTACCGAAATCATTCACGACCACGGGGGTCAGCCGTAACGATCCACGATGGTGGATTCGGCGAGCCGGGACAGGCCCTCGCGTACCACCCGGGCGCGCGCGTCGCCCACCCCGTCGACGGTCTGCAGGTCGTCCACGGTGGCGGCCATCAGGGCCTGCAGCGACCCGAAGTGCTCCACCAGGCGGGCCTGCAGCCCGCTCGGCAGCCGGGGGACCCTGGCCAGCAGCCGGTGCCCCCGCGGGGAGACCTGCTGATCCAGCGCCTCCGGCACCGGCGGGTAGCCGTAGCTGGCGGCCACCGCCGTGAGGTCGAGCAGCTCGACGCCGGAGAGCCGGTCCAGCGAGGCCGCGGTCGCCGTGGCGGCGCGGCCGTCGGGCAGGTAATCGCGCATCACCAGCTCCCGGTCGGTGTCGACCCCGCCGACCAACTCGTCGAGCTGCAGGGCGATGAGCCGGCCGTCGATACCGAGCTCGACGACGTCCCAGGCGATCTCCTCGGCGATCCGGCGCACCATCTCCAGCCGCTGCACCACGGTCATGGCGTCGCGCAGCGTGACGAAGTCCTCGATCTCGAGCGCGGACAGCGACTGGGCCACCTCGTCGAGCCGGGTCGTGTAGCGCTGCAGCGCGGCCAGTGCCTGGTTGGCCCGAGACAGGATGGTCGGTGAGTCCGAGATGACGTAGCGGCGACCGTCGACGTAGACGCTCACGATGCCCATCGACTGGCTCACCGAGATCGTAGGGTGGCCCGTCTGGATCGCGGTCCGCTCGGCGGCCCGGTGCCGGGTGCCGGACTCCTCGGTGGGGATGGTCGGGTCGGGCACGAGCTGCACGTTGGCGCGCAGGATCCGGCCGGCGTCGGTGGACAGCACCACCGCCCCGTCCATCTTGGACAGCTCGCGCAGCCGGGTCGCCGAGAACTCGACGTCGAGCTGGAAGCCGCCGTCGCAGATGGACTCCACGGCGGGGTCGTGGCCGAGTACCAGCAGCCCGCCGGTGCGCCCGCGCAGCACGCGTTCCAGGCCGTCCCGCAGCACCGTGCCGGGGGCGAGCCTCGCCAGCGTGCTGCGCAGCAGTTCGGTGTGCCCCCGTTCGTTCACGACTTCCCTCCCGCTGTGACCCGCCCCGGCGCCAGTCTAGGAAAGGACCGCTGGCCCGGACGCGCCACGCCGGTCGGTGCTACAGCTTGCGGTTGTAGCTCCTCGGGTCGCGGGGTTCGCGGCAACCAGGAAACCGGATGGCCGATCGTGCGATCAGCACCGCAGAACGTCCAACGCTTTTCGGATGTCGGGCACCTCGATCACCTGCATACCGCTCGGCGGCCGGTCGGTGCAGTCCGGCGGCACCAGCGCGAAGCGGAACCCCAGCCGCGTGGCCTCGGCGAGTCGCCGGCCGACTCCGCTGACCCGGCGGACCTCCCCAGCCAGCCCGACCTCGCCGATCGCGACGGTGTGCGGCGGCAGCGGCATGTCGGAGGCCGCCGATGCGACGGCCAGCGCGACGGCGAGGTCGGCGGCGGGCTCGGCCGCCCGCATCCCGCCCACCGTCGCGGTGAACACATCCGAGCCGGCGAGCGCCACCCCGCCGCGCCGCTCCGTGACCGCCAGCACCATCGCCACCCGCGCCGAGTCCAGCCCACTGACCGCGCGCCGCGGCTGTGTCAGCGACGACGGTGCGACCAGCGCCGCCGCATTCGCTGCAGCGGTGCGCGGGACGGGCGGTGCGGGTGGCCACGGCGGGCGACGGTACCCGCGGTCTCCGACGCTGCGGTCAGTGCTCGCCGGCGCCCTTGTCGGCCTCGGCGGGGCTCACACCGGCCGGCGCGTTCACCGGCACCTGCAGCGACACCTCGCCGGCCTCCCGGAACCGGAAGGTGACGGAGGTGGGCAGACCGGGCCGGATCGGCTGCCGGAGATCGGTGAGCACGATGCGCAGCTCGCCGCCGTCGCCGGGCCGCCCGAACGGCCGCGATGGGGCCGTCGAGGGCGAGGAGGTCCGCAGCGGGTTGTCCTCGTCGAGGATGCTCGAGACGGAGCTCGCGCCGGCGATCGTGGTCAGCCCCTCGACGGTCACCTCCGGCGACACCGGCGTGGTGACCGAGACGAGCTCGTCGGCCCGGGCGCCCGAGTTGGCGATCGTGACCAGCAGCGGCGCGTTCTGGCCCTCGCGGTAGCCGACGACGCCCTGCCCGCCCGGGTAGGCGAGCACCGCGTCACGGAGCGCGATCGTCCCGATGTCCGCGCTCGCGCCGTTCACCGCGGACAGCTGCTCACTGGTCTGTGCCACCAGCCCGGCCCCGCAGCCGGAGACGGCCAGCGCCACGGCAGCGCCGAGCACGGCGGGGGCCAGGCGCATCCGCATGATCTGCTGGCGGCGGCTCACGGGTGGCGTCCTCCTGGTGCGCAGGTCTGCTGGGTGTATTTACTGGCTTGCATTCGGGTGCTCGGTGCGCGCCGGGGACGCCACCTGACCGGCTTGCAGCTTAACCGCCCGCGCGAGTGCCAGGGTCACCCCGGTGGCCCCGGGGAGTCCACAGTGGAGTGCCCGGTGCCGCCGTGACCTGCCTTGCACGAACACCGCCGACTTGTCAACCCCCTGACCTGCGACGACGTTCCGCTGCCGGCTGCACAGGCGTCGTCGGCCGTGCTATCCTTAGCTCAGCGAAAGGGGCAGAGGACACATGGCTTTCAAGGTCGGAGAGACCGTCGTCTACCCGCACCACGGTGCCGCTCTGATCGAGGCGATCGAGACCCGAGTGATCAAGGGCGAGGAGAAGAAGTACCTCGTGCTCAAGGTTGCGCAGGGTGACCTGACCGTTCGCGTTCCCGCTGCCAATGCCGAGGTCGTCGGCGTCCGGGACGTGGTCGGGCAGGAGGGCCTCGACCGGGTCTTCGAGGTTCTACGGGCTCCCCACACCGAGGAGCCCACGAACTGGTCGCGGCGGTACAAGGCCAACCTGGAGAAGCTCGCGTCGGGCGACGTCAACAAGGTGGCCGAGGTGGTCCGGGACCTGTGGCGCCGCGAGCGCGACCGCGGACTGTCGGCGGGTGAGAAGCGGATGCTCGCCAAGGCCCGCCAGATCCTGGTCAGCGAGCTGGCGCTGGCCGAGGGCACTCACGAGGACAATGCCGAGGTGCTCCTCGACAGGGTCCTCGCCGCGGCGTCCTGACCGTCCCGGTTCCGCCCGCGGCCGGCGTCGTTGCGATCGTTCCTGCGGCAGGACGCGGCGCGCGGCTGGTCACGGCGATACCCAAGGCCTACGTCCCGCTACGCGGCGAGCCGCTGCTGCGCCACGCGGTCCGGGGACTGCTGGGTTCGGGCTGCGTGGAGCGCGTGGTGGTGGCGATCGCCGAGGGTGACGTGGAGCTCGCCAGCGAGGCGCTCGCGGGGCTGGAGACGGAGTTCGTCAACGGGGGTACCGAACGCACCGACTCCGTGCGCGCCGCGCTCGACGCCGTCACCGGCGCCGACATCGTCCTGGTGCACGACGCGGCGCGCTGCCTCACGCCGTCCGCGGTGACCCGCGCGGTGGTGGCGGCGGTCCGAGCCGGGCACCGCGCTGTGGTGCCGGTGCTGCCGGTCACCGACACCGTCAAGCAGGTCGATGCCAGCGGCACCGTGGTGGCCACGGTGGATCGCTCGGACCTGCGCGTCGTGCAGACACCCCAGGGCTTCGACGCCGAGCTGCTGCGGCGCGCGCACGCCGCGAGTTCCGGCCCGGCGACCGATGACGCGGGGCTGGTGGAACGGCTCGGTGAGAAGGTGAGCACCGTGCCCGGCCACCCGCACGCTTTCAAGATCACGACACCGTTCGACCTCGCGGTCGCCGAGGCCCTGGCCGGTGACCGGTGAGGGTCGGCATCGGTACCGACGTGCATACCGTCCAGCCCGGCCGCGAGTGCTGGGTCGCCGGGCTGCACTGGCCGGGGGTCGACGGCTGCGCCGGGCATTCCGATGGTGACGTCGCGGTGCACGCGCTGTGCGACGCGGCGTTGTCCGCCGCGGGTCTCGGTGACCTGGGCGCGGTGTTCGGCACCGGCGACCCGCGCTGGGCGGGCGTGCACGGTGGCGAGTTGCTCGCCGAGGTGCGGCTGCGGCTGGACGCCGAGGGCTGGGTGCTGGGTAACGCGGCCGTGCAGGTGATCGGCAACGCACCCCGTATCGGCGCGCGGCGCGCCGAGGCGCAGGGAGTGCTCTCCGCCGCACTCGGCGGTCCGGTCACGGTGTCCGGCACGACCACCGACGGTCTCGGCCTCACCGGCCGCGGCGAGGGCCTCGCCGCCGTTGCCACCGTGCTGCTGCGCCCGGGGGGTCG
>JBOHGT010000359.1:0-2963 GCA_050700385.1 Pseudonocardiaceae bacterium | reverse complement strand
AGCCAGGGCTACCGAAATCATTCACGACCCGGGGTACAGGTGGAGCCGGGCGAAGAGCAGCGACTCGGTCAGCACGGCGCGGCGCTCGGCGCGGTCGCGGGCCCGCCGGGTGCTCACCTCGACCACGACGGTGCGGTCGAAGCCGTTGCCGGTCAGCCTGCGGCACACCTCCGCGCAGGGCTGGGTGCCGTGGCCCGGTACCAGGTGCTCGTCGCGGGGTGCGCCCGTGCCGTCGGTGAGGTGCAGGTGCACCAGGCCCGATCCCATCCGTTCAGCCATCGTGAGCGCGTCGGCCCCCGCGGCGGCGGTATGCGACAGGTCGAGCGTGTAGTGCGGGTAGCCGGCATCGGTGGGATCCGGCGAAGGCACGAAGCCCGAGAGGGACAGCCGGCCACGGCGCATCGGGAACATGTTCTCCACCGCGACGTCGACCCCGCTGGACCGTTCCAGCTCGGCGACCTGGTCGGTGAATCCGGTCACGTACCCACGCTGCCAGCGAAACGGGGGGTGCACCACCACGGTGCGGGCACCGAGCCGGGTCGCGGCCTGCACACTTCGGTCCAGCCGCTGGGCGGGATCGGCGGCCCATACCCGCTGGGTGATGAGCAGGCACGGGGCGTGCACTGCGAGCACCGGGACGCCGTACCGCGCGGACAATGCCGCCAAGCGGGGCACGTCCTGGCTGACCGGGTCGATCCAGACCATCACCTCGACGCCGTCGTAGCCGAGCTCGGCGGCCAGCGCGAAGGCGACCCCGGCAGGTTCCGGCCAGACCGAGGCGGTGGACAGCGCCACCCGAGCGGTCCGCGGTGCGCCCACCCTGCTAGCGGCCGACGAGCAGCAACGCCGCGGGCGACACCGTCACGAACAGTCCGACCAGCACGGCGATCACGGTGGTCTGCAGGTCCTCGGCGCGGCGCACCCGCCGGACCACCCAGACCAAGCCTGTGATCACCGCCAGCGCGACGGCCAGCGCTACCAGCGGGATGCTCTGCCAGAGCCACTCGGAGACCAGCCACAGCATCGCGCCGCCGACCACGCCGGCCCCGACCTGGCTGGCCACCACGGCCCACTCCCGCACCGGCGACGAGGCCGGCACCTCGTCGCCCTCGTCGCCTTCGTGGTCGACGTCGCCTTCGTGGTCGGCGTGGTCGGCGTGTGCGTAGTCGTCGAACTCCTCGTCGCCGTAGTCTCGCTCGGCGTGGTCCACGTCGTCAGCGCCGGTGGTGTCACGGGCGGCGGTACCGGCCGCGACGAAGGTCCGGGTGGGCTCGGGCTGCGGCCGTCCGGCAGGCGGCGCCGGCCTCGTCCGGGAGTCCAGCCCGGCCGGAGGCCCACCGCCGGCCGAGCGATCGGGTGCGCGCAGCGGCACGACGTTCGGCGCGGGATCGCGCACCACGGCCCCCACCACGGGCAACTGCTCGGTTCTCGGACCGGCGTCCTCGGAGTGCGCGAACGAGTCTTGCCCTACCAGCGGACGACCGAACCGGCTCTCCTCGTCGTCGCGGTATTTTTGGCGGTGGTCGTCGCCGTAGTCGTTGCCGTAGTCGTCGCGGGGCCACCCGGCGGCGCGGGCACCGCTCGACCACGGCGCGGGCTCGGGCGAACTCTGGTAGGGCACCGGCCGCGACGGCGCGAACGGCGACGGGGCGTCGTCGGGATCCCGCCGGCGGCCCGCACGCTCCTCCTGCGAGGCCACCACACGGTCCGCCCCGACGCGGTCGATGATCGACTGTGGCGCGGTGTCCTCCGCGTCCGGCTCACGCCGACGCCGACGCCGACCGGCGGCAGTGGGCTCGCCGTAACGGGCGATCAGCTCCGCCACGCTGCGTTGAGACCCGTCGTCGGGTTCACGACTCTGACTCATCATCCCTCACCGTGCCCCCCGGAGAGCGGTCCGTCCAGTGCTCCGAGGCGGGCGGCGCGTTGGCTGCGCCGTCCGGTCGATCCCGTCCAACCAGTCCAGTCTCCGCAGGATCACTCCCTCCCGCAGTGCCCACGGGCAGATCTGCACCTCGTCGACCGACAACGCCCGCATCGCGGCCTCCGCGACCAGCGCGCCGGCCACCAGCTGGTGTGCCCGGCCAGCGCTGACGCCCTCGAGTTCGGCGAGATCGCCGGTGGACATCCGGGAGATGAAGGCAATCACCTGACGGAGCCCCGCCTGGGTGAGGGTACGGCGCACCCGGGGTCCGGCTGAAGACGGGGCCGTGCCGGTGAGCCGGGCAAGCGACCGGAACGTCTTCGATGTCGCCACCACCCGGTCCGGCGTGCCGGCCTCGCCGATACTGCGGGCCGCCGCGGCGAGCTGGTCCTCGAGGTGGCCGCGAACCCCTTCCAGCTCTCGCTTGACCGGCGGGTCGTGTACCAGCCGCTCCCGGGTGAGCCGGGCCGCCCCCACCGGCAGCGACACCGCGACGTCGGGCTCCTCGTCGATGCCCCCGGCGATCTCCAGCGACCCGCCGCCGATGTCGAGCACCAGCAGCCTGCCTGCCGACCAGCCGTACCAGCGGCGCGCCGCCAGGAACGTCAGCCGCGCCTCCAGCTCGCCGGAGAGCACCTCCAGTGCCACACCCGTCTCGGCCTGCACCCTCGCGAGTACGGCGGCGGCGTTGGATGCGTCCCTGACCGCAGAGGTGGCGAAGGCCAGCAGGTCGTCGCACTCCATGGTGGCTGCCGACGCGGCGGATTCGGCCACCGTCCGGACCAACCGATCCGCGCCGACCCGGGTGAGCCGGCCGCGGGAGTCGAGCTGCTCGGCCAGCCGAAGCACCGACTTCTCGGAGCTCATCGGGGTCGGGTGGCCACCGCGGTGCGCGTCCACGACCAGCAGGTGGACGGTGTTGGAGCCCACGTCGAGCACGCCGAGCCGCACGGGGGTCACCCTACGCGCCGATGTTCCGGGGCGCTGCGATGTCCCAGCCGCTCTTACGCGCCATAAGCGCACTTATCGTGGCACGAGC
>JBOHGT010000358.1:0-4195 GCA_050700385.1 Pseudonocardiaceae bacterium | reverse complement strand
GGCCCGCCCCGTAGCGGCGGGGCGGGCCACCACGGTGCGGAGAGGGGCGCTGTGTGATCGAACTGCTCGTGGACAACCGCGACTTGTTCGTCAGGGGATTCCGGAACACGATCCTGCTCTTCATCCTCGCCGGCATGGGCGCGCTCGTGTCGGGGACGCTGCTGGCCGCGATGCGGGTCAGTCCGGTCCCGGCGCTGCGTCTCCTGGGGGCCGGGTACGTCAACGTCTTCCGGAACACGCCGCTGACGCTGGTCTTCTTCTTCTTCGCATTCGCCTATCCCCGCCTGGAACTGGTGGACGTCTCCTTCTTCACCAGGGCAGTACTCGCCCTCGTCGTCTACACGGCGGCATTCGTGTGCGAGGTCGTGCGATCCGGTATCAACACCGTTGATGTGGGGCAGTCCGAGGCGTCCCGGGCGCTGGGCCTCACGTTCGCCCAGACCCTCACCGAGATCGTCGTCCCGCAGGCCATCAGGTCAGTCGTACCGCCGATGACCAGCGTGCTCATCGCACTGCTGAAGAACACGACGATCGCGGCCGGCTTCTCGGTAGCCGAGGCGGGTCAGATCACCCCCGCCCTCTCCGAGCGCGGCGCACCGTTGCTCATCGGCATGTTCTGGATCGCGATCGGATTCCTCGTCCTCGTCGTCCCGCTGACCGCAACGCAACGGGCCCTGGAGAAGCGGTGGAGCGTGGCCCGATGAGCTCAGTGCTCTACGACCTCCCCGGGCCACGGGCCCAGGCACGGAACACGACGTTCGGCATGCTGGCCGCCCTCGGCATCGTCGCGCTGGTCGGCTTCATCGGTTACCGCTTCTGGGCCACCGGCCAGTTCGAGGGCGCGAAGTGGGAGTGGCTGCTCTACGAGAATCTCCAGTTGCGGCTGCTCGCAGCTCTCGGCGCAACCCTGACAGCCTTCGCCGTCGGAGCCCTGCTTGCCCTCGCCTTCGGCTTCCTGTTCGCGATCGCGCGGCTCTCGGACCATGTATGGTTGCGCACACCAGCGTTCGCGATCGTCGAGTTCTTCCGGGCGATCCCGCTGGTCATCATGATCTTCTTCTTGTACTACGCGGCGCCGCAGGCCGGGCTCCAACTCGGCGTCTTCTGGTCCCTCGTGGTGGGCCTGACGCTCTACAACGGCTCGGTGCTCGCCGAGGTCTTCCGGGCGGGCGTGCTGTCCGTACCCCGCGGCCAGCACGAGGCAGCTTACGCAGTCGGGCTGCGCAAGAGCCAGGTGATGCGGGCGGTGCTGCTCCCCCAGGCGGTGCGGGTCATGCTGCCGACGATCGTGAGCCAGCTCGTCGTCCTCCTGAAGGACACCGCACTGGGCTTCCTCATCACCTACGAGGAGCTGCTCTACGAGGCGCGCTACCTCGGCAGCCTCATCGAGTTCGAACGCCCGATCATCCCCACGGCACTCGTCATCGCCGCGATCTACATCACACTCTGCGTGGCGCTGTCGTGGTTCGCCGGCTTCCTGGAGCGTCGCAACCGGCGCCGTCGGCTGACCGGCCCGGCGCTGCCGACGCCGGATGTCCGCGGCCTGACCGCGGATCTCAGCACCTGACAAGGCTCTCGACGGGCGACCGGGCCTTCCCGCCACCCGGCCAGGATCCGAACCTGCAACGTTGCTGATCCGAAGGTACCGGCAGCCGCTCGCCCGGCCAGCTCCATGCGCCTGAGCAAGGATGGAGGGACCGAATACATGCCAGCTCTGTTCAGGAGGAGGACCGCCGTGTCCGACACGAGGACCGTCTCGGCCAGTGGGTCTGGCGGTAGCGAGTCGTCGCTGCCCTTGACACTGCTGGACGAAGCGATCCTGCACTTGCAGGAGGCGCGCTCGCAGTGGAACGTGCAGCTCGAGCTGGGCACGGACCACCACGTGGACGAGGCCACGCTCCGGCAGGCGGTGCTGTCCTGCTGCCGGCGTCATCCGCTGGCCCGGGCTCGACTGGCACCCTGGGAGCAACGTGACAATTCCTACCGGTGGGACGTGGCGGATGAGTTGGACCTGGATCCGGTCCGGGTGGCTGACTGTCCCGACGATGCGGCGCTGGACCGTCTCCGGGCCGAGCTCTACGGCCCGCCGATCGCGCTGGACACCACCCCCGCGCTGCGCGTTGCCCTGGCCCGGCGGCCCCGCGGCGATCTCGTGCTGCTGTCGGTCAGCCACGTCATCGCCGATGGGGTCGGTGTCCTGCGCCTGATGCAGACGATCGCCCGGACCTACCGAGGTGAGCCGGACCCGCCGGATCCCCTACCGCTCGCGGAGGCCCGCGACGTCGGCTCGTTCCTGGCCCCGAAGAACCCGCGCGAACGGTGGGCGCGGCAGCTGGAAGGGCTGCGGCGGGTTCGAGAGGCGCTCGATGCGCCGAGCCGGATCGCCGTGGTCGGCGGCAGCGACCATGACGGCTTCGTCTGCCGTGCCCTCGACATCGACGACACCACGACGCCGAGACTCGTGCAGCGGGCACCCGGGACGACGGTCAACGACGTCCTGCTCGCCGCAGTGCATCTCACCGTGCAGGCATGGAACACCGAGCACGGCGTGGCGACAGATCGGGTAGGGGTGATCATGCCGGTCAATGTCCGCCCCGCTGACCGCTTTTGGGACGTGGTCAGCAACCTCACGTCGCTGGTCACCATTTCCACCTCGCCGGCCGACCGGTCGGACCTGGCGACCGCGACTGCTGTTGTCGCCGAGCAGACCGATCAGGTGCGGCGGCAGGACCGCGCTCACGGCTTGTACGACCTTCTCGAGGTCACCAAGAAGGCATCCCTCCGGGTCAAGCGCGCGGCACCCAGGCTGCTACCACATACCGGTGATCGCTTCATCGACACTGCGATGCTGTCCAACCTGGGCCGCATCCCCGACACACCCACCCTCGCCGCCGAGCCGGACTCGCAGGCACCAGAGCTGTGGTTCTCCCCGCCGTGCGACCCCGCCTGTACCGTCGGTATCGGAGTCGTCACCAGCGGACAGCGACTCGCACTGGTCACCCGCTACCGCTACGAACAGTTCGACGCCCGCGCCGCGGAAGAGTTCACCGATCTACTGATGGCTCACCTCGCCGGGTAAGTCGCTAGAGTCGGGCCGGTGCGTGTCGTTGCCGAGGTGATCGTCCGTGCCTGACGGCCAGGTCCAGCGGGCCTGGCCCGAACCACCGCCGGGGTCGCGGCCGCCACCTGGCGCCCGTGCCTGGCGGGCATACCGCTCGCTGCGCCGCCGAGGCGTGTTGACCGCGCGCCGGCTCGGCTGTGCCCTGCTCGTGCTGGTCGCGGCCGTGTTCACCGCGCTCCTGCTGGTCGATCGCACCGTCGATGCGGCCTACTCGTGGTTCCGGGAAGACCCGGTGCCGGGTAGCCCGTTCGACACCCGGCAACCGAGCGTCGCGCCGAGCAGCGGGTCCGACCGCATCGATCTGATCAACCAGCGGGGCAGGCTCATCGTCGCGGTGCGGGAGGTGCCCGGTCTTGCGGAGCGCGACGCCACCGGTGAGTGGTTCGGGTTCGATCTCGCACTCGTCGACCTGATCGCTCGTGACCTCGGAGTCGAACCGGAGCGCACCGCCGTCAAGCTGCTCCCGGCGGGCTACCGGGAGGATGCGCTAACCAGGCGCGAAGCCGACCTGGTCGTCGGTGGATACCAGATCACCGATGCGCGGCGGGCCGAGGTCGATGTCGCCGGACCCTATCTGGTGAGTCCACAACGCCTTGCTGTGCCCACCGACAGCACGATGAGCGGGCTCGACTCGCTCGGCGACGGCCGGGCCTGCGCTGTCGAGGGATCCCCCGCCGAACTCGAGCTGACCGATCGGCTCGGCGAGCGCCTCGAGACCCGCAGCAGCCTCGGGCAGTGCGCGGGATTGCTGGGCGGGCGCGCCGATGCGGTCGCCGGGGACGAGATACTGCTCGACGGCCTGCTCGCCAAGGATCCCGGTGCGCTGAAGCTGGTCGGGGCATCGCTGGGTGAGACCCGCTACGGCATCGGCCTGCCACCCGGCGACCCCGTGCTCGGCGATCGGATCGACGCCGTGCTGCGCCGCGCCGTCGAGGACGGCACGTGGGCTCGGCTCTACGGCCGGTACCTCGGCACCCCGGTTCCCGACCCACCACCACCACTGGACCGCTGACCGCGTCACCATCCGCCGCAGTGGTACGCGGTGAAGGGCACTTTCACTGCGTCGGACGCAGT
>JBOHGT010000357.1:0-15661 GCA_050700385.1 Pseudonocardiaceae bacterium | reverse complement strand
CGCAGGTCACCGCGGTCGCCCGGTGGCGCAGGCCCAGCCGCCCAGGCCGTGCCCGTCGTGCTCGTCTTCGAGCATGCCGCTGGAGTCGAGGATCCTCCGCTGCGCCAGGTCGCCGCAGGCGCCGCAGCGGGTGCCACGAGGCAGGTCCCAGACGACCTGGGCGGACCCGGCCGGTAGCGAGTCGAACGCGGCGCGATAGTCCGGGGCCGGCAATACGCCGAAACGCAGCCGGCCGCCGTGCTCGGCCGCCACCCGACGGATCTCCGCGAGGCTGGCGTGGGCGGCAACGACATCGCGGGTGGCGCGGGCGCGCTCGGCAAAGGTGGTGATGCCGTCATGCTCGCCGCGTACCAAACCGTGCCTCCCGGCCGGGGCTGGGCGGCGCGCGACCGTGTCACTGGTGGGGTAGAGCTGCTGGACCATGGCATCGAGCGTGCCCATGGCCGCTTTCCAGCCGCTTTCGGCGGCCTTTCCGCGCCATCATCGATGTGATGTACGGTTCGGTGTATGCATCGGACCAACATCTACCTCACCGACGAGCAGCGGGCGGCACTCGCTGCCCGTGCTGCCGCCGACGGGACATCGGCTGCCGAACTGGTCCGGCGGCTGATCGACCAGGCGCTCGCCGGAGACAGCGATGACCTCGCCGAGGACCTGGCCGCCATCGACGCGTCCTTCGGCGCGCTGAGTGACGTCGAGGTGGACCTCGACCGGTCTGATGGGCGGCGTGGGGCGCACCTCGACCGGATCGGCCGGACGTGATCCTCGTCGACACCGATGTCCTCATCGCCAGCTTGCGTGGTGTCGAGGCTGCGAGGGACTGGCTCCGGGGTGCCCGCTCGCGGACCGGTCGGCTCGCCGTGAGCGTGGTGACGAACGCCGAGATCCTCGGTGGCATGCGATCCCCGGAGCGACGGGAGGTCAACCGGCTCCTCAACTCGCTGCGCCCGCTGCCGGTCACCGACATGATCGCTCATCGTGCGGAGCAGCTCCGCCGACGCTACCGGCGGTCGCACGGTGCGATCAGCCTCATCGACTACCTGATCGCTGCCACGGCCGAGGTGCACGGGCTCGAGCTGGTCACCCTGAACACGAAGCACTTCCCCATGTTCGATGGCATCGAGCCGCCCTTCACGGTCGGTGCCCGCCCGGCCAGGGGCTAAGGGGCCATGCCGATGGCCCGGTGTCCGGTGTACCCGAGGTCAGGTTCACCAGAACTCGCCCGTGCAGGTCATTGCCGGCCAAGTCGAGGATCTCGCGCACCGCCGCGTAGTCGGACACGCACACGATCACCAGTGTGCTCGCGGCGATCGCCTCCGCAGCGCTGCCTGCCGTGTGACGCCTCGCACCAGGAGGTCGTCGGCAGGTGCATGGTGTATCTCCAGCTGGATCTCGCTCTGTCGTCCTGGTTAGACGGGAACGACCTCCACCAGTTCGTCTGTACCGGCGAGGTCGCTGGCGTTGCGGGTGTAGAGCCGTGCGGAGTGGGCGTGGGCGGTGGCGGCGATCAGTAGATCCATCGTGTGGGCGCGAGGTTGCCGCCCCGCGGCTACTACGGCGGCGGCGAGCTGGCCATAGCTGTCGGTCACCGCCTCATCGACAGGTAGTGCATCGAACTTCCGTTGCAGGATGCTCAGCCGCCGCAGTCGCTCGGCACCAATGGCCTGCTCGCGGGCGATGAGGACACCAAAGTGCAGTTCGGCCACTGTGACAGCGCTGATGGCCAGCTCCCCCTCCAACGGCGGTACGTCGGTGGCGATGATGACGCTGGTGTCCAAGACCGCCCTCATGCCGGCGTCCACGGGTCGCGCAGCGCCTGGTCCACTCGGTCGCGGTCGGTTTCCCATGCTGGGTCGGCACGCCCGCCGAACAACTCCGCCACCTCGGCATAGCTCCGCCAGGTCTGCAGGGCTACGGGCACCAGTCGAGCGCTGGGCCGGCCCGCCACGGTGATGGTCACCTCCTCGCCGGCCTGGACTCGCCGTACCAGCTCGGATGCTTGTTGCCGCAGCTCCCGTAGCCCGACGATGCTCATGGACGTAGGGTAGCACAAGTGCTAGTGGGGTTTTCGGAGTGGTCGGGAGATCAGCAACAGCAGCCGGGTGCGACTTGGGCCGGGGTTGCGCATCCGGTGGTCGCGGTCTCCAGACAAGACGGCGGCGTCGCCAGCGGCGAGTTCGACCTCGTGGTCGCCGGAGGTGACGACCACGGCACCCTCGAGGACGACGAACGTCTCGTGGGTCCCGGGCTCGTGCGCGGGAAATCCCTCGGGCGCGGCGTGCCCTGGGAGTTCGTAGCGGATGAGCTCGAGTCCGGGTTGGGGTTCGATGAGCGCTTCGCGGACCACCTTCGTCTCGGGGTCGACCAGCTGGGGTGCGGTGCCGTTGCGCACTACCCGCACCGACTCGCCGGCCGGTTCGGGAAGAAGCTGGGCCAGCGGAGTCTGGAGGGCCTCGGCGATCCGCAGGGCGTTGCCCAGCCGGGTCTCCCGCTCGCCGCGCTCGATCTTCGACAGCGTGGCGCGGGAGACGCCGCTGCGGGCGGCGAGTTCGTCAAGGCTCAACCGCTGCTCCATCCGGATGTGACGAACTCGTTCCCCGAACTCTCTCTCCATGTGGAGAAGACCTTCTCTCTTTGTTACCGTGAGGTTCTTCAAAGCAAGACAGCATGGATCCTAACCGGGACACGGCCAGGAACCGATCACCGAGTTGAGAGGGGAGTTCGGGATGCAGGCAGTTTTCGCGGCGGCCCCGCTGGTGGTGGCCTGCATGCTGCTTGCGTTCGGGGTCGGGGCGGTGCGCGCCGCGCTGGCCTCGGTGGTCTGCGCGGTGCTCGTCGCGGTGGTTGCCTTCCCGGTTCCCGCGGCGCAGGCGTGGTCGACCGCCGGGTCGTTGAGCCCGACCACCGTCGAGGTCCTGGTGATCCTGCTCGGCGGGGTCGCGCTCAGCGAGATCCTGGCCGGATCGGGGGCGCAGCGGCAGCTGGCCGGCTGGGTGCAGCAGTGCTGCGCGGACTCGGGCCGGGCGGTGCTGCTGATCGTGCTGGGCATCACGCCGTTCGCCGAGGCGGTCACCGGGTTCGGCATCGGCGTCGTCGTGGCGGTGCCGTTGCTGCGCCACGTCGGCCTCCCGGCGACGAAGTCTGCGGTGTTGGGGCTTCTCGGGCTGGTGATCGTGCCGTGGGGGGCGTTGGCGCCCGGGACCCTGGTTGCCGCGCAGCTCGGCGGGGTCGGCTTCGACGAACTCGGGGTGCGCAGCGCCGCACTGTCCGGGCCGGTGTTCGTGCTCATCGGCGTGGCGGCGCTGATCGTGGCCTGCGGGTGGCGCCGCGCAGCGGCCTACCTGCCCGACCTCGCAGTGGTGGCCGGGGCGCTGTGGGCGGCGGTGTGGGCGGCGAACCTGCTGTTCGGCACGCCGCTGGCCGGGGTGATCGGCGGTCTGGCCGGTATCGGCGCCGCGCTCGGGCTCTCCCGGCTGCGCGACCGCGTGTCGCTGCGGGTCGACACCGCCACCTGGGGCGCGCTGCAGCCCTACGCCCTGCTCGTCACCGGTCTGCTGGTCAGCAGCATAGCGGTGCGCGCGGTCGACGCCCACGGAGCGTGGGAGCTGATCGCCAGCCCGGCGAGCTGGCTGGTGCTGACGTGCCTGGCCACCCCGATGCTGGTCGGGTTGCGCGGGGCGGGACTGCGCGCCGCGCTGCGGACCGCGTTGCGCCGGTGGCGGCCGATCGCGGTGGCGACTGCGCTGTTCCTCGCCCTCGGCGGCGTACTCACCGGCACCGGCATGAGCGCCGCCCTCGCCGAGGCCACCAGCGGTCTCGGACCGGCCTACTTGCTCCTCGTGCCGGTGGTCGGCGGCCTCGGCGGGTTCATCGCCGGCTCGAACACCGGCGCCAACGCGATGTTCGCCGCCAGCCAGGCCCAGGCCGCCCACGCCCTGGGCGCGGCGAGCACCCAGGTCCTCGCCACCCAGAACGTGGCCGCCTCACTGTTGACCATGGCCGCGCCACCACGGGTCGCGTTGGCCGCGAGCCTGGCCGGTAGTGAGGAATCCGCGCGTGCGCAGGCGTCGGCGGCACCGCCACCCGCCGCGGGGCGTACCTCGACGGTCACTGCCACCCGTGAGCCCCCGGCGGGCGAGTCGGTCCGGACTCGCACGGTGCTGCGCACCGTTCTCGCCGCCGACGCGGTCGTCCTCGCCGTCCTCGGAGTGCTCAACGTGTTCCTGTCCTGATCACCCGATCAACCGGCCTCCGTGCCGGTTCCTCACGACGCCCGTCAACGAACAGGGGGAATACCCATGTCTGCGTTCGCATCTCGCCTCGACGACATCGCCGCCCAGCGGGCCAACCCGGCCACCGTGCTGGCCGAGATGGACTTCGCCGATCTGACCAGCGTCCTGGAGGCCCGCTTCCCGTCCGAGGCCCTCGAGCGGCTGGACTACCTGGGCCACGGCCGCAGTCGCCGCGCCGGAGACGTCTGCGGCGTGCTGGCCATGAGCCGGGACGTGGCCGACCAGCTACGCCAGCTGGAGGTGCCCTACATCTACGCCGTCGAGCACGGCGACACCCGCGACTTTGCCGCGCTCAAACACGTCGACGAGGGTGACTGGATCTGTCTGAGCGGCACAGATGCCACCGCGCGCCGCGGCCGGCTCGACCCGGAGCTCTCCCCGGTCGCCAGGCTCTACCAGCTCATCGAGGCGATCGTCGATGACGCGGTCGCCATCGGACATGCCGATCACCCAGCCGACGCCCTGGTCGCCCTCGACCGCTCCCCGACCTACCTCGAGCACGCTTCCGAACTCGCCGAGCTGGCCAGTCACCCGACCGTGCGCGGTTTCGAGGACCCTGTTGGCCAATTCGAGTTCATGCGGCTTGGGTGAAGAGTCGCTGCGGGCCTGCGGGGAGGTGTCGGCCAGCAGCGGGCCGAGCAGGGTGATGCCCCCGGGCCCGGGCGGCCAGCAGCAGGTCGGCGGAGGTGTAGCCGGCATCGACGATGTGCTCGCCCGCCAGCAGGTCCTTGGTGTCCAGGCTGTCGTGGATCGGCTCGGTCATCGCCACGTCCGGGATGGTTGCCTGCGTGGTGGCCACATGGGTGATCAGGTTCGGCGTCTGGGGTCGGCCGGTCTCGAGGTCGTCCTCGGCGGGCGTGGCGCAGGTCTGGGTGAAGTGGGCCTTGTAGCCGATCCAACCCTTGCCGCGCTTCTCGCTGTAGCGGGCGTCGGGGTCCTAAGGGGAGACCAGTGTCAGCTTGCCCGGCGGGAGCCCCTGTTCGGTTGCCTCCCGCCGGATCACCTTCTCCCGGCCGCCGTCGATAACCCGGTAGTACTGCTGTATCCAGATCCTGCGGACAGCCTCGACCGCGGGCAGCTCCCGCAGCCATGCCGGGGCACCCGTTGCGCACACCGCCCCCAGCAGCCGGTAGCCGTCCTGGCCGTAGGCCACGGCCAGCGCGTTGCGCTTGGTCTCGCTCTCGGGCAGATGCAGGTCATCGATCCGGCTGCCGTACACCCCCGCCCACGAGTCGCCGACCACAGTAGCCAGCCACCCCGGAGCCGCGGCGGCCAGCGCCTCCAGCGCCGCCCGGACGCTCTCCCCGGCCAGCTCCAGGCGGTTGAGGCTGCGCAGACGCCCCAGCACATGGGTGGAGTCGGTGCGCTGCCGGCCGCCCGAGCCCACCAGTCCCAGCCCCGCCAGCCCGACCAGCAAAGCATCGAGCGCCTCGGTCTCCATCGACCCCGCGCCCAACCGGGCACGGAACTCACCGAGCACCGAGAAGTCGAACCCCGGATCCTCCAACGCCAGCCCGAGCGCGTACCTCCAGTCGATCGCCCGCCGCACCATGTCGGCCGCCTGACGGTCGGTCAGGTTCCCCGCCATCGCCAACACCAGCACGATCATCAGCTGGGCCGGGGAGATCCCCGGTTTGCCGCGCACCCCGAACAGGCCCTGGAACCGCTGATCAGACCACACCTCACCCAGCTCATCGCGGATACCGACCGCCAGGCTGCCCCTGGGGAACGCGGCCCTGGCGGCCCTGGCGGTGTCGGCGGGCACCTCCGGCAACCGACGCGGTCGAAGCGACATGACACACCCATTCTGCGGCCGCGGACGGGGAAGGCAAACCGCAGCTGAGATCATTCCCCCACGAAAGATCAACACCGCGGAGGCTGGAGCATGTCCCCGGAATTGGCCAACAGGGTCCCAGCGCTGCGCAAACGGTCAGCTTCAATCTGATGGCGCGTGTGGCCGGCCTGGCGTTGCCGGTCAGCGTGCCTGCGCTGGGCCTGGACGAGGTCGTCGTAGCTCGCGAGCAAGGCGTCGTCGGCCCCGAGGAGCCTGTCGGCTGCCTCCCAGAACGACCGGTCAGGCAACTGCTGGCCGTGCTCGATCTTGTTGATCGAGGTGCGGTCGTAGTGAGTGTATTCGCCGAGCTTCGCTTGGCTCAGCTCGGCAGCGTGACGGAACGTGGCCAGCGCACTGCCGAGGTGGCGCCGCTGTGCCGCGACCGTCTCGGGTTGCGGACGCAGCATCCGGCCGGGCGTGCCGGTGCCGGTGACGGTGCTGTGTGGCCGACATGGGTGACGGGACGCGGCTGCTTCAAGGCTGGCGAGACGGACCGGCTGCCTACGTCTGCGCTGCGGATGCCGGCCCGCTGATCGCGGCGGGTTGCATGTCCAACGGGTGGTCGTGCTTGACCAGCAACCGCCTGATCGATGGACGAAGCTCGGCGCGTACGTCGTCGCGTACGGTCCAGTCGGTTCGCATGTCGCGGCGCATGACCCCGACCAGTTCGCGGGCGATCTGCGCCAGGATGTCCTCGCCCTGCTCGGCGACTGCTGATTCGTTGGTCGCCACCGCGTCGAAGAACGCCAGCTCGTCGGCGTTCAGCGGTGGCGAGAAGCGCGCGCCGCGGTTCTCCCCCGGCCCATCACCACGTACTCACGCGCCGCTCACCCTTGTGGCCGCTACGGGCAGTGAGCCAGCTACCAACCTGCGGCCGCGCGAAGGCCGATCTCGTGGGCCACTCCCGCGATGAACGCGGTGGTATAGAGCGGGGCGGCGAGTAACCCTGCTCCTGGCGCGGTCTGGCGATTCCATTCCTTGCGTAGCCCGGCTACCGGCTGGCCGCGACGCACCTCGCTGCGCCCCTGCCAGTAGGAACGTCGAGCCAGGTAGCGCACGGTGAACCGGTCCGGATTGACGTCGTGCACCACTGCTGTGGCGATGATCGTCTCCCGAGCGCCCGCGGCCTTCATAGCGGCGACGAAAGACGTGTCGTCGCCGGACTCAAGACGGCGGCCGGTGCGCCCCAGACGGGCGTCGAACCGGAGCCCGTTGCGGTGTGCGAAGCGGGCGTCGATTCCCATGAACGCCCCCCATGTCCGCGGCGTCTCGCCGGGTGGGTGCCAACCGACCAGGTGCATCTGTCCGACGGTGAAGCGCCACGACCAGCGTACCGACCGATCGGGTGGGACCAGGCGTGCACCGACGACGTGCGCTCCGCCGCTGAAGCCGACCCGCGCCGCCGCGATCGCCTCACGGTCCAGCTCGGCGTCGTCGTCGACGAATACGATGTCGCTCGTGGGCCATGCGGCGAGCACCGAGTTGCGCGCCGCTGACAACCCGCGCCGCTCGCGGTGGAACTGCACGAGCCCGCCCGCTGATCGGATGCGGTCGGCGAGGGCGTCAGCCTCGGGAGAGCGTTCGCAGTCGAGCAGGACGAAGAACACCTCGCCGTCGAGCTGGGCGAGGTTGTGTTCCCAGCGCTTTCGCAGATCCCGCAGCCTGCCGCAGCACACCGTGATCACCGTCTGATCTGCGCTCACGTTGCGGCCTGGAACGAGGCACCGTGGTGCGCCGCGTCGATCGCGAGCTTCATGCGCTCTTCCTGCCTCGATTGACGGCGAGCGGCCCGCCCGCGCCGTGGTGCAGCAGCCGCCGATGAGCGCGCCGTCTGGCGGCCATTCGTGGTCCCTGCCGCAGCAGCCACAGCATCCCGACGAGCGTGTCGCCCATCGCCATCACAGTGCGTTCCGCGGGGGCGGGGCCGCGGCGGCGGAGGTCACGTACCAGCCAGCGGAGCGCGAGACGAGCGATATCCTGTGCTCGCCATTCGGGATCGGTGATGAGGAAGTAGTACTTGTTGCGCAGCATCATGCGGCGCCGGTACCGCGAGTTGCCGCTACCGCCGCCGAAGTGCTGGATGCCGAGGTCGGTGTGCAGCGCGACGCGCCAGCCACCCCAGCGCGCCCTGCGGCACAGGTCGGACTCCTCGTAGTAACTGTGGTAGGTCTCGTCGAACAGGCCGACACCGCGCAGCACCTCCGCGCGGCACATCAGCGCCGCGCCCTGCACGTAGGCGTGTTCGAGCGTGCCGGGCGCCCGTCCGATGACCGGCCCTGCGGGCGATGGGAGCCCCGGCCAGTCGAGATCGAAGATGTTGCTCTGGCCCGCCTGGAGGGCGGTGACTGACCAGTCGTTGAGCTGCCCGTCCGCAATGCCGTCGGTGGTGTAGCGGTACTGCATCGGCCCGACGATGCCGTAAGAGGGCCCGGCGTCGAGGAATTCGACGAGGCTGTCGAGCAAGTCCGGTGGGGTGCGGGTGTCGGGGTTGAGGAGGAAGACGAAGTCGGCCCCGCGGGCGAGGGCATAGCGAATTGCGAGGTTGTTCGCGCCCGCGAATCCCTCGTTGCGGACAGTGGTCAGCAGGGTGACCGTCGGGTGCCGCTGCGTGACCAGGTCGGCGCTCCCGTCGGTGCTGGTGTTGTCGACCAGCACGAACTCGACGCTCGCGCTTCGGGCGCGGCTGGCAGTGATCGTCGCGAAGCACTCCGCGAGCCATGGCCGCGAGTTGAAGCTGACGGTGATCGTCACGACACGAGGGCGACGGGCTTCTGCTGTGCTGTCGCCCGTCCGCACGCGGGCGATCGAACCACGCCGCTCGGATAGGGTCGCGCCGTGGTCGCCCAGGTCGTCGTCCGGTGTGTGCACGGGCTGGAGTGGGTCGCCGCCGCCGAGGTCGATGCGTCGCTCCCGGGCGCGTCCGATATCGCCATATCCCGAAGGGAGATCACGTTCAGCCTGCCCGAGCTGAATCCCCGCGTCCTCGACCTGCGGTGCGCCGACGACGCGTTCCTCGACGTCGGCGAGGTTCCGGCCGGTCGGACGAAGGCAGACCTGCCCGACCTGGCCAGGGATGTCGCACGCCTGGATTGGCATGCCGCCGCCACCGCTATCGGAGCGCTCCGTGGTAACGCCTCTTCGACGTTCGACTGCGTGGTCAGCATCGAAGGCAAGCGCAGCTATAACCGGTACGCGGCGGAGGACGCGGTCGGCGACACGCTCCGCGAGGTGCTCGGGCTGCGCTTCCTGTCCCGCTCATCGGCCGGGGTTGCGTTCGCCGAACAGCCGGACATGACCGTGCGGCTGTTCTTGCGCGGGACTACGGCGACGGCCGCGTTGCGGATCGACCGGCGCCCGCTGCATCGGCGCGCCTACAAGCTCGCCACGGGTCCGGGAACCCTGCACCCGCCGCTCGCAGCGGCACTGGCCGCGATGATCGGGAGAGGCGGACTGGCCGTGCACGACCCGTTCTGCGGCGACGGAACGCTCGCGATCGAGACCGCTCTGAGGTGGCCGACGAGCCGGGTCACGGCAGGCGACATCGACCCGGAACGGGTTGCCAACACCCGCGTCAACGCCGAGCGGGCGGGCGTCGACGTTGCGGTGTCGACGGCCGACGCGGGTGACATCGCCAGGTTGGGGACGCGGCTGGACCTGCTTCTCACCAACCCACCGTGGGACCTCGCCGTGACACCGCGCGGGCACCTCCGGTCCTCATCGTGGACGTTCTGGTCGGACGCCGCCACCGCCTTGCGCGGCTCGGGCCGCGTGTGCTCCGTCACCGATGCCACACTCGACGTACCCCAGGGCCTGCGGGAACGCGGGTTCGCCGTTGGCCTCGCCACCCGGCTCCGGCTCGCTGGGCGAGTTGTGCACGTCAGTTTCGCCGGCGCGCCCGGCAGCGCGGCACCGCAGCTCCCGAGCGATCTGGCGTCGTGGCGGCACCGGGCGATATCCGAAGGAGTGATCACCGAACGTGGCTTCTGAGCCCGATACCACTCTCGCGCCTTCCGGTTGCCGTGGGCAGGCCCTTGACACGACGGATTTTGTCGACAACTGTGGATCACAGATCCGGCACGAAGAGTGTTCATCATGGGGGACCTCGTGACGTCTCACGTGTTCATCACCGGGGTCGCCGGTTTCCTCGGCAGCCACCTTGCCTCGCTGTTCGTCGCGGAGGGGTGTCGGGTGACCGGCATCGACAACCTCCTCGGCGGTGACCGCGCGAACATGCCGCACGAGGTCGAGTTTCGCGTCGCAGACTGCTGCGTGCGGGCCGACTACGCGGATCTGATCAGCGGCGCAGACGTGGTCTTTCACTGTGCCTCCGCTGCGTACGACGGGCTAAGCGTCTTCTCCCCGGCCTTCGTGCACCGCAACACCGCGCAGGCGACAGCGGAGGCCCTCAGCGCGGCAGCAGCTGGCGGGGTCGGGCGGTTCGTGCACTGCTCATCGATGACCCGTTACGGTGCGCTGCCAGCCCCGTTCACAGAGTCAATGGCCCCGCGTCCCGTTACCCCCTATGGGATCGCGAAGTACACCTCGGAACTGCTCGTGGCGAACGTGTGCTCACTGCACAGCGTCGAGCACGTCATCGCTGTTCCACACAACATCGTCGGTCCCCGGCAGCGCTGCGACGACCCCTACCGCAACGTCGCCGCGATCATGATGCACCGCATGCTGAAGGGGTTCCAGCCAATCGTCTACGGCGACGGCACGCAGCTGCGCTGTTTCAGCGTGATCGACGACGTGCTGTTCTGCCTACGGCGGCTGGGGACCGACTCGCACGTGGTCGGGGAGGTGTTCAACATCGGTCCGGACGAAGGGGCCATCACTGTCCTCGGCCTCGCCCAACAGATCGCGGACCTCCTCGACTTTCCCCTCGATCCGATCTTCGTTCCGGGTCGGCCGCAAGAGGTGCAGGCGGCGACCTGCAGTGCCGACAAGGCCCGCCAACAGCTCGGATACCGCACGACCCGCTCGCTGCGCGACGGGCTGAGCGACATGGTCACCTGGATGCGCGGACTCGGTGAGCTTCGCGAGTTCCAGTACGACCGGCCCTTGGAGATCGTCACGGACGCAACCCCGAAGACCTGGACCCAGCAGATGATGTGACGGGCAGCAGCACCCGCACGAGGACCGTCAATACCGGGAGGGCAGCATGCCAGAACCCCCCAACGTGCAGGAGGGAATACTGCACCCGGTGAGCGGCGACGTGTTCCACCTCGCTCCCGTGCCGTTCGTCTACTGCGTCGTTCAGGATCCGGACGTCGACGAGGTGCACCAGGACCTCATCCGGACGGCCACCGACCAGCTGTCCCGCGTTGCGCTCGACGTTCCTGATGAGCGGCATATCGACGACCTCGGATCGGTTCCAGAGTTCCCCGGCGACGCGTGGAAGGAGAGCCACGGACCCGCCGTCGGCGTCTGGCACCGCGTCCCCACGAACAACTTCCTGAACATCGACGCCGCGTGCGTCTCCTGGCTCCGCTCGCGCATCTCAACCAAGCACGAGGAAGTGCTGAACGCCGTCGGCGAGCAGAAGTACACCGGAACGACATTCATGGAAAGCTGGATCCAATTCTACCGCAACGGTGACCACAAGGTGCTGCATAACCACCAGCGCTACGACTACCCCTACGTCCCGGATATGTGGGTCGGCGCATACTACGTCACCGATGGCGATCCCGACCCGGACAAGAAATACTCAGGTCTACTGAGCTTTACCATCCGCGAGGAGCACTACTATGTGCGCCCGAAGCCCGGCCTGCTCGTGATGTGGCCGTACGACATCCTGCACCAGGTCCACCCTTTCTACGGCGGAACCGAGCGGATCGTCGTCAACTTCCACGTCGCCAGCACCGGGGCGGGACAGGAGTGAACACGGCTCACGTCGCGCTGGTGACCGACGACCGCTACGCCGGCTTCGCCGCGGTCGCAGCCGCGTCGATGCTGGAGAACAGCCCCCGACCTGATCTCGTCGAGGTGCACGTGCTGCACCCGGATCTTGCTGCGACGACCACAGCACGACTACGCCAGGTCATCGAGGACCGTGGCGGTACCGTGCGGCTCCATGACGTCGCCGCGATGGTCGACGCCTCGGACGGGTACCGGTCGCGTACCCCACACTTCTACCGCCTGCTCGCCCCGCAAGTGCTCCCGATCGACGTCGACCGGTTCGTGTACCTGGACTGCGACCTGATCGTCCGGGGTGACGTGCACCACCTCGCCGGGGTGGGCCTCGACGGTGCCATCGCCGCCGCATGCCAGGACTACCTCGGCACCATGCGCGAGGCCGTCGCCAACCATGACGAGCTCGGCCTCCCCGCCGATGCCCCGTACTTCAACAGCGGGGTCATGGTCGTCGACCGACAGAAGTGGGCGGCCACAGGCGTCAGCGAGCGTGTGCTGGAATGCACCCGCGCCAACGAACCGCACCTCTACGCGCAGGACCGCTTCTTCCAGTACGACCAGTACGCACTCAACGTCGTACTCCACGGAGCCATCACCTCCCTGGACCGGGCGTGGAACTACGGGTCGGAGTACCCGTTCCGGGAGGTCGACATCGTGCACTTCAACGGGCACGGCAAGCCCTGGAGCCCGACGTGCACCGCCCAGTTCCGCGACGAGTTCTACGCTGTACTCCGCCGCGCGGGTTGGCGCCCCGACGAGCTACCCGGCGGCTCGGGCTCGTGAGCGTCCCGGGACGCGTGTTGATCGCCACCGACACCACCGTCCAGGGCGGAGTCGACCGCTACGTGGTCGACCTGGCACTCGCCGGGCGGGCCGCCGGCGCGGCGGTGACGGTGCTTCTCGAACGGTCGGCCGAGCCCGGACTCGCGGTCACCCTCACCGAACACGGGATCCGTGTGGAGGCGCGCCGCCTGCATCACGGCACGCACGACGCCGCGCACATCGCATCCGACTGCCACGACACGATCAGCGCCCTTCGGCCCGACCTCCTGCACGTCGTCTGCGGAAGCCCGCGATCCTGCCTCCCGCTGCGAGAGACGGCGACCGACGCCGCCGTGCCCGTCGTGCTCACCGAGCAGTACGTCCCCGGCGTGCCGGCGTTCCCCGCCGTGACGGTCTCGCGGATCGGGCGCAGCTACCGGACCGCAGCTCACGTGATCTTCGTGTCCGGCGGCAATCGGGACGAGATGAGCAGGCTCGTCCCCGACCCTGCCCCGCGAGCCGTCGTCATCCCGAACGCCGTCCCCGCGAAGGCGATCGCCGCGCGTTGCCCCACCCCGCACCAGCGCCGCGATCGGGCTGCCGCGCGCCGGGCCGCCGGCACGCTCCGGGTCGCCTGCGTTGCCCGGCTCGCCCCGCAGAAGGGCATCGAGGTCCTCCTGCGCGCGGGGCACCGGCTGGGCCCAGCTCCCGGCATGGTCATCGACGTGTTCGGCACCGGCCCGCTCCACGATCAGCTCCTCGCCGAGCGTGACGAGTTGGGAATCGGTGATTCCGCCCGGTTGGCCGGCTGGTGCGACGACGTCGTGACCGAGTTGGCCGAGCACGACCTGTTCGTCCTGCCCAGCCGCCAGGAGGGTATGCCCTTCGCCGTCCTGGAATCGATGGCCGCCGGCATCCCGGTCATCGCCACCGACGTCCCCGGCACGGTCGAGGCGCTCGGCGGTGGCGCGTTCGGCACCGTCGTGCCCCGTGACGATCCTGCTGCACTCGCGAGCGCCCTCGCCCGGTTCCGGGCGAATCCCGACCGGGCACTCGACCGGGCCCGCGACGCATCCGCGCACGTCACGGCTCACCACGACCTGGACGACTGCATGGCGCGCACCCTCACGTGCTGGCACGTCACCTCCCGCTAGGAGACGCCATCGTCGACGTACTGATGTGCGCTGGATCCGCCGACGTGCACGGCCTGTTCGAGACCGCCGTACGACTCGTCGACCAGCACTGCCCGTGGGCGCGCAGCCTCCACATCGTCACTCCCGAACCGCGCGCGGCCCGGGAACGGCTCGCGCCGCATCGCCTCCGCCGCTGGCCCGTGGTCCACGCCGACCGATCGGTCGTCCCGGAGCCTGTGATGCGTCTGCCCGGCTGGTTTCGCCAGCAGTACGTGAAGCTGCACGCCGACCTCGTTTGCGACGCCGATCAGGTGGTGTGCATCGGCGCCGACACGCTTGTTCTGGACCCGATCGGCGAGCACGACCTGTACCGCGACGGCCTGCCGCTGCTGCGGTTCTTCCGCCACGACGAACCGAACCCGCACCTGCCCTTCGAACGCACGAGAGTCCTCAACGTCGCGGCACAACTCGCCACCCAACCCGTCCGAACCCTCCTGCCCGGCGACTTCGTCTGCGACCTCTTCCCCATGGCTGCCGCGCACCTCCACGCGCTCCGCGCTCACCTCGACCGTCTGCACGGTCCGTACGGTCTCGCTCGCGTTCTCGGCGTGCTCGGACAGCCTCGTCGCCCGGACAACCGCACCGGTGAGTGGACCATGTACGCCGTGTTCGTCCTCGACTACCTCCGCGACAGCACACCCCTCCGGCTCGCGGACCGCAGATGGGCGCGACAGATCCACACCGCTGAGGATCTCGCCCGCCGCGAGCCGTTTGCCGCGCGCATCATCCATTTCGTCCACGAACCCGGCGGCACGGCGGGCGTGCTCACCGACCTGGAGAAGTCCGGCAGGCTCACCGTGCCAGCCTGAGCACACCCTCACCCTGCTCCGCGACCGCCGACTCGTTCTCGGCGACCGCATCGAAGAACGCGAGCTCGTCGGAGTTGAGCGGCGCGAGAAACCCCGCTGCGCGACCAGCGCCTTCCCATGATCGAGAGAATGTGGACGCATGCCCGCGAGCGCGCGCACGCCCTCGCAGCGGGTAGGTGCTGATACCGACCTCCGCTGTCGCCCGCGCTCATCGGCAGGGTTTCGGTCGCGACAGTTGCACCAGTTCCGATGTCGTTCCCTGCGCCGGACGGGCGTGTGGCACACGCCTGGCCAGCGCTGTGGTGAGGTTGGGGTCGTGCTCGATGACTGTCAGGCTCCGGCAGGCCGGGACGTGCTCGGTGACCGCGCCGATGCCGGCTCCGACCTCCACGACCCCGTCGACGCCACCACTCATCAGGTCAAGTCCCTGAACTACCTCAACAGCGTCCAGGCCACCCTCGAAGCCACCCACACCGGCGCCGACGAAGCGATCATGCTCGACGCCCGCGGATTCGTCTCCGAATCCGGCGTCTGCAACGTGTTCATGCTCCGCAACGGCGAGCTCACCACACCCGGCGAGTCGTCGGCCATCCTGCGCGGCATCACCCGCGACGTCGTCCTCGAGCTCGCCGCCGCGGACCACACCACCGCCGAGCGCGACATCACCCCCTACGAGCTGCTCACCGCCGACGAGGTGTTCCTCACCGGCACCCACGCCGAGATCGTGCCCATCACCAGCGTCAACGTCGTCCCCGTCGGCGACGGCCGACCTGGCGACACCTACCGCACCCTCGCTGCCCGCTTCCGCGACGCCACCCTCGACCCCCGCTACACCACACCCATCCCCAACGCCACCGG
>JBOHGT010000356.1:0-3328 GCA_050700385.1 Pseudonocardiaceae bacterium | reverse complement strand
TCGGCCTACGGTCGAGGCTCTCCCAGCAAGGCAACCTCGAGATCGTTGAGCACCGCATGGACCGGCCCCCAGCACATCATCACGGTGTCGCGGTCGGGCGTGAGCTCGCGCTCGAGCTGCTGGCGCGGGTGCACGAAGTTGCGGTACTCCCGCACCGTACTAAGGAAGTCCCTGGCGTCGACCTGCACCCAGCCCTTGCCGTGGGCTATGTCGATCAGCTCGTTCAAGCTCACCCTGCTCATCGGCAGTCGCTTGCCGTTGGCACGCGCGACGCCGTGATCGCGCAGCTCGACATCCCGCTCGATCAGCACCGAGTAGAGCAGTCCTTCGATGAAGCTGCCGATGCCGATCACGGCGAACACGTAGGCACCATTGCTCTCGCAGATCTCCGTCTCGGCTGCCCGGGCCAGGAGCAGTTCCACCGCCTTACGGTCCTGCACGAGCTGCGAGAGCCTGCGCTCCAGGTCGCTCGGAGCCGCATGACGGGTCGCTGAACCGTCCGCGGCGAGTTCGGCGACCACCGGCCTGCCCCCGACGAACGAGACCACGAGGCCCTCGGGTTCGAGAACCGCGTTCACGGCGGCGCGGACGGCTCCGGCTGCCTCCGCGCCGTCCTCGTACTCGAGCGGGTCGCACAACCGTCTGAGCACCTGTGCCGTGGCTGCGAGGTCGTCCGCTCGCTCGTCCAGGACGTCGGTCGCCCAACGGACCCGAGCCGACCCGTCGTAGCTGGGAACATCACGCCACCCGGCCGACCGGAAGAATTCTTCGAGCTGCCATCCGCGCCGCTCGAAGGGACCGTCGATGTCGCAGAGGATCCTGACGATTCGCTGCCGCGTGCGGATGTCGAGCGGATGCATGCATGCTCCTCACCTGTTGCGCTGCTCGAGCGCGATAGCTCTGGTGAATGCATCGACGATGCGGCTGCCGCGACGGCTGAAGTCGAGCTCTGCCATACCCTCGGCGATGATCTCGTCGTCCTCGCGGAGCAGCCCGTCGCTGCGGATCCACCGCACGAGACGGGCGAGGTCGTGCACGCTGTACTCCGTGATCGGAAGGCCCGGGATGAGAGACGGCTTGGGGGCGGTCCGGACGGTCACCGGGATGTCGGGAGCAGCCGCCGGAACGGGCACATCCGGTTCCGATTGCCCGCGGTCGACCGCTGCGACGGCCTCCCTCCATGCGGTCACGATGCGTTCGAGCTGGTCTTCCGGATTACGGAACCAGTCGGTCGACCAGACGCGGTGGAAGCGCCATCCGAGCCGTTCCAGGTGGTCCTGCCGGAGCCGGTCGCGATCTCGCGCCGTCGCCGACGAGTGGTAGGCGTGGCCGTCCGCCTCGACGGCCAGCACCATGCGGCCGGGTTGGTCCGGATGTGCGAGCGCAAAGTCGATGCGGTAGCCGGACACCCCGTACTGTGGCAGCACCGGCAGGCCACCGTCCCTCATCGCGGTCAGCATGTGCTCCTCGAAGGGGTTGAGGGTTACCGGGATGCCGGCAGTGCTCGCCAGATCGTCACCCCCGCTCGCGGCGTACTCCAGGTAGCTGCGCAGCAGCTCGGCTCCCCGTGACGAAGTCCGTGTCGGGTCGACGTCGTGGTGGGAGAACGAGCTCACGACGGTCATTCGCTGCCGTGCCCTGGTGACGGCCACGTTGAGCCGACGCTCACCACCCTCCCTGTTGATCGGGCCGAAGTTGTGCGACAACCGCCCGTCCGCGGACTTGGCGTATCCGACGCTGAGCACGATCGCGTCGCGCTCATCACCCTGGACGCGCTCGAGGTTCTTCACGAAGAACCGGCGCATGGGGTCGTCGGTGTCGGCGAAGAACCCGTCGAGGTCGCGGCGGTCCCGCAGCGACTGGTTGATCGCGGCCTCGATCCGCTTCGCGTGCTTGTCGTTCATGGCGATGACACCGAGGCTCTGCGCCGGGCGCGCCGCAGCGTGCTCGAGCACCACGTCGACGACCGCGGCGACCTCCTCCACCGCGGAGCCTCCCTGGCCCGGACGAGCCGTTCCGTCGACGAGCACATGCCCGATCGGCGGTTCGATGAGCGCGCCGGGGAAGGTGACGAGCTTCGAGTCGTAGATCTCGACGTTGGAGAAGGCGATCAGACGCTCGTCGGCGCTGCGGTAGTGCCACGTGAGCATCCGCTCGTTGAGCAGGTTCGACAGGCGGTCGAGGATGGACTCGAACTTCCCGAGGTCGTCCTCTTCCTCGTCATCCTCCTCGCCTGAGAGCACGCTCTTGAAGAAGGCAGTGGGTGGAAGCTGCCGGTTGTCACCTGCCACGACGACTTGACCCGCGCGCATGATGGACGTGATGGCATCGGCGGGCTGCACCTGGCTCGCCTCATCGAAGATCACCACGTCGAAGAGCCGCGCCGCGGGGAGGACGCGGCTCACGACGAGCGGGGACATCGCCCAGCACGGGCGAGCGGCCAGCAGCACATCGGGTGCCCGTTCCACCAGCTGCCGCCAAGGCAGGTGCCCACGCTTGAGGTTGGCCTGCTTGCGCACGAGCTGGCTCTGCTCCGGGCACTCCCGCCGGACCTGGTAGAGGCGCTCCGCGACGACGCGGCGGACACGCCGGGAAGTGCTGGCGATGTGCCCGGCGTCCGCCTTGCGGAACTCATCAACGACCCGCGACTGTGCCTCGCCGGCGAAGCTGCGGTAGTGACTGGACGAGATCCGTAGCTCGTCGAGGACCGAGCACAGCCACACCCAGCGGAAGGTCCCGACTGCCTCGTCCGGACTCGCGTCGCGTCGCGCGATCTCCTCGAGAACCGCGCCCAGACCCGCACCGCGCAGCCGGCCGATCAGTTCGTTGAAGTCCGGCATACGGAGCAAGGTGTCCCGATCGGCCTGGAGACGGTGCAGCTCGACGGAGACGTCGTTCTCCGGCCGCTGGTCGAGACCGTCCAGCGACGCTGCCGCGGCGATGGCTGCCAGCTCAGTAATCAGGGTGTCGTAGCCGGAAATAGCCTCCGTCAAGCCGGGCACGGAGGTGGGCACACCCGCCTCGGTGGCGAGCTCGTTCCATCGGTGGCGCTGCCGGCGCGCGGCATCGAGTTCGGCGTGTAACTGGGCGTGGTCCCGCACATTGTCGGCGCGCATCGACCGTGCCTGCTTGCGCAGTGCGCGGCGCCGCCAGAATCCCAGTTGCACGCCGTTGGCCCGACGCCAGGCTCGGCTGCCCGTCGCCGCGTGGAGCTCGTCGAGTGCGTCGCCGAAGACCTCGGTCCCCCACCGCTCCTGTGTACGCGCCACGCCTGCGAGCAGGTCGAGCAGATACCGCCACTGGTCGAGCCCCGCTGGCCGTCGCAGGC
>JBOHGT010000355.1:0-8963 GCA_050700385.1 Pseudonocardiaceae bacterium | reverse complement strand
CCCGGCGTCCAATCAACGACTCCAGTTCGCGCTCCATGCCCGCGAGCCGGAACAACCCCGGAACCCGATCTGGCTCGAATTCCACCAGGAGATCGACGTCACTGCGATCGGTGAAGTCATCCCTGAGTGCTGACCCGAACAGCGCCAGCATACGGATGCCGTGCCGACGGGGCGAAGTCCTCCAGCAAGGCGGTATCGACGGACACGCCAGGGCGCAGCTCCACACGGCCATCATCGCCGGTCGCGGACGGTGATGCCAGTACCGGGATTCTCGGTGCGCGCACCTGGCCAGGACCGTTCCGGGCAGCAGTGTCACCCCGAAAGCGGTGGTCACCCCCGTCCCGGATCTCCTGCGCCGCCGCAAGCAGGTTCTCGATGGACGCCCCGCCACGGCTGGTCAGGGCGAGCGCGTGCTTGCCGGACAGCGCGCGGTCGCAAGCCGCGCAGTGGACCGTCGAGTCGGTGGCCAAGGCCGGCAGCATCGGGATCATCGGCGTCTACCCCGCCGACCGTGCAGACCTGGCCGATCGGCGCCGCGACGAACAAGAACCCTCGCCATCAAGATGGTCAACTGCCCGCACCGCGACACCCGGTCACGGTCCTGGGCTCTTGGGTTGGTTACCGAGCAGCGCGGCGACGTCACGCCGGATCTCGGGTAGGGCGGGGTAGAAGGCGTTGCCGGGGCATTCGGTGGCCAACCAATCGCGGTGCCCGGCGATCACGTCGACCTCGGCGCGGGCGCCGTCGATCGGGTTGACATAGGACACCCGGCCCTGCGGGTCCAGCCCGGTCACGCCGGCCAGGGCAGCCAGCACGCGGGTGAGCGCTCGCCGGGCGGCCGGGGTGGGCTGGTTGGTGGTGAGGTCACCGAGCAGGGCGACCCCCACGTTGCCGGCGTTGAACCCTGCAACGTGGGCACCGTTGCTCATTTGCGGTGGCCCGCCCGAGGTGGGGTCGGCGAACACCGGGAACCGGTCCGCGCCGGACCACCGTCCCTCGTAGAGGGTGCCGTTCCGGTCGACGAGCAGGTGGTAGCCGATGTCGCCGAACTGTTGGGTGATCGTGTGGAAGAAGTAGATCGCGCGCACCGTCGCGGCGGGGTCGGGATCGTCGTTGGCCGTCACGGTGTGGTGCACGGTGAGGGTCTGGACCGGGAAGTAGGCCGGCGGGAAGAGCTCCGCACCGTCCGCACCGAAGCGCAGGGACTCGTCCGCCCCCCAGCCTGCACGGCTCAGGAACCGCGTGCCCTTGCTGAACTGTCCCGGCGCTGCGCCGCCGGGCACGGCGAACCCGTCAGTCGCCCCGGCAGCCCGCCGCACCCTCGGCCCGTCGGTGGTGTTGATCGCGACCATCCGGACCGCGCTGGCTCCCGGCGGCGGGCTCAGCTCGTAGCCGAGGGCACCACCGGCCGGGACGAGCACGCTGCGGCGGTCACTGCCGGGGGAATCACCGTGTGGCAACGGTCGCCAAGAACTCCAGCCGTCCCGGGTGCGGAACCGCACACCGCCACCGCGCAGGCCACCGGACCAGGCGAGGCCGAGGTGGCCGACCGGGAAGCCGGGTGTCGCTGCGCCCCCACCCGGCCCGGCGACTGCGGCGAGGGTCTGCGGGACTCCGTCGTCCGGGCGGGGCGGCTCAGCCGGCCTCCACCCGGCGGCGAGAGCCTGGTCGGACAGCGCCATCGCGCCGGCGGCCAGCGCCACGGCGAGCACCTGACGTCGACTGATCATCGTGGAGCTCCTCCCCGTGACAGGAATGCTTCTGAGGGCGCGCCGGCGTCGGCCACGCCGAGGCTGATCACATCGACCACCTCGACACCACACCCCGCCTCGAACCGAAGCGCACGGCCGGCGTCGCCCGCTGCGGCGAGGGCGGTAGCGAGCCGTCCGGCAACCTGCCGCGGCTGGTACGCCGCGATGAGGTCGACGCCTGCCGAGCACGGATGGCGCAACAGGTAACCCAGCAGTTCGACGGTGCCATGGTCGGCCCAATGCAGGTCGTCGAGGAGCACGACGAGACCGTTACGGCCAGCGGTGAGATCGACCGCGACCCGGACCGCGGCGTAGAGCTGGCGCCATCCTCGGCGGGACGAGGGCGACTGGGCCAGCAGCGCCGCGAGGTCCCGGCCGATGGCATACGGCATGGCCGGTTGACCCGCTGCGGGCCGGAGCAGACCGATGATCACCTCGGCCACCGCGGCGAACGGCACGTCCTGCCGGCGTTGCGAGGCGTGCCCGGACACGACTCGCACCCCGCGCGCGGTGGCGTCCCGGGCGAACTCGGCGAGCAGCGTCTCGACAGCGGCCACCTCGGCCGCCCGGTCGATCAGTTCAGCGTGCACGTCTGGTACCGCCTCCCCCGTGCCTGCCAGAGCGCGACTCTGACGAGGACATTCTTGGCGACGCGGCACAGGTCGGGCATCGGTGATCGCTGCCCATGTCAGGGCGGCAGACTGCCTATGTCGGTGGCGCGGCAGGAAAGTTGATCAGCTGGAGATGGCCGCGACCGTGCGTGTACCGACCAGCCGCGCGTCACGAAGGCGACCAAGATCCGCCACCGTGAAACACCTGACGATGAAAGCGGTCTCTGCCGTCGCGCCGAGGCCGGAAGGCACTACGCCGTGCATCGCGCGACGGTTGTCGATGACGAGCACATCACCCGGAGTCAGCACGTAGCTGTTCCGGCGCTCCTGGAACAGGAGGATGATCTTGTCGAGCAGGGCTCGAGCGGCTCTCGTGGTCCCATGCATCAGGTCCTGGTCGATGACCATGACCGGGTCGCGACGATCGCCGGCAAGGATCGGCATCGGACCGCGCAGGTCGCCGAACTCGAACTCGACCGTGCTCGAACGAAACGATTCATCTATTTCGGTGACCCACAGCGGTTCCCGCGCCAGCTCCAGCACGCGATCATCTCCCCGAGCTGTGCAGCCAAGATCGCCTGCTGTTTCGCGAGCAAGGTTCGTTCGCCGACGTGGTACCAGTTGTCCGGGGGCGTCGCGGGCACGTGGCCGGTGCGGAGGCCGCACAGCAGGAAGACGCCAGTGCCGCTGCCATACCGTTTAAACCACCGGAGCGCGCGACGGACTTCCACCGGCAGACGACCGGACGCCTGCTTCGCCTGCCCGACGAACTCGTCCAGCGTCGATGATGCATCTGCCGTCAGCGTCCTCGCGAGCTCGCACAGCTTGCGCCGGCTTGCCACCGGAAGCAGGTGCGCCCACTCAATGCCGTCCGCGGGCGGGCTGTTGAGGCCGCGCCCCGGTGCCAGAGTCGCGGCCGGGTCGCCAGCGGTCATGGCGGTCCCCTTCTCCCTACCCACAATCGAGTAGCAACGGGCCCGGGAGGTGACCGGTGGTGGACGGGGTCATCAGGGCGAGCAGGCAGTCGGCGGCGGGCCGGGTGTCTGCGAACAGGTGGGCGAGTTGGGTGTTCCAGTCGTCCTCGGGCAACAGCCAGTTGACGATGTGGGTGGACATGACGCCGAGGAAGACGGCGGTGGCCGCTTCGAGGTGCTGGTGGGCCGCAGCACCGTCACCCCGGTCGATGGCCTGGTCGACACGGTCGAGGGCGTGCTCGGTGTCGCGGTGCCACTGGGTGGTGCGGGCGATGAAGTCGGCGACGTAGTCCGGATCGCGCAGCTGGGTGACCAGACGCTGATGGTCACCTTCGTCGATATCGACCACCCCGGGACGACGCACCCGGCCGTAGGGAGCGGGCACGTTCATCAGGGCACAGGGCCAGGCGCGCAGGGAGCGGGTGTACAGGTCCCATTCGAGCAGTGTCGCGGTGGGACGTGTGCGTTCGTAGTCGCACGTGAGCATGTGGTTCCATACCGGTTCCATCAGCGACGCCCCTTCATCCAGAGCTACCCAGGTGGGCGGTGTCGTCTGCGGCCTCGGCGTGGCACGCAAGAGACGGGCCGGAGTTGTGCCAGGCTTCCCGTCTTGCCCGGTGACGAGGAGGACGACGTGATGATCAGGGAAGCGACCGCCTCGGCCTTCCTGGTGCGCCACGACGGGACACAGTTGCTGATCGCGCTGACGTGGCATCCACGGCTGGGCGGATGGCTCCCAACCGGCGGGCACGTCGAGGACGGTGAGACTCCGGCCGAGACCGCGGTGCGCGAAGCGCTGGAGGAAGCCGGCCTGCGGGCGCGGTTGACGTCGCTGCCACTGCCGGAGACCTTTCCGCACCAGCCGGTGCCGGGAGCGTGGTGGACGGTGGAGATGCCGGCCTGCGCGGACAACCACACTCCGGTCGAGCACATCCATGTCGATCACGTCTTCGTGGCGGAAGTAGACTCGGCCGACCCGGTCGCGCACGGAGTGCCCGGTGCGATGGTTCACCGACATGGAACTCGCCCACGATCCCGACGTCGCCGAGGATTCGCGGTTGCAGGCGTTGCAGGTGCTGGCGCTGCTGGGCCAGGCCCGGCCGCTGGCCGGAGTGTGAGGTGACCGGCACCGCCTTTCGCGCGGGACGCACCTGCCGCTGAGTTGGATGGCTCGCCTAGAACAGGCCGTCTTGCTCGGCCGTGGGTGTGTCGGGGCGTTTGGGTTCCACCCGGGCGTCGCGTTCGAGGTCGTGCAGGCTGCGCCACGGCCCCTGCTCGAGCAGGCGGATCAGTACCGTGACGGTGAGTTCGACGTCGGCCATCGCGCGGTGCCGGCCGGTGGGGATGGGGATCTGCAGGTAGCGCGCGAGCTCACTGAGACCGTGGCGGGGCAGTCCCCTCAGCGCTGCGCGGGCGAGACGGACGCTGTCGAGCAGGGGCGTGGCGGCCAGGACGGGGCAGTGCTCGCGCTGCCCGAAGATCAGCGTTCGCTCTGTGCCCGCGCTGTGCGCGACCAGCCGGTAGGGCCAACTGGCTTCCCGGTTGTCGGGGGCGGGCAGCAGCCGGTCCAGCGCGGCCATCACCTCGCGGGCGGGCGGGGCATCGGCGAGCATGGCCGGGGTGATGCCGGAGGCTTGATCCCGCCAGGTCACCGGTACCTCGGCGGGTGGGCGCATCAGTGATTCGAACCGCGCGGTTTCGGCCAGCTCGCCGGCGGCGCCGCATTCCAGCATGATGGCGGCAACCTCGACAGGTTCCGGGGCGCGCCCGGCGGGGGTGAGGGCCTCGAAGTCGATCACCAGGAACCGGGTGCGCGCGGTGTGGGGATCGTTCGCGAGGTCGGTCAGGGCCATGCGCGTGCCGCCAGTACCACATTGCCTTGCCGGCCAGCCCCCATGCCGCTCTCCCATGGCCGAATGAATACAACCGGGCTCCGAGGGTAACCAGTCACCCGGGCCGTTCGGCGATCGTTCCGCGTCGATTTCGAGGTCGTAGTAGGGCAAATCGACGTGGCAGAGGTCCGCTCGGTCCCAGCTCTGCCGGCAGCCCAAGGCCGTCGCTCGACCCGCTCTTTCGGATGTCCGATCCGGCCCGCCGCGCGTGGCGAGGTGGTCTCCTTCGAGTCGTGCCCCCATCGCTTCAGCGCTGCCGTCCGAAGCAGATGGCCCGTGTTCATGATCACCGCACGCGATCGCCCTGCCATGATCGAGTTCGTGTGGTGCCCGGGCGGCTCGAACGGTGCCCCATAGCAGCCCACACCAGCCGGCAGGGACTGGCGATGCCGGCCCCGCACCCATCGTCAGTCCTGCCATCCAGCACCGACGTGTACTCGTGAGGTTCCGCGATGACCAGTCCGATCTCGTGAGAACTGGGTCACCTGTTGAGGCCAGTGGGCGGTCATACCCGGAACTGGATGGTCTATACTCTGTCGAGCCTGAGCAGTAGGAACGATCATCGTCGGTGGTGACAGGTTCGCTTCCCTACACGCGCGGACGGCCGAGGTGAACGACGGCCCTGCTCAGGTCCTCGTGTTTGGGCGTGACTATGATGTCGACCGCTCGCGGTCAACGCCCGCGCGACTGTTGCACCATGAGTACTGCATTTCCCTGTTTTTCCCTCGGCGAGGTCTGCCGAGTCGATCGAGGTGAGGAGTGTGGGGTCGTGTTATGAGTGGCGTGGACTGGAATAAGGATGGTGAGGAGGTGATGCTTGTCGTCGATGGGTTCAACCTGTTGTGGCGGGCTGCCTTCGGTTTCCCGGCGGTCGTTCGTAGTCCGGGCGGGACCGACGTGACGGCCGTCTTCGCCTTCTTTGCTCTGCTGCGGTCGAGCTGCCGGGCGCTCGGCGCGCCGGTGGAGTGCGTGGTGTGTTTTGACGGTGTGGAAGGGTTGCAATCGCGGAAGGCGTCTGATACGGAGTACAAACAGAACCGAATCGATGTCGACGTCAGTCCTCTGGAATGGCTCGACGACATCAAGAAGGGCCTGGACATGATCGGCATCGGGTGGGTTGAGTCATGCGCGCACGAGGCCGACGACGTGATAGCCACTCTCGTGAGACGATCAGCCGGTCGGCCTCGCTCCATATTGTCCATGGACAAGGACTTCTATCAGCTCATCGACGAGTGGGTGACCGTTCTGAATACTGTGAAGACGCGGTCGAGAGCCCTGGTGAATCGAGCCGAAGTTGTCGAGCGGTTTGGAGTGGAACCATCGCAGTGGTGTGACTTCCGGGCACTGATGGGCGACCCGTCGGACAACATCCCCGGTGTTCGCGGTATCGGTCAGGTACGAGCCGCCCGAATTCTGGCCGATGGTATGACCCTCGACGAAGCGCGTGCAGCAGGTCGTCTGGTCGGGGCCGCCGGGGCCGCGGCCGAGCAGGTATGGGAGAAAGTACTGACCTGGAGCGAGATGATCCGTCTACAGACCGACATAGATCTTCCCACGCTGCCTCGGTGTACCTCGGTCGACGCTGCTCACTTGCCGCTGGCTGCTGCTATCGTCAACGAGTTGGGCCTGTGGCGGTGAGCAGCACTCCTCCGGGAAGCATCCTCGCTGTCACGGCGCATCCTGACGACGCTGAGCTGTGGATGGGAGGCACCCTTGCTTGGCACGCTCGCCACGCGGTTGTCACGATCGCTGTAGAGAGAGTTGATGAGCGGAGGGCTGTCGAGGCGACGTTGGGCGCGGAGATACTTGGCGCTCAGGTGAAACTCATTGATCGACACGGGGAACAGAACTGCGTGGACTTGCTGCTGCGGCTTAAGCCCGAGATCCTGATTGTTCACCCGCACAATGATATGCACCATGACCATCGGAGGGTGGCTGAGACTGCTCTGGCCGCGGTGCCGTTAGCAATTATCGAGACCGGATTCCCGCAGCGGGTGTATGAGTGCGACACCTATGAGTCATTGACCCTTGCGGGCCCGTTTCATGGTCAGGTGATTGTCGATGTCACCCAGACCTTCAAGGTAAAGATTCAAGCGTTGCAGGCTCATCGAAGCCAGCCGATGGAACATTTTGCGGGAATGGCAGAAAGGATGGGCGCCACCTGGGGCGGGCGCATTGGTAAGCCCCGAGCCGAGGCGTTCCAGCCGGTTCCCGTCCTGGGTCGGCTGCCAGGTGTGAGGTGTTTATAACCACAATTTCTTGCTATACGGTACCGTGCGGATGAAACCCAGGTCAGAGATATATGGCTAATCGACACTTCGGTCGAATCGGAGATGTGTGGAAGCATCTTCCGTTGGCGGAGATCCTTCTCTTGGAGGGGCCGTGTCGATACTGGGAGACCCACGCCGGTTCGGCATTCTATCCACTCACCGCGTCGATGGAGCGCAACTACGGCGTTTACTACTTCTGGGAGCATAGTCTGGCCGCACCTAAACTCGCCATCTGCCGGTACCGTGAGGTGCTTGCCCACTCCGCTTTCCGAAGTGATCGGCCATCTCGATACCCTGGATCGGCCCAGATTGCTATGGAGATCCTTGGACAGACCGCCAGCTACCTGCTGCCCGACCTCGACCCGGACAGCGGTATCCCTCCGTGGGGCGGCAGTTGATCTACAGCTACTTGACGCGGCCTGTCCGCAGGCAGATGGCGTCACGGAGATGAGGCGCGCTTGGTCCCAACTGGACGCGAGCGAGGTGGCGGTAACCTTCGTTCTTGTTGATCCGTTTTATCCGTTCGGGGATACCACCGGGTCTGTAACGCCTGCGGAGCTGTTTTGTCAGCTAGCCGCCTGCGGGTTGAAGGCTATGTTCTGGTACGGATTCGACTCGCTCACACACCGGACGGGCCTACACGCAAGGATCGCCGAGACCTTGACGGAACACGGGATACACGGTGCTACCTCACCGCTGTGGTGCGGCGAAGTAGCCTTGACGGCGCTTGACCGTCCGGGGTTCATCGTGCAACCGGGGACCCGTGGTTGCGGCACTCTCTTGGCGAACCTTGCGCCGTCCACTACGCAACGGTGTGTCGACCTCGGAGAGGCGCTGGCCGCGATCTACCGAAACGCGCGATTTCCAGACGGAGAGGACGGCTCACTGGTCTTCACTCCTGTTCAGTACTGGTGACCCAAATCGACTATTGATCGGTGGGGGTAAACTCAGGGCTGCATTGTCCGCGGGCGCGCCAGACGGGAGAGAGATGACGGTGGTGGGCGGCACCCTTGATCCAGAGGAGCTGTCCTGGTCCGGCGCGGTCAACCAGCGGGTGGATCTGGTATTCGGCGACGAAGTCGTAGAACGCCCGCCGGGCACCTTCCCACCAACCGAAATCGTCCAGGACGACCACTCCACCGGGTGACACGAGTGGGTAGAAAGTGCGCAGGCTGAGCAGGACGCTATCATACCAGTCCGCGTCGATATGCAGGTAGCACACCAGCGAGGGCAGTGGTGCGGTGAAGGTGTCGTGGAACCAACCGGCCCGGATCTGGATACGGTCTCCGGGGACACCGGCGCGGCCGAGCGTCTGGCGAGCTGTCGGCTCGGTCCCAGGGCATTCCCCGGGGGGAAGGGTTCGGGCAAAGGGTCCGTCCCGGTCCCCGGCAGGGGGCATGCCTTGGAAAGAGTCGTAGAGCCAAAAGGTGCGGCGCCCGTCGTGGAGCGCGCGGGCGATCGTGGC
>JBOHGT010000354.1:0-4152 GCA_050700385.1 Pseudonocardiaceae bacterium | reverse complement strand
TCACGTCGAGCACGCAGATCTGCCCGACATCTACCCGGCCATCGGGAAACACCGCCTGCAAGAACGCGCCCACGAACCTGGCGTAGTTGCGACGCGTCCCCACGCAGACGCCGCGCGCGCGGCGCAGGGCACACCGACCCCACCGCTCTGGTCGCGGCCTACGAGTGGGACCGCTACCTCGACGTCGTCACGCTGCGGGGTGCCGATTGGACCACCGCAGCCAGAGTCCCCAAGCAGGGCAAGGTCGACATCTTCGCGCCCGAGAGGGTGGTGTGGGCCTACCAGGGCCACGCACAGCCGACCCTGCAGGCGCTGCTGAACCTCGTCCACCCCGACCATCCTGACGCCCCCACCGACACCTTCCCGGCCCCGCAGTCGCTGTACATCCCGCGCCCCGAGCAACGCCCGCTGCTCATCCGGCCACCCTCGCCACACAAGGCCACCGCGCGAGCCACCCGGCTCGCCGCAGCGATGACGAGCTCAGTGCGAGAAAGTCCTAAGGTGATCGACCCGGAAGGATAGGCGGCGAGCGTGCGTCACAATGGATGGGAGAAGGGAGCCGCGATGACCGTCGACGTGGTCGAATCCCCCGGCGCCGGGTGACGTTGGACGAGCTGCGGGCGCACCGGGATGAGATCGAGGAGATCGGCCGCCGGTACGGCGTGAGCAACGTCCGCGTGTTCGGGTCGGTCGCCAGAGGTGATGCCGACGACAACAGCGACCTCGACCTGCTCATCGACGCCGGCGAGGAGACGGGACTGTTCGATCTCGCCGGCTTCGCCCTCGACGTCGAGCGACTCATGGCCGTCTTCACGCAGGTGGTGACGGTTCCCGGGCTCAAACCCCGCATCCGTGACCGAGTTGTTGACTCTGCGGTACCGCTGTGAGGTCCGACAAAGAGCAGTTGCTCGATGCGTGAGACTCCGCCGAGCACGGGATGGCTCTATGGCCGGTCGGTGCTCGTGCCGCGGGCAACGGCGCGCTCGACGAGCTCGGCGAACACGGTGCCGAGGTCGGACCCGTCGGCCTCGATCGCCATCGGGGCCAGCGAGGTCTCGGTGAGCCCGGGCGCCACGTTGACCTCGAGGAAGTGCGCCGCGCCGTCCGGCGTCACGATCGCGTCGGTGCGCGAGACGTCGCGCAGGTCGAGCAGCCGGTGCGCCGCCACCGCGAGTTCCCCCACCGCAGCGGCCGCCTCGTCGTCCAGCCGGGCCGGGGCGTGGAAGGTCGTCAGACCTGCGGTGTAGCGGGCGGCGTAGTCGTACACCCCGGACTCCGGCTCGATCTCCACCGCGGGCAGCGCGCGCGGCCCGCCGGGCCCGTCGAGCACCGTCACCGCCACCTCGACGCCCTCGAGGTAGCGCTCGGCGAGCACCGAGTCGCCGTAGGCCAGGCAGCCGACCATCGCGGCGGGCAGCTGCGCGGCGTCGGTGACCACGTGCGCGCCCAGCGCCGAGCCACCCTGGTCGGGCTTGAGGATGAGCGGGAGCCCGAGGCGGTGCACCAGCGCGTCGAGCACGGCCTGCGCCCCGAGGTCGCGGAAGGTGGCGTGCGGTAGCGCGATCCAGTCCGGGGTGGCGTGCCCGGCGCGGGCCAGCTCGGCCTTCGCGGTGGGCTTGTCCCAGGCGCGCCGGCAAGCCCGCGGGTCGGTGCCGACGTAGGGCACGTCGAGCATCTCGAGCACCGACTGCACGGCGCCGTTCTCCCCCGGCCCGCCGTGCAGCGCGATCACCACGGCGTCCGGACGGCGGTCGGTGAGCCGGCCGACGAGCGAGGAGTCGGCGTCCCACTCCTCGACGGCCAGCCCGCTCTCGCGCAGCGCGGTCGACAGCCGGCGCCCGGATCGCAGCGACACGTCACGCTCGTGGGACAACCCGCCGGACAGCACGGCGACAGTGCGTTCGGTCACCGAGGAGCTCCTCCGGTGTGGACGGTGCGCGGGCGGGCGGGGGTGGCGCGTCAGGCGGTGTCGGGCGACGGTGACTGTGGACCCTGCACCGCGCGCGGGCTGACGCTACCGAACGTGCGCAGCAGGTCCATCTCCCCCTCCAGCACGGCGGCGAGCCTGCGCACTCCCTCGCGGATCCGCTCGGGGGTGGGGTAGCAGAACGACAACCGCATCTGCCTGCTGCCGAGACTGTCGGCGTAGAAGGCCGTGCCCGGCACGTAGGCCACCCGCTGGGTGACCGCGCGGGGCAGCATCGCCTTGGTGTCGAGCCCCTCGGGGATGGTGAGCCACACGTAGAACCCGCCGTCCGGGTGGGTCCAGCTGCAGCCCGGTGGCAGGTGGTGATCGAGCGCGGAGATCATGGCGTCACGGCGGACCCGGTAGGCCTCGCGGTAGGTCTTCACCTGGCCCTTCCAGTCGTGCCCCGCGAGGTAGCGCGAGACCACCGTCTGGGTGAACGCCGGCGGGCACAGCGTGGCCGACTCGGCGGCGAGCACGAGCTTCTCTCGTACCGCGTGCGGCGCGAGTGCCCAGCCCACCCGCAGTCCCGGGGCGAAGGTCTTGGAGAACGACCCGAGGTAGATCACGTTGTCGGGGTCGGCGGCGCGCATCGCGGGGTAGGTCTGCCCGTCGAAACCGAGCAGGCCGTACGGGTTGTCCTCGATGATCAGCACACCGTGCTCGGCGCAGATCTCGAGCACCTCGGCGCGCCGGCCGACCGCCAGCGTCACGCCGGCGGGGTTGTGGAAGTTCGGGATGGTGTAGAGGAACTTCGGGGCGCGGCCCTGCGCGCGCAACGTGGCCAGCGCGTGTCGTAGCTCGGCGGGGATCAGGCCGTCGTCGTCCATCGGGACGTGCACCACCTGCGCCTGGTAGGCGGTGAAGCTGCCCAGCGCCCCGACGTAGGACGGCGCCTCGGCGAGCACCACGTCACCGGGGTCGCAGAAGATCCGGGTGACCATGTCCAGCGCGCTCTGCGAGCCGACGGTGACCGTCACGTCGTCGGGGTGCGCGCGGATGCCCTCCAGCGCCATCACCTCGCAGATCTGCTCCCGCAGCTCCGGGATGCCCTGCGCGGAGCCGTACTGCAGCGCCGTCATGCCGTCCTGCGCGACGAGCTGGGCCATGTCGTCGGCCAGGGAGTCCATCGGCAGCGCGGGCAGGAAGGGCATCCCGCCGGCCAGCGACACCACCTCCGGCCGGCTCGCCACGGCGAACAGCGACCGGATCTCCGAGGCCGTCATCCCCGCGGCGCGCCGGGCGTAGCGGTGCAGGTGCGGGTCCAGGCTGCGCTGGGTGGAGTGAGGTTTGGCGGGTGGTTGTGCTGGGGTCACAGTTTGTCCTGGGTCACGCTGTCCTGGGTCACGCTGTCCTGGGTCACGGTGGCGCCTCACGCTGCGGAACGGGGATCCGGCCATCGAGTGTAGATGCCGGCTGTGGCGCCCCGGCCGACCTTCTCCCCCGCCGAGCGGCGGCATATGATCGGGCGGGTACCCGCATTCGGGTGGCCGAGAGGGAGATCGTCGTCACGGAGGGAGACCCGGTGTCACGTCGGGTGGTCGGCGTCACCTTGGACAACCTCGATCTCATCCCGAAGCAGTGCCGCACCTGCGTGTTCTGGGAGCTCGCGCCGCACATCCGGGAGCAGGCCGAGGATTTCGGCCAGACCGACCTGGAGAAGGAGGCCTGGGTCTCCAACGTGCTGCTGGAGTGGGGTTCGTGCGGGCGGATCGTGATGGCAGGCGACGTGCCCGCCGGCTACGTGCTCTACGCGCCCCCGGCGGCGGTGCCGCGGGCGGCGGCGTTCCCCAGCTCCCCGGTCAGCGCCGACGCGGTGCTGCTCACCGCGCTGCGGGTGCTGCCGGAGTTCGCCGAGGGTGGGCTCGGCCGGATGCTCGTCCAGGCGGTGGCCAAGGACCTCACCCGCCGTGGGGTCAAGGCGGTCGAGGCCTTCGGTGACGCCCGGCCGGACGAGGAGTCCAGCTGCGTCGTGCCGGCAGCGTTCTTGCAGGCGGTCGGGTTCAAGACGGTGCACGCGCACCCGCGCTGGCCAAGGCTACGGCTCGAGCTGCGCACCGCGCTGACCTGGAAGGAAGACGTCGAGGCTGCGCTGGAGCGGCTGCTCGGGTCGGTGACGATCGTGGCCGTGGAACCCTCGTTGCGCCCTGCCTGACCCTTCGTGAACGATTTCGGTAGCCATGACT
>JBOHGT010000353.1:0-10256 GCA_050700385.1 Pseudonocardiaceae bacterium | reverse complement strand
GTCAACGGCACTTTCACTGCGTCCGACGCAGTGAAAGTGCCCTTCACGCATCGGTTCCGGCATCACCCGCCGCGATCACCGCCCATGCCGCTCACCGGGGGTGAGCTCGACGCAGCACTCGCCGGCGCGGGGAGCCAGTACAGCGGTGATGGCCGTCGCCTGGAGGCCGTCGAGGAAGCCGGTGAGGAAGGCGTGGTTGATGGCACAGACCAGCTGTGGCGCCTTGCCGGCGAGCGGGTGGAACGGGCAGTTGCGCAGGCGGACGTGGGTCGGGGTGTCGCGGGCGGGTTCGAACCCGTGCCGGTGAAGTGCTGCCGAGGCGAGGGTGAGCGCGCGTTCGGCGCCGAGTCGACCTGGCCGGGTTCGGTCGTGTTCGGCGGCGCCGAGCTCGGTTCCGCGCCGGTGGGCTACCTGGATGGCCGCCTCCCGGGCCGTCTGGCCCTGGTCCTCGGCGAGCAGGGCATCGATGAGGATGTCGGCCAGTACGTCGTGACGCCGGTCCGGGATGCTGACCCGGATCTCGGCGTTGGTGGGTTCGTAGGCTTTGGGCGTGCGGCCCACCTTCCGGATCGCCCCGACCGGCTCGTAGCGGGCCCGTAGCAGCCCGACGTCGACCAGCTTGTCCAGGTGGAAAGCGGCCAGTTTGCGGGAGATCCCGACGCTGTCGGCAGCCTCGTCGCGGGTGACCGGGCGGCGGGAGCGGCGGACGAACCAGTACATCCGCCGGCGCAGCTCGTCGCTCAGGGCGGTGACGGCCGCCAGCGAGGCTGTGGCCGGCAGCTCGTCGTAGCCGTGGCTGGAGGTTCCCGCTGCGTCCACCTGCCCACGGTAACGCCCACCGGGCGGTTCGGAAATTACCAGCGGCCCACCCTGGTCCAGGTCTTGACCGCGGCCATCGAATAGGACCAGCATCTGTTGGTGAAACTAGGTCCGGGAGGTCCGGGATGACCAGCGAGCTGTGGCAGGCCAAGCACCCGGTGAGCCCGCTGCTGGCTGGCCCGTACGGGCACCCGCTGCACCCGATCCTGGTGACGGTCCCGATCGGTGCATGGGTGGCCAGCGTGGTGTTCGACATCGGCTCCCACGTCGTCGGCGACCCGGGTTTTCTGGTCCAGGGGTCGCTGTGGCTGATCGGCCTCGGGGTGGTCGGGGCGCTGATCGCGGCGCTGGTGGGGTTCCTGGACCTGTTCGCCATCCCTACCGGCACTCCGGCGTTTCGCACCGGCCTGGTGCACATGGGTCTCAACCTGGCCGTGATTGCCGGCTACGCGGTCAACTTCGCCTGGCGACGCGCCAGCGACAGCGCGGCGACCAGCGTGGGCTGGGGACCGCTGGCGCTGTCGGTCGCCAGCCTGGCCATGCTGGCCGTGTCGGGCTACCTGGGCGGCAAGCTCGCCTTCCGTTTCGGGGTGCGGGTGGTCGATGAGGCCACTCAGGCTGAGGGCTACACCCGCCGCGCCTCCCGGGCGGAGCAACCGGCCGAGAGCCCCCGCTCCGCGCACCGACGCTGATCGGCCTTCCCGCCGGGCGTAACGAGATCAAGGAGGCAGGTCATGGGTATCGCGGCACTGGTCGCCTGGCTGATCACCGCAGCGGGCGGGTTCGTCATGTTGGGCCGGTGGATCTCCCGGGGCGGGATGCGCCAGCAACGCAGCGGGGAGACCCGGTTCCCGGCTGGGCTGGTCTTCTCGCACTTCGGGCTGGCCGCCGCCGGTCTGGTGATCTGGATCGCCTACCTGGTCGTCGAACTGGATCGGCTGGCCTGGACCGCGTTCGCGCTGACGATCGCGGTCGCGCTGCTCGGTTTCGCCATGCTGTTCCGCTGGATTCCCGTCTACCGGGGTGGCACGGTCGCCGCCGGCCCCGGGCCGGGAGCCAGCGCCCCGGCCGGCTCGGTGCCTGCCGAGCGTCACCTGCCCGTGTCGATCGTCATCGGGCACGGCGTGTTTGCCGTGGTGACCGTCGTGTTGGTGCTGCTCGCCGCCCTGGGCATCGGCGGGAGCTGACCTGCGCGGCGTCCACGCCACGGTTCCAACGCCGTCTCAACCACGTCCACCCGTTCGACAGCGGTTGCTAGCACACTGCGAGACACTGCTGACCATGCGAACTGCAACGGCCCTCGTCGCGCTGGCGTGCTGTCTCGCGATCGCCTTGCCGGCCTGCACCAACCAGCCGGTCAAGCAGCCCGACCGGTCGGGATCCTCCGCGCAGCCGACAGCCCCTGAGCAGTCGTTCGTCTCCATCACCCAAGTCGAGCCCAGCATCATCGTCGAGACGCGCTACTTCACCGGGCACAACTTCGTCGGCGAGCGGATCCGCGGCTACAACGCCCCCAGGTGCATGCTGACCAGGCAGGCGGCGCAGGCGCTGGCCCGGGTGCAACGGGACCTCGAGCCGTTCGGGCTGGCTGTGAAGACTTACGACTGCTACCGGCCGCAGCGTGCGGTCGACCATTTCGTCGAGTGGGCGAAAGACCGCTCGGACACCGAGATGAAGGCCGAGTTCTACCCGAACGTCGACAAGGCGAACCTGTTCCGGGACGGCTACATCGCCGAGCGGTCCGGCCACAGCCGGGGCAGCACCGTCGACCTGACGATCGTGCCGCTGCCGGTGGGACCGCAGGATCGCTACGTCCAGGGCGAACCGCTGAACTCCTGCGTACTCCCGCAGCAGCAGCGGTTCGAGGACAACGGTCTGGACATGGGCACGGGCTTCGACTGCTTCGACCCACTCTCGAACACCGAGAACCCGACCATCGGTGACGAGCAGCAGCAGAACCGGCTGCTGCTCAACACCTTGATGGAAAGACACGGCTTCGAGTACCTGCCCGAGGAGTGGTGGCACTTCACCTTGCGTGACGAGCCATACCCCGACACCTATTTCGACTTCCCGATCGGGTAACGACGGGTTCGAGCTGCCGGCTACCGTGAGGCAACGGCTTCGAGCATGGTCCTGGTGATGACCCAGCGGGGCAGCGGCGCGAACTCCTCGACCCGCTGGAAGGTGAAGCCCGCCCGCTCGATCGCTGCCCGGGTGTCGCGGTTGGGGTGGCATCCTGCGGCGAGCCGGGACCACAGCGGGGTGAGCCGGTCCTGCCAGGTGGCGAGGCGACCCCGGCCCCGGACATGTTCGAGGACGACGAGCCTGCCGCCGGGCACCAGGACACGACGTGCCTGCGCCAACGCACGATCCGGGTCGGTGACCGTGCACAGCACGAGCGTGCAGACCACCGCGTCGAAGCTGGCATCGGGGTAGGGCAGCGACTCCGCGGCGGCGTCGTCGATCTCGACCGGAACGGTCGCCTCGCCCAGCTTCACGGCCAGCCGCTTGCGCATCGCCGGGTCCGGCTCGGATGCGACCACCCGGTCGGTGCGCCGGAAGTACTGCAAGTTCGCCCCGGTACCGGCCCCGACGTCCAGCACGGTGCCGGTGAGGTCGGTGAGCAACCGCGCCCGGCGCTCGCCGAACAACCGCGTCTCGAGCGGGCGGGTGAGGGTGTCGTAGCTGGCGGCGAAGAGCGGGTGTCCACGCTGGCCCATGGGTCGATGCCGTTCGGTCACCATGTGACGGGCAGTGTGGTGAGACCACCGGTCAGCATCTGGCTGCGGGGGCGCAGTTCTTCGACGGGCACCGCGAGCTGGAGCCCTGGGAACCGGTGGAACAGCGCGCCGAACAGCGCCTGCAACTCTATGCGGGCCAGCGGGGCGCCGATGCAGAAGTGCGGGCCGTGCCCGAACGTGAGGTGGGGGTTGCTCGCCCGCGCCAGGTCGTACACCTCGGGTGCGGGGAAGCGATGCCGGTCGAGGTTCGCGTCCAGCAGGTCGAGCAGCACGAGGTCTCCGGTGCGGATCGTGGTGCCGTCGATGTCGATGTCGGCGTTGGCCCAGCGTGGCAGTCCGGTCGCCTCTCCGGTCTCGGGCTGGCACACGGACAGCGGGAGCCGCAAGATCTCCTCGACCGCACCGGGCAGGAGAGTCGGATCCTGCTGCAGCGCATCGCGCTGGCCGGGGTTGGTGAGCAGCAGCACGAGGCCCTTGTCGATCGCGGCGACCGTCGTCTCGTGCCCAGCGAACAGCAGCCCGGCGGCCAGCTGCGCCACATGATCGGCGGTGAACGCCTCGGGGTCCCGCTCCTGCGCCGCGACCAGGTCGGACAGCACGTCCTCTGCCGGCCGGGCACGCTTTCGCTCGGCGAGCTGGTGCATGTACTGCCACAACGCGCCCAGGCCGGACCGCGACCGCGCCTGGTCGGTCATGTCGCCGGCGTCGTCCGACCAGCGCCGGAAGTCCTCGCGGTCCTCGTAGGGCACACCGAGCAGCTCACAGATCACCAGCGCGGGCAGCGGGAACGAGATCTTCTCGTGGAAGTCCACGGGTGGCACCGTGCGGTCCATGTCGTCGAGCAGGCCGTCGACCAGCTCGTCCACCCGGCGCCGCAGGATCTGCATCCGGCGGGCGGAGAACGAGGGGGCCAGTAGCCGGCGAATCCGGGTGTGGTCCGCTTGCTCCGTCGGCGACGAGGCCACCGGCTGGCCGAAGATCACCGACTCGGAGTACCGGGAGGCCCGCTCCGGGTCGGCGTGCGACCGTCCCAGCCGCGGGTCGCCGAGCAACCACTTGATGGTGTCGTACCCGGTGACCAGCCAGGCGGGGTCCCCCGCAGGCGTGGTCACCCGCTGGACCGTCGCGTCCATTACTCTCGCCACCTCCCGTGATCGTGAACAAAGAATATAGTGAAACGGACACACAGTGAAGGGAGTTTCGGATGCAGGCGGATGCGGTCGTCGCGTTCGACCGGGTGTTCGAGCTGGCAGCCCGGCTGGGCGGGATGATGGAGCGCGCCCTCGCCGACCGTGGCCTGACCACCGCGCGCGCCGAAGTCCTCTTCGTGCTTCACCAGCGGGGGGCCATGGTGCAACGCGAGCTCGGCGAGGCGCTGCACTGCACGCCCCGCCACGTGACCGGGCTGGTCGACACTCTCGAGAAGCAGGGATGGGTGGCGCGACGCCCGCACCCCACCGATCGGCGGGCCACCCTCGTCTCGTTGACCGAGCGGGGCGCCGCGGCCGCAGCGCGGATGGATGCCGAACGACGGGAGGCCGCAGACGAGCTGTTCGGTGGCATGCCGGCGGACGACCTCGCCGCGTTCGTCGCCGTCGCCGACCGGGTACTCGATCGGATCGGCCGGCCAGCTCCCTCCGATGTGTCCTCGGGAGGGCCGGCTGGCTGAGCGGCAGCACCGATCCCGGAGCCGCCATTCGGAGCCGAATCGCGATCCCGGGCAGCGCGCTGGGTGCCATTCGGAGCCGAATCGCGATCCCGGGCAGCGGAGCGGCGATCAGCTGCGACGGTCGAGAGCCGCGCGCACCGTGCGCACCATGCGGGCGGGGTCGTGCAGCAACTGGGCGGTCACGAACACCACCTCCCAACCGGCGGCCTGCACCCGGTTGAGCCGGTCCCGGTCCCGGTTGAGCGCCCACAGCTGCCCGTCCCGCCAGGAGCCGTCGTACTCCACCGCGACCTTGCGCTCCGGGAAAGCCAGATCGGCACAGGCCAGCCGGCCCCGGGAGTCCTCGATCCAGTACTGCGGCTCGGGGTGCAAGCCGTCCAGGACGAGCCACACCCGGACCTGCGACTCCGGCCGGGACTCGGCCCGGGGATCGGCGAGTTGCACGGCGCGGCGGGCCAGCACGATGCCCTTGTCTGATCGTCGCTCGACCATCGCCGCGACGTCGGGCAGTGCCACCAGACCGTCTCGCAGCACCGCATCGAGGTCGGCGACGGCGTCCGGCAGCGGTCGGTCGAGCAGCAGGTCGAGGGCCATCCGCGGCGGTGTCGCGACGGCGGCCTCGGACCAGGGGGTGGACTCATCGGGGTGGACGAGGGTCCGCCGCACGTCCATGCCGGCGCGCCGCGCGATGCGGGTGGTATCGGGTGCCAGGACTTCGACGGGATCCTGGGCGCGGGCCAGTTGGACGCCCCATAGGCCGGCCGCTGATCTGCCGGTGATCACCGTTGCAGGTGGCAACGCGAGCGCGGCGCCGGCGCAGCGCAGCTCGTGGGTCATCGGCTCGCTCGCGAGCGCGTAAATGCCCTGGAACAGCCGCTGCACCTTCGGTCCCCGCAGCTGGCTGCGGGTCAACGCGCCCGCGAGCACCGCATCGGTCCCCCGGAACACCGGCTCCGGGGGACCGAGTCTGCTCTCCCTCCTCATGCACGGAACTGTGCTGCCACCACGGCCTTTCGCCAAACGCCCACCCACTGGAAGGGCCGACTTGTCCACAGACCGGCACCCGTCGGCCGCCATTCGGAGCCGAGTCGCGGTCGCAACCAGCGACCCGGGAGGGCGTTAAATCTAAACTATAGTCGAGGTCAAGTTGAAGGCGGATCGGAGCGTCACGGCCATGGACGAACCGGCATGGGACCAGAAGGAACTCACCGTCGGGCAGCTCGCCGCGGCCGAGTAGCGGTAGCCGGAGCCCGCGGTCTACTCAAGCCGCGCGAGCGTTCCCGGTCACGCAGACCAGCCGTGCCTCGCGGGTGAGGTGGTCAATCAGGCCGACGGCGCTGAGATGTGCTGGCGCTCCCATGGTCAGGCGTGCCAGGAACCGGGCCGTCCGCGGGTTGCGCAGCACGTAGCGGGAGAAGTGCTCACGGGCCTCGGTACGGTCCACGACATAGGCATCGCAGGGCACTCCGCGGAGCCGCTGCCACCACACCCGCACCCGGGGATGCTGCTGAACGTTGCGGAGCCACTGCGCGTGCTGGCCGTAGGCCGCGACGACGTACCACTCGCCGGGCCCGTGGTCGAGCACCTCGAGGACCACATACCGTGGCAGCTTGGTGCGCCGGCCGAGGTGTTCGAGCAGGAGCAGCCGCGGACCCAGCACCCAGCCGAATCCACGGCGGAAGACCGGGATGGGGGCGCGGGCCAGCCATCGCGGGATGCGCCACCGCATGACCTGATCCTCTCATACCCGCGACCGCGCCGAAGATCAACCTCTGTGGCCGGCGCTACCTCGAGGCCAAGTCACCCGGCTGACACCGAGCGGGTCACCGGCGGAACAACGCGATCAGCAGGCTGAGCACGACCGACACGAGAATCATCGACGTGATCGGTATGTACACGCGGGTGCGCTCGCCCTCGATGCGGACGTCACCCGGTAGCCGCCCGAACCACGAGAACGCCCCGGTCATCACGAGCAGCCCGACGACGACCGCCAGGACGCCCAGCCCGACTATCAGCACCCCGACGTTCCGCCCGTCCACCTGGGGAGTTTATGTGCATGCCAGGACCCCCGTTGCCGGTGGGTCGGGAGAGGCTTGGCAGGGATCGCGCTTCGGCGGCCTGCGGTTGCCGGCGGTCGTGCTGCAGTGGGCTGAGCTCAGGGCTTTCGCCCGACGCCGCCGAACATGGACACCTCGACCGGGGTGCCGATCTCATAGGGGTCGGGCCGCCACAGCGAGCATGAGACCACCCCGGGCTCCAGCAACTCCAGGTTCTCGAAGAAACGTGTGAGCTCCTGGCGGCTGCGCACCGTTATTGGAGGGGTTCCCCCGCTCTCGTTCCAGAGCCGGCATGCCTCGAGCGCCGCCTCGCCGCCCACTTCTGTGGTGGGGTCGCACAGCACCAGGTAGCTGCCGGAGGGCAGGGCATCCAGCAGCCGGTTCACGATCGTGTAGGCCTCGTCGATGTCCAGGATGTGTTCCATGATCCCCAGCAGCATCAGCGCGACCGGTCGGGTGAAGTCCAGGGTCCGGGCCGCCTCCCGCAGGACCGTGTCGGGCTCGCGCAGATCGGCGTCGACATAGTCGGTTACGCCTTGCGGGCTACTGGTGAGCAGGGCACGCGCGTGTGCCAGAACGAGCGGGTCGTTGTCGACGTAGACGATGCGGCACTCCGGCGCGGTCGCCTGGGCGACCTCGTGGGTGTTGTTCGCGGTGGGCAACCCGGTGCCGACGTCGAGGAACTGCCGGATCCCGAGTTCCCCGGCCAGGTACCGGACGGCGCGGACCAGGAAGGCCCGACAGGCGCGGGCGGTCTCGACGACGCTCGGCCTGACGGTACGAAACTGCTCACCGACCTCGCGGTCGACCGGGTAGTTGTCCTTGCCACCCAGCCAGTAGTTCCAGACCCGAGCCGAGTGCGACCTGCTGGTATCGATCATGGGCCGCTGGTCCCGGCCGGATGCGCTCGAGTTGTTCGTCACGAGCGTGCCCTTACCTTTACCCCTGCGTCGTGGACGTCACAGCGCAACTGTAATCCACACCCTCACGTTCCATGATCGTCGGGGGTGACGTTCCAAAACTGGTTCACTCCTCGGACCGACTCGTGCCCAGGCGGCGGCTGACCCTGCCGCCGTGCCGTAGCTCGCTTCAGTTCCCTGTCCAGTTCGGCGACCGGACGGCGAGCCTTCGACATGTTGACCCGCTGGGCGGGCACCGGAGCATCACCAGGGGCGTCCCTCTCCGCGGCGGCGGAACCCACCCCGCGGATCCAGTGCGATCTCGACCTCGACGTGGTCGCTGAGCAACCTGCGAGCCGTGACTGCTGCGCTCACTCTGCTGGAATATCGTGCCGATCACACACGCCTCAGGTCTGCTACGGGGAGTCGGACGGAGACCCATGAGCGACGATCCAGCTGTTCTCATCGTGGGCGCCGGCCCCACCGGGTTGATGCTGGCGTGCGAGCTCGCCGCGGCCGGGGTGAGCTGCCGCATCGTCGAGCGGCGCGCCGAGGAGTCGAACCTGACCCGGGCCTTCGGCGTGCACGCCCGCACCCTGGAGATGCTCGACATGCGCGGGCTCGCCGACAGGCTGGTCGACCGGGGTCTGCGGGTGTCGCAGGTGCGACCGCGGCCGAGCAGGAGAACGACGTTGCGCCTGCTGCTCGACCACCCCGAGAGTCGCTTCCGCTATGTGCTCATCGTTGCCCAGGCGCAGACCGAGAAGCTGCTGGAGCAGCGCGCCACCGAGCTGGGCGTGCCGATCAGCCGGGGCGCCGAGCTGGTCGGTCTGCATCAGGACGAGGCCGGCGTCGAGCTGGTCCTGTCGACCGCCGACGGCACCGTGACCGAACGCGCCCGCTACGCGGTGGGATGCGACGGCGCGCACAGTGCCGTGCGGCGGCTGCTGGGCGTCGGGTTCACCGGCAGTGCGTATGACACGAACATCCTGCTGGCCGATGTCCGGCTCGGGGCGAGCCTTGAGACAGCAGTGAACGTGTTCGTGAGCAAGGACGGGCTGGTCCTGCTGCCCACGTTCGGTGACGGCTGGTATCGCGCGGTCATCTGGGATCGACGCCAGGAGGAGGTCCCACTCGACACTCCGCTGCACCTCGAAGAGATCATCGAGCCGTTGCGCCGGATCACCGGCCGTGACTTCGGGGTGCGTGAGATGCGCTGGTCCACCCGCTTCCTCACCGAGCGACGCCAGGCGGACCGTTACCGGGTGGGGCGGGTGTTGCTCGCAGGCGATGCCGCCCACGTGCACTCACCGCTCGGAGCGCTGGGAATGAACACCGGCATCCAGGACGCGATGAATCTGGGCTGGAAGCTGGCCGCCGAAGTCGCCGGCTGGGCACCGGGCTGGCTCCTGGACTCCTACCACACTGAACGGCACCCGGTCGGACGGGCGAACCTGCGCCTGACCGACGCGCTGCAACGTCTCGCGGTCGCGCCGGCACCGGTCCGCGCGGTGCGTCCGTTCATCGCCCGAGCCGTGTTCGGGCTCCCACCCTTGCGGCGCCGATTGCGCCGCACCCTGTCCGGGTTGTCAGCCGGCTACCCGCCGCCGCGAGGCGCCCGGGCACACCGTTGGACCGGCAAGCGGGCACCCGACGCCGACCTCGCGGACGGTCGACTCTATGAGTTGCTGCGGCCGGGGCGCTTCCTCCTCCTCGACCGCACCCGGCAGGGCGCTGCTGCGCGGGTCACCCGGGAAGGCTGGGCAGATCGGGTCGACACCGTGCACGACCCAGCCGCAGTGCTGACGGGCTGGCCGGCCCTCGTCCTCATCCGCCCGGACGGCTACGTGGCCTCGGCCGCCGACGGCCAGGAAGCAGCGTCGCGGGCGCCGGAGTCGGCCTTGCGCCAGTGGTGCGGCCCCAGCGCCCCGAGCGTGACCGGCCTGACCGGCCTGACCGGCCTGACCGGCCTGACCGGGGAAGGCTAGGGTTGCCTGTCCGGATTCTGTCGATGGGGGAGAAAATGAACACGGAGCCTGCGCCGCCTCCCGGCACCGATCCCACCGTGCCC
>JBOHGT010000352.1:0-3986 GCA_050700385.1 Pseudonocardiaceae bacterium | reverse complement strand
GCGGGTCGGCGGGGTCGTAGGCCCACGTCGCGGGTAGCCGGGTGCCGGTGGGGGTGTGCAGGTGGGTGGTCACCGACAACGGTCGGGTGGTTGGCATGCTGGTGGTCTCCTCACGGCGGTCGGCGGCGGGTCGTGGCGGGTGGCCCGGCCCGGCGGCGGGGCGGGGGCCTGGGGGGCGGGTCATGACGCCCGCCCCCGGTCCTGGGTGGCCTCGGCGGCGAGTAGCTCTCCAGCGGGGGCAGCGGGGTGCGGCCCCCGCCGCGGCCACGACCAGCACTGCGGCGACGGCGACCCACCGCACCCGCCGCGACGCGGCCGGGGCGGTCACGTCGCACCGTCCATCCGGCGCAGCCGCCGGGGAAACGGCACCACGGCTGTCGACCCGTCGGGCCGTCGTATGGTGACGTTGTGGGGTCCGCCACCCTGACCCCACCGGCAGATGACCGTCACGGGCACCGGCGGGTGGTTGTGACCCGACGCCCGGTCGCCGGGGTCGAGGTAGCTGCGCCCGATCATGCCCATGCCGTGGTCTCCTCGCTGCTTGTCAGCGCGGCGAGGCAGCGGCGGTAGAGCCACGCCGAGGCGGGTGGCGTGACCGCGTCGCCCAGTTGCGCGACCTCGGCAATGAAGGCGACCCCGGCGGTGTCGACCGTGGTCATGGATGGTCTCGGGGCGGTCATGGCCGCTCACCCCCCGCGGCGCGGCCGTGTGCCGCACACCGGCAGGCGCGCGGGTCGTGGCCGTGGGCGCGCATCAGCGCCACCAACACCTCGGCGGCCTGCCCACCGACCACCGCCACCACGGCGTGCCACAGCTCGTCATACGCCGCGCCCAGCCCGGCGGCGTGCGTCGACTCGACGGCGGTCGCCGCGACCCCGTCCAGCGCGTCGGCCACCGGCCCGACCCCGAACTCACCGGCGCGCACCCGCATCCAGAACTCGCCACCCGCGGGGTCCCAGCCGGGGCCCCCGCCCACCGCGGCGGCCACCTCGAGGAGCAGCAGCCCCGAGCGGCGGGCCGACTCCCCCACGGTGCACTCCCACCCCATGGCCGGGTTGGTGCGGGCCATCGCCAGCTCACAACCCGCCAGCCCGGTCAAGATCTCCGCGAGCAGCCCGCGCGGCGCGCCGTCGGCCACCGCGGCGCGGTAGTCGGCCAGCATCCCCCGCGCGATGCGGTCCAGGTCGCCGTGATCGGTGGCGTGGGAGGGCAGCCGGCGACGCACCCACGCCAGGGACTGCCACGGGCGCAGCAGGAACCCGATCATGACCGCTCACCTCCCGCGGCCACCCGCTCGCCGCGCGCCGCGGTGGCCGACGTGGCGCGCGGGATGCCCCTTCCCGCCCGGGCGCCGCCCATTACCCCGAGGGCCTGCTCGATGGGGCGGGACTCGGGCTCTGAGCAGCGGTGGCAGTAGCGGACCCGCTCACCGCAGACCCCGCCGGGCCCGGGAGTGTGCCCGGCGACGCGCTGAGCACACCGGCAACGTCGCCAGCCCTCGAAGTCATGACCGGCGGCCTCACAGGTGGCCACCGCGGCACACGTCGGGCACAGCAGCCGGGGCGGCTGGCCGTCGTCGACCTGCCAGTCCAGCCCGGGCAGGTCGGCCAACGCCTCGGACTCGCTGTCCCAGTGCGGCCGGTACTCCCAGTCGTCCCAGCAGGCCTGGCCGCACTGGTCACAGCCGGCCGTCACACACGCGTGGGTCTGTAACATCACACTCTCCTCATCTGCTCTCTTGGGTGGATGGGGTGGTGGAAACCCGGCCCGGCGGGTGCTTTCTCAGGGCGTTGACCGCCGGGGCCGGGGCGGCTCATTCGGGGGCGCGTGGCCCCGCCACTGCTCGTGCGACGTGGTGGCGGTGCATCGAGCCGTGGTAGACGACATGCCGGTGGCCCGGGGTGCTCACCTCGGCCGGCCCTTCTTGTCGTGGGTCTTCTTCGTTCCCATCGGAGAACTCCTCCTGTCGTTGTGTCAGGTCATCGTCGTGATCAGCGCGGCGATACCCGCGCCGAGCGCGGCCACCAGCAGCGGCACGAATCCCGCCACGAGCAGATCCGCCGCGACTGTCACCGCCCGGTACCGGGCCAGGGCCAGTGACCCCAGCCGGGTCACCAGCGCCGCCCGGTACTCGACCAGCGACAGTCCTCGCAGCTCGGCGACCTGGTCACCGGACAGCAACGAGCCCCGATGCGGCCCGGCCAGCCGCGGCCGGATGATCCGGCGCAGCAACACCACCACCGCGACCAGCAGGGGCGTTCCCGCCAGCAGCAGCCACCCCGATGCCCGGGGCGCCAGCGCCGCCAACCCCGTCACCGCGGCGGCCGCCAACGTCGCCAACGTGCCCGCCAACGTCGCCAGCTGTCCCGCCTTGGTATCCACCCGCGCCTCCTGCCGGGTCACCTCGGCCGCCTCGGCGCCGAGCACCGCAGCGAAGTCCCCGGAGCTGTCCTCGCCGCACATCACGACCACTTCCTTGCGGTGTCCCGTCGTTGCCGTGTCGTTGCCACCTGTCTCCCCGCGAGCGGCGCGGCGGCCAACGCGAACACGTCGAGCTCCCAGCCCCCCGCATGTGGTCGGCCCGCATGCGGCCGGTCGGCCGTGCCACCGCCATCGCCGGCTGCGCATCGGTCTTCGACTCCGTGGGCTCGCCGGCGGCGGTGGCGTGCAGTGCCACCAGGGCATCTGCCGTCGACGTCGAGGTGGGCGTCGAGGTCGTCGCGGTGGGTCATGACGCCTCCCCCCTGTCCTGGGTGCCCTCGGCGGCGAGTAGCTCGTCCAGCGGGGGCAGCGGTGCCCGCCACCGCCGCGGCGGTGGCCGGCGCCGCCCGAGTCGGCTGTCCAGCTGTGCGACGGCTGCCGCGTTGGCGGCGCTGACCCGGTCACGGTGCAGCTGCAGCGCCGCGCCGTCGTGGCCGATCTCCCTGGCGATCCACGCCTTGGGCCAGCCGCGTGCGATCATGTCGTCGAGCAGCTGCCAGGTCGGTCCGGCCGGCACGCTCGCCCAGCGCCCCGGCCGGGTGGCGTCGGCGGCGGCGTGCATGGTCAGCGCGAGGATCGCGGTGTGGGTCTCGGGCCGGATCCGGGCCAGGGTGCCGTCGGCCACCTCGGTGATCGTTTTGACGTTCAGCCCGGCCGCGCGGGCCAGGGCCTTGTGGGTGGCTGCTCGGCCGGTCAGGATCCGCAGGTGCCCGCGGGCGGTGGCGGCGCAGACCAGGTCGGTGCCGGCGCCATTGGCGCGGTCGTGCTCGAAGGATCTGTTGGCGTCGGTGCAGGGGTCACAGCGGCAGCCCTTGGCGTAGCCGGCCCGGGTGGCGTGCTGGGCGGTGTCGAGCACGGGGCGGTAGCCCTCGCGCAGTTCCACCTCCCACCGCCAGCCGTCCACCTGCTCGAGGGCGGCGACCCGGTGGGCGGACAGCCGGCCGTGGCGGTGGGCCTGGCGCTGCACCACACACCAGCGCGACAGCCCCACCTCGTGGTCGGCCAGCGCCTCGACGTGCCCGCGGGGGATGCGGCAGCGGCCCTGGCGGGCCACGTATTGCCGCAGCGCCAGCAACCCCAGCCGCCACGCCGTGTCAGCGGCCTCCCAACGCAGCGCGGCCGCGTCGGGCTGGTGGCGGCACGCCAGCACCAGCTCGTGTTCCAGGGCGGGGGCCAGCCGCCCGGTGAACCTGCGTCGTCGCACCGCGGTCAGCCACGACCCCAGCGCCAGGCCGTCGTCGTGGCGGTAGTCGTGGGCGACGTTGAAGTCGCCGCGCCAGGCGGCGTACTCGGCCAGCGCGTCGACCATCGCCGCGTCGGCGGCCGGGATCAGGTCCCACCGCCAGGCGGGTAGCCGCTGCGCGGCGCGGACCAGGTGGGCGGGCAGCAGGCCGCGGCGCCGCCGCGCGCAGCTGTCGGCGGCGAACTCCGCCAGGCTGGCATAGGCCCGCCGCGGCACGTGACGTGCGTCGTGTGCCGGCGCCTCGGCCCGCGCGCGCCACCGC
>JBOHGT010000351.1:0-6496 GCA_050700385.1 Pseudonocardiaceae bacterium | reverse complement strand
GACGAACCCGCACACCTGCGCCGAGGTGCTCACCAGGTGGTCGCCCTCGCGGCGAAACCCGATCGAGCGGGTGATCCCGTTCATCCGCAGCGGAACGACGATCCGGCCGTCCTCGGACAACTGCTCGAGCCAGGCCGGCGAGATGTCCCACGCCCCGACCGTCAGGAGGATCGCGTCGAACGGCTCGCCGAGCTCGGGCACGCCGTGCTCGGCGTCGGCCCGCACGACCATGACCCGGCTGCTGTACCCGGTCGCATCCAGCAGAGCGCTGGCTCGATCGGTCACGTCCGGGTCGATGTCCACGCTGACAACACGTCCACCTGGACCGACGACCTCGGCCAGCAGCGCGGCGTTATAGCCGCCCGATCCAATCTCCAGCACACTCATGCCGGGTCCGAGCCCGGCCTGCTCGATCATCTGAGCCTGGATGAACGGCGCGCTGATGGAGGAGATGATCACGCCGTCCTGGTCCCTCTTGGTCGCCACCGAGTCGTCGGCGTTGTAAGCGACCTCCAGCGGCGTGCCCTCGGGAACGAACAGGTGTCGCGGCGCCGTACGGAAGGCCCGCTCCACAACCGACGAGATGATCATGCCGTCCGAGCGAAGCTTGTCCGTCAGGGCATTGCGGATCTCGGCCGCCCGGTCGGAGTCGGTGGACGTGTCAACCATCTGGGTCATGCGGGTGCTCCCTGTCTGCTGAATTCTTCTTGTTGGCGGTGGTCGGTGAGCGTCGTACTGTATCGGTTCCGTCACGCTTGGCGACGTTTCGCGTGTGCGGCCTGACCGACCGTTTCTCGGTTGCGTCCCGTTGCGAGGTCGGTGGATCGGGGAGGCCGCCGCGTTCGGGACCACGGCGCGCCGCTCACGAAGTCCCCAGCACCGCGACGGTCGGCCGTCCGGCGGCAGCCGCATGCCTGCCGGTTCGAGCCGTGGGAGAACCGTCGGCAGCGATGAGGTGCTGGTGGGCCGTGGCGTTACCGGTGGCACGTTGATCCTCCTGGGTTTGCGGAGACCACGGCCGACGCGGCGCCGTCGATGATGTGACGAGCGGTCTGCACTCCGAACGCGGCGGGTGATCCCCGTACGGCTAAGCCTGCTGTCCCGCGTCTTGATCGACTAGGCCACTCACTACCCGTGTTGTTGGTCACCGGCCGAACAGTTGCACATATGCTGGACAGGTGGTGTCCAGCTCTTCACTCTCCGTCGACGAGGTCAAAGACGGTCTGAAACGTCTCCGTCAAGGCCATGGCCTGGCTCGACCAACAGCGCTGCTCACCACCCTCGCCCACCCCATACGGACGTACCTCGCCAACGGAACGGTCAGCGAACGGGGCTCGGTCAAGGAGGTGACGCTGCTCGTGGCGGTGCTCCGCCGCGCGATCGAGGGACTTGCTGACGACGAACGCTTGTATGTCGAGGTCGACCTCAACCTCGTCGCCGAGCACCGCTATCCCACACTCACCGAGCGCCAGGAGTCGCTCGCGCGACTGCAGAAGTGCGCGGCGAAGACAGTGCGCCGTCACGCCGACCGGGCCCTGGACACCCTCGCCTACCTACTGTTGAGTAACGAGCAGCCCTCGATTGTACCGAGGACATCGAACTCCGGTACAGACGCCGTGCCCACGGACCGAGCTCAGCAGGCGGCCGGTCAGATTGCGCCTTGGTGGGAGGACCTCCGTACTTTCTGGCGGTTGTCGAACGGATCTCGCGTCGACATCGTGTGCTCGGAGATCCCGAAGAACGAACTCCCTGAGTACGCCTCACCCGCCGACCGGAACTACCTCCGCTACGCCAAGTTCGCTGATCTCGACACGCTGATCTATCTGCGAACTCGATTCGCGCAACTCGCTCCGACTGTCACCATCCGTGACTTCGCCCCGTCGGAGTACTACGACACGCAAGCCGACGTTCTCGTTGTAGCCGGCGGCCCGCCATGGAACGCCAAGTACCGCGAGTTCCTTCCGCAACTGCCGTTCTACTTCGAACCCCACCCCCTCGGTGAGGACGACCCGCTGGTCGTCCCAGACCTAAACGGACTGATCCTCGGTCCACGATGGACCGAGCGCCAGGAACTCCTCGAAGATCTCGCGGTGCTCACCCGTCTCACCCTCGCCCAAGGCACGACCGTGTTTCTGCTCGGTGGCTGCCTGACGCTCGGCGTGCTCGGCGCAGCCCGCTGCCTGCTGGAAGCTGAACGTGGGGCTCGAAGCGTTCGCTACGTCACCGAGCAGGTTGGCGAGGACGACTTCGTCCTTATAACCGAAGCCCGGCGGATCGGCGGGATCACCGACGTGGCCGACCTGACGATGGTCAACCCCCTGTTGCTGCTCTCCCGACGCAATAACGACCCGTTCACCGCGGTCATCGACAACTCCGACCGCCACATCGGCGACCGGTCGCCGAGAGGAGCCAGGGCCCGTTGATCACATCCTCCGACATCCGCACCTACGTGATCAACCTGCGTCGACGGCCTGATCGCCGCGCGTGGATGGTTCGTTCACTTCCACCGGATCTCCAGGTCACCTTCACGTCAGACTGGAGCGGGCCCTTCGACGGTCACCAGCTGTCCCGAGCCGACCTCGAGTTCGCCGGTTACAAGCTCTTTCCCTGGCAGATCGAGTCCGACAACTCGTGGTGGCGTCGTCCGCTGAAGTACGGGGAGATCGGCTGCACCCTCTCGCACCTGGCCTGCTGGCGCCACGCTGCCCAAGCCGGCCGCGAGCCATTCATTCTCATTCTCGAAGACGATGCGGTTCTGCAGCCGACATTTCTAGCAGAGCTGTTGGAAGGATTGCAACGCCTCACGTGCCACAGCCCCTTCGACCTGCTGCACGTGGGCCGTTACCTGTTGGACCCCGATCAGCCAGCGCTGCCAGGGTTCGTTTCGCCCGGTTACAGCCACTGCACTTTTGGCTATCTGCTCACCCGGCCTGCGCTCGACGTCTTGCTTGCAACACACCTGGAGCACGCCATCGTGCCGGTCGACGAGTTCCTGTCCTCGCTCTATATCGACCATCCGCGCGCCGACCTACGTGCCCGGTTTCCCCGCCAACTCACCGCGTTCGCGTTCGACCCGCCCATCGTCCACCAACGCCCCAAGGACGAGGCTGGCAGCGACACAGAGGACTCCGACTTCGTCGAACCATAGTCAGCGGTCAGGATTGATCGACAAGCCGTTCACGCAGCACGTCCAGTTGGGTCCTGCTGAGACCGCCGCAACGCAGGTATCGCACCACGCCGCCGTACTGATCATGCAGGTGTGTAAGCGTCGACAGCATGGTGTCCGCTCGCGCGCTGACAGCATAGTTCGCCGCAATCGCCTCGTTCGGTACTCCGACTGCGCCAAGGATTAATGCGACCACCAGTCCCGTCCGATCCTTGCCTGCCTCGCAGCGCACGACCACGGCTCCCAGCGGCGCGTCGGCTACGGTCGCTACAACCTGAGCGAATCGGTGCAGGTTGTGGTCCAGTTTGGACAGATAGCGGGCGACCAGCCTCGGCTGGCGATCAGGAGCATCGGCGGGATCGGACAGCGGGACGTTACGGTACAAGTCGGTACCGGCGAACGGGCTCGGCTCACGTTCGCACTGGTGTGGGGCGCGCAGGTCGATGATCCGGCTGGCAGCGATGCGCTGCACGGCGTCAATCCCGACTCTCGTGAGGCATGAATGACGATCGGAGCGAATCGACGCGCCATCGCGGATTTCGCCCTCACCTTCGGTCGGTAGACCGCCCAAGTCGCGGGCGTTCAAGCAGGCCGGCCAATCAAGGTTGCGGGCTGCCGCGACTGTCCCTCTCGTACAGTCGGCTGGTCCGCCGGCCGCAGTGTTGGTCACGGTGTCCGCGCGCTCGACATCGACCGCCAGTGACGGATCAGGCTCCGCAGACGGCGACCCTGCCATTGTGCTGCTGGAGTGTGGACGTTCACACCCGTCACGATGTGCTCTGGCGGTACATCTTTCGTCACTACCGCGCCTGCGGCGACGTAGCTGCGCGACCCGATTCGAACTCCACCCACGACTCGTGCTCCGTAGCCGACAACAGAATCAGCTTCAATCACCGGCGGCTCTTCGTCGACGTCCCACCAGCCCTCGTGCGGACGGGTGTACTCGTGCACTAGCTCACCCATTACGGTAGAGCGATCCCCGATCGTGGTGCCGTCACAAATGAACCCAGCCACGGTCGCGTCGGCGCCGACGGTGACTCGGTCGCATACGTAGGCCCCGTAAACGATGCGCGTTCGCTCACCGATCGTGCTGTCGTAGCCGATGCGGACGCGGTCCTCGATTACGCAGCCGGCTCCGATCCGGACTCCTTCGTGGACCACAACCTGGTTGGCTACCAGGCAGTCCGGCCCCACAACAAGCAGCTTGCCAATTAGCGCCGAGCCTGGTTTCTGCTGCTCGACTCGCAGCCGTTCTTCCTTTGGATAGCCGAAAACGCAGTGTTGGCCCACGACGCTACTGGCGTCGATGTCTACCGGCGCGTACAGGGACTCGATGTTCACGCCGGGTTCCTATCGTTGTCGATCAGCCACTCTGCAGTGACCGCGACCGCCTCGTCTTCTCGCTGTCGCGTGTCGAACCCGTGATCCGAACCGCGGACCGTGTGGAAGTCGGTGTTGGGCTTGGCAGCAGCAGCCTGTCGGGCGATCTCGTAAGAGACCGCGTTGTCCCGGTCGCCGTGCACCACGAGCGCGGGCACCGCGCTCGTCACCAGGTAGGTGAGTGGCTCGTAATAGTGAAACTCCTCGAACAGCACCCGTCCGACTTCGAACTCATCGTCGATCACGAGGAAACCCTGAGTGTGCAACAGCTTCTGCCGATCAGGACTGTAGTTTTCCTTCCCCCAGGGAAGCTCTGGATTGACGAAAGTGCGCTGCAAGTCAAGCACGGGGTTCCACAGCGCAAGTCGATCGAGGCGCTCACCAAGCCACGGAAGGGAAAGCGAAGTCGACACCGCTCCAAAGCTCGATGCCACGATCGACAACGGTCCTGGGAAACGATCAGCCATGTACTCGACCGCAGCCTGCAGATCGAGCATCTCGCCAGCGATCGTCATGCCCCGCTGGGTTCCGTCGCTACTGCCGTGGCCCCGGAACGAGAACCTCAACACGTTGAAGTCAGCTTCCGCCAGCCGATCAGCGAGCCGAACGAACATCCCACCTTCGGTCAGGTTGGCGTTGATTCCGTGAGCCTGGACGACTACGCCGCGCTGCCCCTGTGCTCGGGCGGGGTGCCATGCAGCCTCCAGTCGCACACCGTCGACCGACGCCAACTCCACCTGCTGCATTCCAGCTGCTCCCTCACGACGCCCGATTGTGACCGTCTGCACCCGCCCAGTGTGCCCGAAGTGACGGCTGGACCGAGCACGGCTTGGAGCTGGACCCGGAGCAGGCACTCCGCGACTGCTCTCAGCAGACGTCGCAGGCGTCAGCGTCGACCGCCGACCGTCGGTAACCAGCCGTGCCGCATAGTTACCCTGTGTTACCAACTCGCTTCGACGGCATGCTTGTGAGGGCTCGTTCACACGAGTTGGCCCGACACAGGACGATGTCCTGATGGGCGACAGCGCGCCGATCTACGACGACAAGCCGCAGTTCGGGCCGAACTCGACCTGACGGCTGCTGAGTGGCAGCGGTATGACGACAGCGGCCAGCACGGTCAGCACGTCGCGGTTGCGTTCGTTGAACACACCGATGGCGTCGTGTACACCGTGATGCGCAGCTCGGCGGCTCCCGAAGGCACCGTGCTGGTCTTCACGTCGGCCGAATGGGACGCGTTCACCCAGGGCATCCTGGCTGGCGAGTTCGACCGTGCTGAGCACCCTGTCTGTCATCCAGGTCATCCCGGCACCACGTGAAGGACGATCTTCGCTGACACTCTCGGGCTCGGCGCGTGAGGTGGACAGGCGACTCGATCATCTGCAACCTGTACGACGTGGTGGACAGCGGAAGTCAAGGGGCTGAGAGTCCCGGCGCGAGTGGAATAGAGGCGGTGGTTTTCGATATCGGTGAGACGCTGTTGGATGACAGCCGCGAATGGGGTGCGTGGGCGGACTGGATCGGCGGTCGGGGGCTCCCGTCGCTCACCTCGTCCGACGCGTTCGACTCGGGCGTGCTGTTCGAAGCCGGGGTGGCCGAGCGGTTGATCGACCACGCCCGGCAGTGCTACGCCGGAGCCCGCAAGGTGGAGACCGACCAAGTCCTGCGTGACCTGCCGACAGTGCGAACTAGACGTCCGACAGATGCCCAGCGCGGATCCTGGATGAGGGAGGTGACGGTCATGTACGCGATCAACCACGGGGGTGAGCACGATGTGCTGGCCGCCGCCAAGGAAGACCACGAATCGGTATCCAGGTCGACACCCGCTGGCCCGCCTACGTCCTCGCCGAGGACTCCCGGTTGCGCACCGCCCTCGTCGACGCAGCCAAGACTGCCGGGGTCGAGGTGGAAGCCAAGGTCGCCGGCCCGGCCAATATCGGCAACTACCTCGCC
>JBOHGT010000350.1:0-8841 GCA_050700385.1 Pseudonocardiaceae bacterium | reverse complement strand
CAGCGGCACGCCGGCCGACGCCGTGAGCGGCGCGGCCCGCCCGGCGGCGCGGGCCGACAGCGCGGCGTCGAGGCCGATCGTGGCGACCGTGACCACCACGAGGATCGCGGGGAGCGCGAGCACCGTCCACAGCGGAGTGTCAGCCATCACGCACCTCCGCGTGGGTGCCCAGTTCCGCGAGGTCGGGATCCAGGCTGGCGACGACCAGCCGCGCGGTGGCGAGCTCCACACCCTGCAGCAGCCCGGGGAGCACGTCGAGCACCGCCGCCGAGTGGCCGTCACCGGCGAGCGGCCCCCGCGGCGCTGCACTCCCCACGGGGAGCGGGCCCGTGTCGTCGACGTCCGGGAGGGCCTGCTCGATGTCGGCGAGCCAGGACCGCCAGCGGGCATGGGCGTCCCCGCCACAGCGGCTCGCGCGCAGCGTCGACACCGCCACTCCCGCCGCAGCTGCCGTCGCGGCGGGCAGGACACCGAGACCGTCGGTGAGCCAGAGCAGCGTGCGGGAGCCGCGCAGCCGGCGGGCCAGCCGCCGCAACCGCGGCATCACCGCGCCGGCGTGGGCACCGGCGAGGACGTCGTCGCGTAGCCAGCGGGCGCGTGCCGCGGCGTCGGACCAGCCGGCGACGGCCAGGAGCCGGGCGAGGCTGTCCAGGTGGGCAGCGGTCCGCCGGCGGGCAGCGTCCCCCGTGGTCACCGGCTCCCCGGCCGCCGCGCGGCGCCAGGGCTCGCCCCAGAAGCCCGCCACCGGATCGTCGGCGTGCAGCACCTCGAGCTCGGCGCGCTGGAGGACGTCGCCCTGCAGGATCGTGTGCACCACGAGACCGGAGGGCCACCATCTCGAAGGCGAGGTAGACCATCGTCAGCGGGTACCAGCGGACGTGAAATCGGGAGAACGCGTGCTCCGTCGGCGCGTTCCCGGAGAGGAACGGCCCGGCCGGAGCGTCCGGCGGCGCAACCCTGACGAGGCGCGCGATGCCGTATCCGGCGCCGGCCAGCACGACGGCCACTCCGAGTAGCAACAGGGCCGCAGCGAACCCGTTCACAGCAGGTCCTCCCTCGATCACGACACGCGTTCCTGGCCTACTACGCCTCCGCGATGGGCGCATCCTGGTTGCCCGCGAGCGCGCGGAAGCGGCGAAGGCGCAGGCTGTTGGAGACGACGAACACCGAGGAGAACGCCATGGCGGCGCCGGCGAGCATCGGGTTGAGCAGGCCGGCCGCCGCCAGCGGCAGGGCGGCCACGTTGTAGGCGAACGCCCAGAACAGGTTGCCCTTGATCGTGCCGAGGGTGCGGCGGGCGAGGCGGATGGCGTCCGCCGCGGCCCGCAGGTCTCCGCGAACGAGGGTGAGGTCGCTGGCCTCGATCGCGACGTCGGTGCCGGTGCCCATCGCGAGCCCGAGATCGGCCTGAGCCAGGGCGGCGGCGTCGTTGACCCCGTCCCCGACCATGGCGACGACCTTGCCCTGCGCCTGCAGCCGGCGCACGGCCTCGGCCTTGTCCTGGGGCAACACCTCGGCGATGACCGTGTCCTCCCCGACCGCGATGCCCACCTCGGCCGCCACGCTGCGGGCCACCGTGGCGTTGTCGCCGGTGAGCAGCACGGGGGTCAGCCCGAGGCGCCGCAGCTGTCGGATCGCCTCCGCCGAGGTCGGCTTGATCGCATCGGCGACGACCAGCACGGCGCGGGCCACGCCGTCCCAGCCCACGGCGACCGCGGTCCGGCCGTCGGCCTCCGTGGCGGCCCTGGCCCGTGCGAGGTCGGCGGGCAGGTGCTGGCTCCATCGCTCCAGCAGCGCCGCACGCCCCACGAGGACGGCGTGGCCGTCGACGACACCGGCGACGCCCAGCCCTCCGGTGTTCTGGAAGTCCTCGACGGCGGGCAGGTCACCGACCCGCTCGGCTGCGCCCGCGGCGACGGCCTTCGCGACGGGGTGCTCGGAGGCGTTCTCCAGCGCGCCGGCCAGCCGCAGCACCTTGTCGCGGTCCTCGCCCCCGGTGGTGATCACGTCGAGCAGCGTCATGCGACCGGTCGTGACGGTGCCGGTCTTGTCGAGCACGACGGTGTCCACCCGGCGGGTCGACTCGAGTACCTCCGGGCCCTTGATGAGGATTCCGAGCTGGGCGCCACGGCCGGTGCCGACCATGAGCGCGGTGGGCGTGGCCAGGCCCAGCGCGCACGGGCACGCGATGATCAGCACGGCGACGGCCGCCGTGAACCCGGCAGCAAGGCCACCACCCGTGCCGAGCCAGAAGCCGAGCGTGCCGGCGGCGAGCAGCAACACGATCGGGACGAAGATCCCGGAGATGCGATCGGCGAGACGCTGTGCCTGGGCCTTGCCGTTCTGGGCGTCCTCGACCAGCCGCGCCATCTGCGCGAGCTGAGTATCGGCTCCGACGCGGGTGGCGCGAACTACGAGACGGCCCCCGGCGTTCACGGTGGCGCCGACGACGGTGTCGCCGGGGCGGACCTCGACCGGCACGGACTCGCCGGTGAGCATCGAGGCGTCGACCGCGGAGGAGCCCTCCTCGACCACCCCGTCGGTGGCGATCTTCTCCCCGGGCCGGACGACGAACACGTCGCCCACGGCGAGCTGCTCGACCGGGATGCGCTGCTCACGCCCGTCCCGGAGGACCGAGACCTCCCTGGCGCCCATCTCCAGCAGGGCGCGCAAGGCGGCGCCGGCACGGCGCTTGGAGCGGGCCTCGAAGAAGCGCCCGGCGAGGATGAACGTGGTCACCCCGGCGGCGGCCTCGAGGTAGATGTTGCTCGCGCCGTCCATCCGCTCGATGGTCAGCTCGAACGGGTGGATCATGCCCGGCACGCCAGCGGTGCCGAGGAACAGGGCGTAGAGCGACCAGCCCAGCGCGGCCAGGGTGCCCATCGAGATCAGGGTGTCCATCGTGGACGTGCCGTGGCGCAGGTTGGTCCAGGCCGCCTGGTGGAAAGGCCACGCGCCCCAGATCACCACGGGGGCGGCCAGGGTCAGCGAGAGCCACTGCCAGTAGGTGAACTGCAGCGCCGGGACCATGGCCATCGCGATGACCGGCACGGTGAGCGCGAGGGAGACGAGCAGCCGCTGCCGCAGCGGGCGGACCGGATCGCCGTCCCCTTCCTCCTCGCCGGTCTCGCCCGGGGCGGGCGCGGTGGCCGGCATGGCGGCGCTGTAGCCGGCCCGCTCCACCTGGGCGATGAGCTCCGCCGGGTCGACGCCCTCGCCGTAGCTGACCCTGGCCTTCTCGGTGGCGTAGTTGACCGTGGCGGTGACGCCGTCGAGCCTGTTCAGCCGCTTCTCGATCCGGGCGGCACACGAGGCGCAAGTCATGCCGCCGATCGCCAGCTCGACCCGGCCATCACCGACGGGGGTCGGTGCCGTGTTCTCGGTGATGGACGCCATCACCCCTCCTCGCGGTCGATCCGTGTGATCGGTGGGTCGTTTCAGTGGCCGCCGTGCTCGCCCACCTCGCCTGCACCGGAAGTGCCGGCGGGGTCGGCTGCGGCGGTGAATGCGGCGGTGCGCACCACGTCCTGGTGCCGGAAGTCCACGACTAGGCGGTAGCTCCCGGCCGAGGGCACCTCGGCGTAGAAGGTGATCTGTGGGCCGGGCCGGGTCCTGCCGTCGCCGGGCACGCCGTCGGGGTGCACGTGCAGGTAGGCGAGGTCCCCGTCGCGCAGCGCGACGAGGTGCCCGTAGGCGGCCAGGTGGGGCTGCAGGTCGGTGACCGGGCGGCCGTCCCTGCTGACGGTAAGGGTCAGCTTGCCGGTCCGGCCCGGCACCAGGTCGCCGTCCATCCGCACCGTGTAGCCGTCGACGGTGGCCGTTCGGGCCGGTGCGGGCAGCGCCGCCGGGGTGTAGCTCCCGGAGACGGCCACGTCGGTGCCCAGTGTGATCGCCTCGGAACGGCCCTCGGGGGCGAAGTCGGCGAAGGCCCGGTAGTCCCCGGCGGTCTCGAAGGTCATCGGGATCCGCCACGTGCCGTCAGCGCCCATCGTGGGGTGCACGTGCTGGAACCCGCTGAGGTCCCGGCGCGCCACGATCAGGTGCATGCGCTTGTCGTGCGTTGGCATAAACCGGGTGACCGGGGCCCCGTCCGAGCCGAGGATGCGGAAGGCGAACTCCTCGGGAGCGCCAGCCGTGGCGTCGCCGGAGACCAGCTCCAGGCGGTACCCGTCCTGCGAGACCAGCAACCCGCCCGCGGGCAGCTGGTCACTCCCGGTCTGCGCCGCCTCGCTCGCGGCCGGATGTCGGTCACCGTGCGTGGTCTCCGGTTCGGCGCCCAGGGGGCCAGCGGCCTGGCCGGCCCCGTAGGCACCGCCGAACACCAGCGCCACCACGAGGGCGGCCCCGCCCAGCTTGGTAACGATATTCATGGGTTAGCCCACCACCTCGTAGCCGGCCTCCTCGACGGCGGCACGCACCGCCGCGTCGTCGACAGACCCGTCTGCGGTGACGGTGACGCGCCCGGTTAGCAGGTCGACCTGCACGTCGGACACGGCCGGGACCTGCCCGACCTCGGACGTCACCGAGCGGACGCAGTGGTCACAGGTCATGCCCTGGACGGTGTAAGTGCTGGTGCTCATCGCTGCCCCTTTCTCCCGTCGCCAGGCCCGCGAACCTGGCCGGGAGTCTCGTGGTGCTCATGCGGTCAGACATCCCAACCGGGCGACGGCATCGGAGGTCTCGCGGACCGTTTCCTCGCTGCCGCCGCGACCGACACTAACCCCTGGGGGGTATATCTGTCTACCCCATAGGGGTATGAGAGAAGCCGACCGGGCTCGACTGGCGAGGGAGGCGGAGTCATGCGAGCGGGGCTACCTGCGGTTCGTGCAGCCGACCGGTGCCGGGGACGTCACGGACTGACGCAGCCGTTCCGGAGGCCGTCCACCCGGCCAACGGGCCGGGCGGGCGGTCCCATCCGTCAGCCCTGGGGAAGCAGGGCCTGCATCTCGGCGATCTCCGCCTGCTGCGTATCGATGATCTGCTGGGCGAGTTCCTTCGCCTCGGCGTTGCTGCCCTCCTCGAGTGCGGTGCGCGCCATCTCGACCGCACCCTCGTGATGCCGGATCATCATCGACAGCCACATGCCGTCGAACTGCTGTCCGGAGGCGGCAGCCATATCGGCCATCTCCTGCTCGGTCATCATGCCGGGCATGGACCCGTCCCCCATGCCCCCGTGATCCATGCCGCCCATATCACCGGTGCCGGTGGGCACCTCGGCGCCCCAACGGCCATCGCCAGACCGGCCGCTGCGGTGAGCACCGCCATGCACATGTGGAGCATCGACTCCGCGGCGCCGCAGTCCACGCACAGCTCATCCGAATCGTCGTGCGCATCCGCGCCGGAATGCGTGGATTGCGCTGACATCGCATGATCGCTGCCCGCAACCGGCAGATGATCACCATGGGATAGCTGGTGCATGGCGACGACACCGGCGAGCACGAGCAGCACCCCGATTCCGAGCAGGATCCTCGGGACCAGGCGTGCCGTGGCGGTGACGCGCACACTCCGATGCTATCAACGGCCGGCATCACGTACTGGTCACCACCAGTCACAGCACATCCCGGTCCGGGCATGAGCACGACGGCGCCGAACTGCCGGTTCGGCTAGTTCAACAACCCGATCCGACCGGCGAACTCGCGCACGTCGGAAGCATAGGACGGCTTGGCGCGCTTGACGAGCGTGCCCACCATGTTACGGATGTCCTGCCGGTGCTGGAAGTCTTCCGGGCACAGCGCTTCAGCTTTCTGGAGATGGACAAAGACGGCAGCGTCGTTGTTGCGGCACTCGTAGCACTGGGCGACCTTGTAGAGGAGGCTGTTCTTGCGCTCCAAAGAAGGAGTGCGGTTAATATCCACGTCGTCTGCCAGCCTCAGCGCTTCGGAAATCTCACCGCACTCGTACTCCACTCTGACCCTGTGGATACCGACATTCGTTGACCCGAAGAACAACGTGTTGTGGTAGTTGTACCGCTCATCGACCCGCATGGCGGCTTCATGGGCTGGCCCGCCCAGCAGCTCACGGGCCCGCCAAGGGTCGCCGGTACGTAAATGCCCCAAGGTCGCTACCAGCAGCAGCCCGCCATAGAGTGAGAAGTGTTCGGGTTCTCCGTCCGGCAGCAACGGCTCTAGTTTTTCTGCCCCCATCATGGAGAGGTCGAGCGCCCCGGCTGGCATGTCGTCCGTGAGCATGGCATGGCCGAGACTCCACGTCGCGGCCGCGATCAGCAGCGGGTCTTCAGTCTCCTCGGCATAGCGCATGGCACGATCCGACACAAGACCACAGAGGTCAGTTCGTCCAAGGTATTTTAATACCGCCCGCGTCAACATGTAGACCTCGGACGCTTGCCGACACGCTTCAACCGAACGCCCGGATTCGTGCACGGCGCGTTCACTGTTAATGACCAGGCCAGGCAAAACTCGAAGCGCGTTACTGTACTTGCTCGGTGAGGTAAACCAGACTGTCTGTGTGGTTTTGATTTGTTCGTCCAGCTCTTCCAGGCTGGGCAGCTCGCCCCTGTCACCCAGCGCCACCGTACGGTACGTGATAAGCGCCCGTTCAACCTCAGCCAGTCGGGGATTCACCGGGCCTTCGTGATCCTCGCTCGGCGTTTCACCGAGTAACGCGGAGGTGCGCACCCCCAACACTTTGGCGATATTGCGCAGCTTATCTATAGACGGCGTCCTACTGCCGGCCTCGATCATCTCCAGGTAGCGCACCGTTATACCGGCACGAGTAGCGAGTGAAACCGTGCTCTTCTTCCGGTCGATGCGGTACAGCCGGATGAGCTGGCCGGTCGGCATGTCGGGCACAGCTAGATCCTCCGATACGTGACAACTTCTACTTCACCAGTCCAGGCTACAGGGGTGCATCAGACGCTGCGCTACTGTAGATGCTCCGCATGCGGCAGCGCTCCCTGCCCCCTCTTACTGTAGCCGCAGAGGACGGGTTGACAGGGCCCGCCCAGTCTCGCAGCGAGGCGTTGAGGTGGGCTTCCGGCTCCAGTTGCATCAGAACGAGTCAACACGGGGGGCGCAACCCAGCCAGAGTGACCGTGACGAGCCGGTGGACCGCAGCCTTGGATGGCAGCCTGCTGGCTGCTGTGAGGGCGTGGAGGCAGTAGCACGCAAGCTCGTCGGGCGCGACATCATCCCGGAGGTCGCCGGTCTTTGCGACCTCGGTCAGCAGGTCTCGGATCAAGTCGATGAGCTGCTGCTGCGCCCGGTCGACGTGCTCACCTCGATGCAGGAGTGCCGCGAGTTCGGTGCCGTGGTGCTCGCGGTGGTGGGAGATGAGCGCGTAGGCCTCGAGCACCGCTTCGAGCCGCTGGCCAGCGTCGCCGGCAAGGTCGCGGAGTTCGGCGAGATGTTCGAGGTGGCCGGTGACGTGACGTTGGTGCCAGGCGAACAGGATCGCTTCGACGTCTGGGAAGTACTTATACAGCGTCGCACGTCCGATGCCGGTCCTCTCGGCGATCTGCGACATCGTCACCGACGCCAACCCGTGCTCGGTCACCAGCGCCCAAGTGGTATCCAGGATCGCCTCGCGCACCGCGCGGCGGTGCGCCTCGATAGTCTCATTCCACAGCTTCGGCACCACGCCAGTATACGTGGCGACGATACCACGACATCCTGGCTTGACGGCGACATACTGTCTCGCAAACAATGGTCGTCATGAAACCTTGACAACCACGCGCGACAGAGGAGACGCACATGCCTGACCCGCCCCCCGACACCGGCGTGGGCCCCGACCGCGGATCGACCACCGGCACACCACGGTGGGTGAAGGTCTTTGGGATCGTCGTCGCCGTTCTGGTCCTGCTGTTTGTCATCTTGCTCTTCACCGGCGGCCCTCCTGGTGGCCACGGCCCTGGTCGCCACACGTCGTCCGGTGGCGCCGGTGGCCAAGCACCGCCCTCCAGCGTCACAGAAGTCCACGCACCGCCCGAGGGTGGCCCTGGTGGCCATGCACCGCCGGAGGGTGGCCACGGATGACCATGCCGCCCCGCCTCCGCAAGTGCGCGCTCACCGCGCATGTCACTTCCTCGGTCGGCTGGCTCGGCGTGATCGTTGCTTTCCTAGCTCTCGCCATCGTCGGCCTGGCCAGCCAGGATGCTCAGATGGTGCGTGCCGTCTATCTCGTGACGGAGCCGATGACCTGGTTCGTCATCGTCCCGTTGGCCCTCGCTTCGCTGCTCACCGGGCTTGTCTCGTCACTGGGCACCCCGTGGGGCTTGTTCCGGCACTACTGGGTCCTTTTCAAGCTCCTGCTGAACATCCTTGCCACCATCGTCTTGCTGATGTACACGCAGACAGTGAGCTACTTCGCAGGCGTAGCAGCAGAGCCCGGTGCCGATCTCGGCCAGCTGCGGTCTCCAACTTTCGTGCTCCACTCCGGTGGCGCCCTGCTGGTGTTGCTCGTGGCCACGGTGCTGGCGGTGTACAAGCCGCGGGGCATGACCCGGTACGGGCAGCGTAAGCAGCACGAGCGGCGTACGGTGCTCGTGCCGTAGATGCAGGCAACCGCGCCCGGCGCCGTTGTTACACCAGCCGCGGGACGCGACCGCCGTCAGCGGGTGCCCTGCTCGACCAGCTGGCCTGGTGGGCATGGACCCTCCGGGCAGCCAGGGCGACACGACCCTATGTCGCCTCAGCCCGACTGTGACCCGCAACGGGCAAGGTATAGGTGGGGTGTGGACCCGCACACCGTGACCGTCATCGGTAGCGTGAACCTCGACCTGGTCGCGCGGCTGGACAGGTTGCCCGGGGCGGGCGAGACCCGCACCGCGACCGGGTTCGCCCGGCTGCCCGGCGGCAAGGGCGCCAACCAGGCGCTGGCCGCCCG
>JBOHGT010000349.1:0-6843 GCA_050700385.1 Pseudonocardiaceae bacterium | reverse complement strand
GACAAGGCATGCATCGAGGAGTGCCCCGTCGACTGCATCTACGAGGGCAACCGGATGCTCTACATCCACCCCGACGAGTGCGTCGACTGCGGTGCCTGCGAGCCGGTCTGCCCGGTCGAGGCGATCTACTACGAGGACGACGTCCCCGACCAGTGGAAGAAGTACTACACGGCCAACGTCGACTTCTTCGCAGAGCTCGGTTCCCCGGGCGGTGCGGCCAAGGTCGGCAAGATCGCGTACGACCATCCGATCGTAGCGGAGCTGCCGCCGCAGGAGCACGACGAGTGACTGGGAGATGACCGCAGGCGCATCGCGCCTGGATCTCCCGGAATTCCCCTGGGACAGCCTCAGCGGGGCTGCTCGTCGTGCGGCGACGCACCCCGGTGGAATGGTGGACCTGTCCATCGGCACGCCGGTGGATCTCGTTCCCGCCGTGGTGCGCGTGGCGCTCGCCTCCGTCTCGGAGTTCCCGGGTTACCCCGCCACCCACGGCACCGCCGAGCTGCGGGAGGCGGTGGTCGCCGCGCTGCACCGCCGCTTCGGCCTCCCCGCCCTGGACCCCACGGCCGTGCTGCCCACCGTCGGCTCCAAGGAGCTGGTCGCGTGGTTGCCGACGCTGCTCGGCCTCGGGCCCGGGGACGTGGTGGCGCTGCCCGAGCTCGCGTATCCGACCTACGAAGTCGGTGCCAGGCTGGCCGGGGCGCGGGCGGTGCGGCTCGCCGACACCGAGCCAGCCCCGCCCGGTACCCGGCTGCGCTGGCTGAACTCGCCGTCGAACCCCACCGGCGCGGTGGCCCCGGCGGAGGTGCTCGCCGCGGCGGTGGCGCAGGCCCGCTCGCTGGGCGCCGTGGTGGCCTCCGACGAGTGCTACCTCACCCTCGGGTGGGAGGTCGCGCCGGTCTCGGTGCTGCACCCCACGGTGCACGGCGGGATCCTCGACGGCCTGCTCGCGGTGCACTCGCTGTCGAAGTCCTCCAACCTGGCCGGGTACCGGGCGGGGTTCGTCGCGGGTGACCCGGCGCTGGTCGGTACGCTGCTGGCGGTGCGAAGGCACGCCGGGATGATCGTGCCGCGACCGGTGCAGCAGGCGATGGTCGCCGCGCTGGTCGACGATACGCACGTCGCGCAGCAGCGCGCCCGCTACGCCGCGCGCCGGGATGCGTTGCGGCCCGCGCTGGCCGCCGCCGGGTTGCGGGTGGATCACTCCGAGGGTGGGCTCTACCTGTGGTGCACGGCCGGCGAGCCGTGCCGCGACACCGTCGACCGGCTCGCCGCGCGCGGTGTGCTCGTCGCGCCGGGCGAGTTCTACGGCCCGTCCGGCAGCCGGCACGTGCGGGTGGCGCTGACCGCATCCGACGAGCGGATCGCCGCCGCCGTGGGGCGGTTGGCCGGTAGCCGGTGAGTGCTGGTGGTCAGGCCGCGGGTTCCTGTCAGTCGTTGGCGTGCAGCGCGGCGTTGAGCTCGATGCTTGCGGTGCCCTCCCGACCCAGCGCGTGCACCGTGCCGGTGACCGAGTCGCGGCGGAACAGCAGGCCGTCCGCCCCGGACAGCTCGCGCGCCCGCACCACCGTGCCGTCGGCCATGGTCACCTTGGTGCCGGCCGTGACGTAAAGGCCCGCCTCGACGATGCAGTCGTCGCCGAGCGAGATGCCGATGCCGGCGTTGGCGCCGATCAGGCTGCGCCGCCCGACCGAGACCTGCTCCTTGCCGCCGCCGGACAGCGTCCCCATGATCGAGGCGCTGCCGCCGATGTCGGAATCCGGGCCGATGATGACACCGGCGGACACCCGTCCTTCCACCATGGACGCGCCGAGCGTGCCGGCGTTGAAGTTGACGAAGCCCTCGTGCATCACCGTCGTGCCGCTGGCCAGATGCGCACCGAGGCGGACGCGGTCGGCGTCACCGATCCGGACCCCGGCGGGCACCACGTAGTCGACCATGCGGGGGAACTTGTCGACCCCGTAGACGGTCACCGGGCCGCGGCCGCGCAGCCGCGCCCGGATGCCCTCGAATCCCTCCACCGGGCAGGGGCCGTGGTTGGTCCAGACGACGTTGGACAGCAGCCCGAACACGCCGTCGAGGTTGATGCTGCGCGGTACGACCAGCCGGTGCGACAGCAGGTGCAACCGCAGGTAGGCGTCGTAGGCGTCGGCAGGCGCGGACTGCAGGTCGGTGATGACGGTGTGCACAGCCACCACCTCGACCCCGCGGTCGGTGTCGGGGCCGGTGAGTCTCGCGAACTCCGCCGCGGCGGCGGGCGACGGTGTGGTGCCGGGCTGCGCCCCGTCCGCCACGCCGAGCTCCGGCTCGGGGAACCAGCTGTCCAGCACGTTTCCTGAGCTGGTCAGGGTGGCCAGCCCGGTAGCGTGGGCAGCGGAGGGGGTCTGCGCATCGGTCACGATCCGCCACCGTATCCCGCACCCTGGTCGCCGTCCCACGCAGGCTACCGTCGCGCTCGTGGAGCTGGACCTCACCTCCGATCCCGTCGACCTCACCGCCGCCCTGGTGGACGTACCCAGCGTGTCCGGTGCGGAGACCGCGCTGGCCGACGCGGTCCAGGCCGCGCTTGCCGCCCAGGCGCCGCAGCTGCACGTGCAGCGTTGCGGTGACGCGGTGCTGGCCCGCACCGAGCTCGGCCGGCCCCGCCGGGTGCTGCTCGCCGGGCACCTCGACACCGTCCCGGTCGCGGGCAACCTGCCCAGCCGCCGGGAGGGCGGCGTGCTGTACGGCTGCGGCACCTCGGACATGAAGGCGGGCGACGCGGTGATCCTGCACCTCGCGGCCACCGTGGTGGATCCGGCGCACGACGTCACCGTCGTGCTCTACGACTGCGAGGAGGTCGAGGCCGCGCGCAACGGGCTCGGCCGGATCGAGCGGGAGCATCCCGAGTGGCTGGCCGCCGACCTCGCGATCCTCGGCGAACCCACCAGCGGCGCGGTGGAGGCCGGCTGCCAGGGGACGCTACGCGCGGTGGTGCGTACCGCGGGCCGGCGGGCGCACAGCGCGCGGTGGTGGTTGGGATCCAACGCGATCCATGCCGCGGGCGACGTGCTGGCCCGGCTGGCCGCCTACCGGCCGCGCACCGTCGGGATCGACAGCTGCACCTACCGCGAGGGGCTGCAGGCGGTGCGGATCGCCGGTGGTGTGGCCGGCAACGTGGTGCCCGACGGCTGCGAGGTGTCGGTGAACTTCCGGTTCGCGCCGGACCGGTCGCTTGCCGCCGCGCAGCAGCACGTCAGGGAGGTCTTCGACCCCTTCGAGCTGGAGTTCACCGACGGGGCGCCGGGCGCGCTGCCCGGCCTGGACGTCCCCGCCACTCGCGACTTCGTGGCGGCCAGCGGCGCGACGCCGGTGGCGAAGTACGGCTGGACCGACGTCTCCCGCTTCGCCGCGCTGGGCGTGCCGGCACTGAACTACGGGCCCGGTGATCCGAACCTCGCGCACACCCGCGAGGAGCACGTGCACGTCGACCGGATCACCGAGTGCGCGGGCGTGCTACGCCGCTACCTCACCGGGCGGTGAGGCACTCGGTTACTAGGCTTGCCCGCATGTCGGCGACCGGACCCACGATGCCCTCCGAGGACGGCGCCGCCGGCGCGGACGACGAGCACCCGCGGGAGAAGCTGCGCGGGCCCGTGGTGCTCCGCCGGGACCGGCGCATCGAGCCGACCACCACCGACGAGCGGTTGCTCGACTCGCGTGGTCCTTCCGACTGGGTGCATACCGACCCGTGGCGCGTGATGCGAATCCAGTCCGAATTCGTCGAGGGCTTCGGCATGCTCGCCGAGCTGCCCCGCGCGGTGACCGTCTTCGGCTCCGCCCGGACCCCGCGGGACCATCCCGAGTACGCGACGGGTCGCGAGCTCGGCACGGCGCTCGCGCTCGCCGGCTTCGCCGTCATCACGGGGGGTGGGCCGGGGACCATGGAGGCGGTGAACCGCGGCGCGTCGGAGGTCGGCGGCCTCTCGGTGGGGCTCGGCATCGAGCTGCCCTTCGAGCAGGGTCTCAACCCCTGGGTCGATCTCGGGATCAACTTCCGCTACTTCTTCACGCGCAAGACGATGTTCGTGAAGTACGCGCAGGCATTCGTGTGCCTGCCGGGTGGTTTCGGCACGCTCGACGAGCTGTTCGAGGCGCTTACCCTGGTACAGACCAAAAAAGTCACCAAGTTTCCCGTCGTCCTGTTCGGACGGTACTACTGGGAGGGCCTGTACGGCTGGCTGCGGGACACCGCCGCCGGCGGCGGCAAGATCGGCGAGCGGGACCTGGGGTTGCTGCACCTCACCGACGACGTGGCGGAGGTCGTCGATCTCGTCGGTGACGCCTACCAGGCGTGGCAGGACACGCATTGAGTGTCGAGCCGGTGCGCGGGGCCGGCAGGCCCGTCTCGGTCTGCGTGTACTGCGCCTCGGGATCGGGCGTGCCGCCGCACTATCTCGATCTGGCCGCCGAGGTCGGCACCGGTGTCGCGGCCCGCGGCTGGCAGCTCGTCTCGGGTGGCGGAAAGGTGTCGATGATGGGCGCGCTGGCGAGAGCGACCCGGCACGGCGGGGGGCGCACGGTCGGGATCATCCCCCGCGCGCTGATGGACCGCGAGATCGCCGACACCGACGCCGACGAACTGCTCGTCACCGACACCGTGCGGGAGCGCAAGGCGCTGATGGACGCGCACTCGGACGCTTTCCTCGCGCTACCCGGGGGGATCGGCACGTGCGAGGAGCTGTTCGAGACATGGACCTCCCGCGCGCTGGGCATACACGGAAAGCCTGTGGTGCTGCTCGACCCGGACGGGCACTACCGGGGCCTGCTGGCCTGGCTCGAGCAGCTGTGCGGTCGTGGGTTCGTCTCCGCCGCCGGGCTGGCCGCGCTGGTCGTGACCTCCGACGTGGACGCCGCCCTGGACGCCTGTGTGTGACGTGAGAGCGTGCCCTGGCTGTGCAGCACCGACCTCCACATGCGCCCGAAAGGAGCCGCAATGACGCTACAATTAGGGCCCCGGAAATTTTCCGATTCGGAACTCGTACTGATGGCTGTGATCAACCGGACTCCGGACTCCTTCTACGACGGGGGCGCGACGTACCGGCTCGATGATGCATCGACTGCAGTCAGTCGCGCGGTAGCCGAGGGTGCCGACATCGTCGACGTCGGCGGCGTCAAGGCTGCTCCTGGTGTGGACATCAGCCCTGGTGAGGAGATGAGGAGGGTTTTACCGCTCATTTCACTCATCCACCGACGTCATCCCCGACTCGTGATCAGCATCGACACCTGGCGTGCGGAGGTGGCACGAGCAGCACTGGCGGCCGGAGCGCATGTCATCAACGACGCATGGGGCGGGTTCGATCCCGAAGTAGCCGAGGTAGCAGCGGATCAAAGAGCGGGATTGATCTGTACCCACACAGGAGGAATAGTTCCACGAACGGTAGTACGCCGGCCGCGTTACTCCGACGTGGTGTCCGACGTGCGGGCCGTGTTGACAAATCTGGCGGAACGCGCGATTCAGTTGGGCGTCGCACGGGAATCGATAGTGGTAGATCCGGGCCATGATTTCGCAAAGAATACTCGGCACTCGCTGGAAGTGACTCGTAGGCTCGACGAACTCGTGTCGGACTCCCTGCCGGTGCTCGTATCGGTATCCAACAAGGACTTCATAGGTGAGTCGCTCGATCTACCTGTGAGCGAGCGTATCGAGGGAACGATGGCGACACTGACTGTTTGTGCGTGGCTGGGAGCGAGGGTCTTTCGAGTACATAATGTTCAGCAATCGCGCCGGACACTCGACATGGTGGCCACTATTATGGGTAGGCGCCCCCCTACAGTTGCTCGTCGGGCGTTGGCATGAGGGGCGCCCCGATGCCGCCGCGGGTCCGCCGGTGGTTCACCGAGGCCACCGAGCAGGACCCGTGCTGGACCGCCGACCAGCTCCGCGAAGCCAAGCGGTCGACCACCGTCAGCGTCGTGCTGCCCGCGCTGGACGAGGAGGAGACCGTCGGCGCCGTCGTCACCGAGCTGCGCCCGCTGCTCGGTGGCCTGGTGGACGAGCTGGTGGTGATGGACTCCGGCTCGACCGATCGGACCCCCGAGATCGCCGCGGCGGCCGGCGCCAGGGTGGTTCGCCGCACCGACGTGCTGCCGGAGCTGGATCCCCGCCCGGGCAAGGGCGAGGTGCTGTGGCGGTCGCTGGCGGCGACGTCGGGAGACCTCGTCGTCTTCATTGACTCCGACCTGGTCGACTTCGACTCCTCCTTCGTACCCTCGCTGCTCGGGCAGCTACTCACCCGAGCCGGGACGCACCTGGTGAAGGGCTTCTACCGGCGCCCGCTGCGGCTGGGCAGCGAGGAGGCGGGCACCGGTGGCGGGCGGATCACCGAGCTGCTGGCCCGGCCGCTGCTGAGCACACTTCGCCCCGAGCTGTCCGGCGTGGTGCAGCCGCTGGGGGGCGAGTACGCGGCGAGCCGGGAGTTCCTCGAGTCGGTCCCGTTCGCCGCCGGCTACGGGGTGGAGATCGGGCTGCTGCTCGACGCGCACGCCCGCCACGGCCTCGACGCGCTGGCACAGGTCAACCTCGGGGTGCGCAAGCATCGCAACCGCTCGCTGCTGGAGCTGGGGGTGACGGCCCGCCAGATCCTCGGTGCCGCACTGCCCCGCTGTGGCGTCGACGCGGCGGCCGACCCGGCCGGCATCACCCAGTTCCTGCAGCTCGGTGGCCGCTGGCTGCCGAGCGAGACCGGTGTGCTGGTCGCCGACCGGCCGCCGATGCGCGAAGTCCGTGCCGCCCGGTCCGCCTGAGTTAGGTGGCTCTTCAAGGACTACCAACCCCGGGTTGGTAGTCCTTGAAGAGCCACC
>JBOHGT010000348.1:0-7546 GCA_050700385.1 Pseudonocardiaceae bacterium | reverse complement strand
AACGGGGGTTGGGGGTACTTGAAGAGCCGCCAACCGCTAGAAGTCGGCGCTGGCCGCCGGACGGTGCGCGACACCGCGCACCGGCAGCGTGGCGAACACCGCTGGCGGTTCCCGCCACGGGTCGGCGGCCATGCCGGCCTGCGAGTTCCGGACGGCCCGCCACACCCGCTGCGGGGTGCACGGCATGTCCAGGTGGCGCACCCCGAGGTGGGCCACCGCATCGACCACCGCGTTCTGCACCGCCGGGGTCGAGCCGACGGTGGCGGACTCACCGATCCCCTTGGCGCCCAGCGGGTTCTGCGGCGTCGGGGTCTGCGTGTTGGCCACCTCGAAGGCGCACAGGTCCGCGGCGCAGGGCACCGCGTAGTCGGCCAGCGTCGCGGTGAGCGGGTTACCCTCGGCGTCGTAGACGACCTGCTCCCACAGCAGCGCCTGGGCGATGCCCTGCGCGGCGCCGCGCCGTCGGCCAGTGCCGCCTCGGGGTCGGACACCGCGGGCAGCGGGTCGTAGTCGACGTCGACGAGCTCGACAGCGTCGGTCGCCGCTGCAGCGCTCTCGGCGACGACGACGGCCACCGGGTCGCCGACGAAGCGGACCTTGCCCTCGGCCAGCGGTGGGCGCATGCAGGTGTCGTTGACCGCGACGACGCCGGGGGCGGCCAGCGCCTCGGAGGCGTCGATGCCGGTGATCGTCGCGTGGGCGAGCGGCGATCGCACGAAGGCGAGGTGCTGCAATCCGTCGATCTTTCTGTGGGCACCATCACCGGGTGCGAAGCACGAGCTCGATGAACTCGGTCTTCGCCGCTGTGTAGCGCTCGCGGTTGTCATGGTGCTCCCGCGCGAGGGCAGCCTTGAGCTCCGCGTATCGCCGGGCCAGGTCCGGGTCGGCACGGAGCCGGTCCCGGAAGGTCAGCTGCTGGGCCCAGCGTGGCTCGTCCGGCCGCATCAGGTGCAGGTGCGCGACCCGCCGGACGCCATCGGCGTCGGGCTGGACGAAGAACCGCCGCCACGGCCGGCCGTCCAGCTCCGGCGAGACCAACACCCATCCCGCCGCGCGTAGGCGCCTCACCCCGCCGCGCACCACGTCGTCGGGGTCCGGCACCGCCGCCATGAGGTCGAGCACCGGTTTCGCCGGCAGGCCGGGCACCGCGGTCGACCCGACATGCTCCACACCGGCAACGAGCCACGGCGAGAGCAGCCCCTCGAGCTCGCACGCGAGCGTCACAGCCCGTCCCGGCCACGCCGGGTCACTGGCAACCTGCTCGACCCCCTCGGTGGCCCAGCCCGGCCAGGGCGTCTGGTCCACAACCAGATACCTCCTGTCAACGATGGGCGGCCGACGGGCACGGCGTGCCGGTCCGGCACTGGACGTCACACGGATCCTCGTATGCTGCACACCGTGACTGCATCTGAGGCCGGCACCCGCGTCGGCGTGCCCCGCGAGTCGCGGGAAGGTGAGCGCCGGGTCGCGCTGGTACCCAAGGTCGTCGAGAAGCTGGCCGGCCGGGGAGTGCGGGTCGTCGTCGAGTCCGGAGCCGGTGTGGGCGCGCTGATGCCCGATGAGCTGTTCACCGAGGCCGGGGCGACCATCGGCGACCCGTGGGACGCCGACGTCGTGGTCAAGGTGGCCCCGCCGACGACCGAGGAGATCGGGCGGCTACGTCGCGACGCCGTGCTGATCGGGTTCCTCGCACCGCTGTCCGACCCAGAGACCGCCGACTCGCTGCGCTCCGCCGGCGTGACGGCGTTCGCCATGGAGTCCATCCCCCGGATATCCCGCGCGCAGTCGATGGACGCGCTGTCCTCGCAGGCCAATGTGGCCGGCTACAAGGCGGTGCTGCTGGCCGCCGAGCGCTCTACCCGGTTCTTCCCGATGCTGACCACCGCCGCAGGCACGGTGAAGCCGGCGACCGCGCTGGTGCTCGGCGTCGGAGTGGCCGGCCTGCAGGCGCTGGCCACCGCCAAACGCCTCGGCGCCCGGACCACCGGCTACGACGTCCGGCCCGACGTCGCCGATCAAGTACGGTCGCTGGGTGCGAAGTGGCTGGACCTGGGTATCGAAGCGGCCGGTGAGGGCGGCTACGCGCGCCAGTTGACCGACGACGAGCGGGCCGAGCAGCAGCAGCGCCTGACCGAGGCGATCAGCGGGTTCGACGTCGTGATCACGACGGCCCTGGTCCCCGGGCGCAAGGCGCCGACGCTGGTCACCGCGGAGGCGGTGAAGGGGATGCGCCCGGGCAGCGTGGTCGTCGACCTCGCAGGGGAGACCGGTGGCAACTGCGAGCTGACCGAACCGGGTGAGACCGTGGTCCGCCACGACGTCACGATCGCCTCGCCGTTGAACCTGCCCGCCTCGATGCCCGAGCACGCCAGCGAGCTGTACGCCCGCAACGTGGCGTCGCTGCTGGAGCTGATGCTTGACGACGCGGGCAGGCTGGCGCCCGAATGGGACGACGAGGTGCTGGCCAAGTCCTGCGTGACCCGCGAGCAAGAAGGGAGCAGCTGATGCTGCTGGCCAGCCTGGCGATCCTCGTACTGGCCGGTTTCGTCGGCTTCGCGGTGATCTCGAAGGTACCCAACACGCTGCACACCCCCCTGATGTCCGGCACCAATGCCATCCACGGCATCGTGCTGCTCGGCGGGATCGTGGTGCTGGGCATCACCCACCCCGACGCAGGCGTCTTCGACAAACTGCTGCTGGTCATAGCGATCGCATTCGGAACGATCAATGTGGTCGGCGGTTTCCTCGTCACCGACCGCATGCTCGGGATGTTCAAGAGCAAGCCCCAGAAGGAGCCGGCGCAACGCGCGAAGGAGATCGAGCCGCGGTGAACACTCTGGTCAACGTGCTCTACCTCGTCGCATTCGCGCTGTTCATCTACGGTCTGATGGGTCTGACCGGTCCGCGGACCGCGGTTCGCGGCAACCTCATCGCGGCGACTGGGATGGCGATCGCGGTAGTGGCGGTGCTGCTTTCGCCCGGGGTCACCAACTGGGCCCTGATCGCACTCGGCCTGGGGATCGGCACGGCGGTGGGGATCCCGTCGGCCCGCCAGGTCAAGATGACCGCGATGCCACAGATGGTGGCGCTGTTCAATGGCCTCGGCGGCGGGACCGTCGCGCTGATCGCCTGGGTCGAGTTCCGCACCACGGCTGGGTTCAGCGGTGAGGCCGGCTACGTGATCGTCGCCTCGCTCTTCTCGGCGATCGTGGGATCCGTGTCGTTCTGGGGCTCGCTGGTCGCCTTCGGCAAGCTGCAGGAACTCCTTCCCGGCCGGCCCATCAGCCTGGGGCGGCTGCAGCAGCCGGTCAACGCGCTGCTGCTGGTCGGCGCGGTGGCCTGCGCGGTGGCGATCGGTCTGGGCGGCGGTTCGCAGCTGCTGATCATCGGAACGCTGGTGTTCGCCGCGGGGCTGGGCCTGATGGTGGTGCTGCCGATCGGCGGTGCCGACATGCCGGTGGTGATCTCGCTGCTCAACGCCCTCACCGGGCTCGCTGCTGCCGCCGCCGGGCTGTCGCTGAACAACACCGCGATGATGGTCGGCGGCATGATCGTCGGCGCCTCCGGTTCGATCCTGACCAACCTGATGGCCAAGGCGATGAACCGGTCCATCCCGGCAATCGTGGCCGGCGGTTTCGGCGGTGGTACCGCCGTCGCTGCCGGCGGCGATGTGGGCGACCGGACCGTGAAGGAGACCAGCGCGGCCGACGCCGCGATCCAGATGGCCTATGCCAACCAGGTCGTGGTCGTGCCCGGGTACGGGATGGCCGTGGCCCAGGCCCAGCACACCGTGCGGGACATGGCCAGGCTGCTAGAGGACAAGGGCATCGAGGTCAAGTACGCCATCCACCCGGTGGCCGGCCGGATGCCGGGGCACATGAACGTGCTGCTCGCCGAGGCCGACGTGCCCTACGAGCAGCTCAAGGAGATGGACGAGATCAACGGCGAGTTCGCGCGCACCGACGTCGCCCTGGTGATCGGCGCCAACGACGTGACCAACCCGGCCGCCCGCAGCGACCCGGGCTCGCCGATCCACGGCATGCCGATCCTCAACGTCGACGAGAGCAACGCGATCATCGTGCTCAAGCGGTCGATGAACCCCGGCTTCGCCGGTATCGAGAACCAGCTGTACTACAACGACAAGACATCGATGCTGTTCGGCGATGCCAAGTCGTCGGTCGAAGGGGTCATCGAGGAGCTCAAGGCCCTGTAGCCAGAGACGTAGCGCGGAGCAGGGAGGCACACTCGTGACGGACAGCTCACTCACGCCCGGCCGGGAACAGCCTCCGGATATCGACACGAGCAGGGCGCACACTGCTCGGGTCTGGAACTACTGGCTGGGCGGCAAGGACAACTACCCGGCCGACCGGGAGGTCGGTGAGCAAGTTCGTGTCATCATGCCGAGCATCGCCCACGATGCCCGCGCTGAGAGGGGCTTCCTGGTCCGCGCCGTCCGGCACCTGGCCGGTGAGGTGGGTATCCGGCAGTTCCTCGACATCGGCACCGGCCTGCCCACCGTCAACAACACCCACGAGGTCGCCCAGGCGACGGTACCGGAGTGCCGCATCGTCTACGTCGACAACGACCCCCTCGTTCTGGTGCACGCCCGCGCCCTGCTCACCAGCACACCACAGGGCGTGACGGATTACATTCATGCCGACCTGCACGACCCCGACACGATCCTGCGCGAAGCCGCCCGGACGCTGGACTTCACCCAACCCATCGCGCTCATGCTGCTGAGCATCATCAACCACATCATGGACACCGACGATGCCCACTCGATCGTCGATCGGCTGCTGGACGCGCTGCCCTCGGGCAGCTACCTGGTGCTGTCCCACCCCACCGCGGAAGTCCACGGTAAGGAGGTGCTCGAGGCCATGCGGCTGTGGAACGAGAGTGGCGCAACGCCGATAACAGCCCGCAGCCGCCAGGAGCTCACCCGTTTCTTCGACCACCTGGAGTTGCTGGAACCCGGCGTGGTCTCGAACTCGCTGTGGAAACCCGACCCCAGCGATATCGGTACCCCGGCCGAGGTACATGGGTTCGGCGGCGTCGGGCGAAAGCCCTGATTCAACTCCGCTGCCCGGCTCAGAACTGGTAGTGCTGAGCGCAGGACTTCTCGTCCTCGTCGTTTCGGATCGTGCTGGCCTGTCTAGCAGGACCGATGCTGCTTAACGGTTCTCATCGGTTCCTGACCTTCCTCCACCTCTCACGGTCCACAGACGGTCCCAAGACGACGACGAGGCCCCCCTTGTTGTGCCCTCGGGCCCCGACCGGTCCTCCCTCTCCTCCGCCTCCGGGCGGCGGTCGGGTCCACCGGGGGGTCCGTCCGCCGCCCCCCGGCGCGTCCTTAACCGCACGCCGGGCTCTCGAGGTACGCAACGGTTCACCGTGGCCGGGGTCGGGTGTCTGGTGCGCCCGCGCCGAGGGCCCGGTGGAGGTGCTCGCCGAGGCCACCGACAACCCGCACCTGGTGACACGGCTGCGTGGGCGGCGTCGCGCGGGCACGCCGGGAAGGCCGTGTTGCGCGTCGCGATGGCGCTGCGCTCGCTGGGTGACGTGTTCACGCTTGTCGGCCGCGGGGCGCGTAACCCCGTGCCACGTGTCCGCGTTACGGCACTAGTAGACTTGTGTACCCCAGAGGGAAGGAAAGGTGTCACTGAGGATCATGCCTATCAATCAGCAGAGCGACCGGGCGGTGTACCAGCAGATCGCCGATGAGCTCCGGGCGCGCATCCGGGGCGGCACATACCCAGCAGGTAGCAAGCTTCCATCGGAGGCCGAACTGGTCGAGGAGTTCGGCGGCGTGACGCGGGTGACCGTCCGGCGTGGCCTAGCCGTGCTCCAGCAGGAGGGGCTGACAGAGGCCCGCCGCGGCATGGGCGTATTCGTCCCTCAGCCGCCACCTGTGCTTGCTTTGCGCACATCGCGGTTCAGCCGGGCGGCTCGCCGCTCGGGTAAGGGTGCGTTGGCCGCTGAGGCAGAGGCCCTGGGGCTAACGTGGCGATCGGAGGAGCTGGAGACTGACACCGTGGACCTGTCGCCAGCGGTTGCCAATGTGCTCGGAGAGGACCGCGCCGCGGTGAAGCGCCGGCGCATGTGGGTGGGTGATGTGCCTACCCAGCTCGCGGACAGCTACGTGCCGGCCAGCATTGACCGCGCCATTGGATGGTCTGAGGGTGCGCAGGCGCCTGGCGGCATCTACGGCCTGTTGGAGGAGAACGGTCACACGATCACCCGCTTTCGCGAGGAGCTGGCCGCGCGTCACGCAAGTCCCGAGGAGGCAGTGGCGTTGCAGCTGCCGAGCGCCTCGCCGGTAGTGCGCCTGGTGCGTCATGCTATCGATGAGAGCGGCCGTGTGGTCGAGTACTTCGAGTCGGTGGTCGCGGCTGACAAGCACACCTACGTCTACGAGTTCGACGCCCCGGACGACTGACCACCAAACTGTCTGACCTGCACGAAGAGCCCCCCGCAGCGCTGCGGGGGGCTCTTCGTGTCTCTCCTCTTGTCCACACCTGTCTACTTGTGTACTCTACGAGCTAACTACACAGGTAGACAGGTTGGCGATCATGTCGCAGTGGTCACGCGCGGCCTTTGGAGGAGCGATGCAGGTCGAGGGTACCCGGGTGTACCGGGTCAAGGCAGTGGCCGAGATGTTGGACGTCTCCGCCGCGACGATCTATCGGGCGGTCCAGGCTGGCGAGCTGGACGCCTACAAGCTCGGCAGGGGCAAGGGCGCCGCGCTGCGCATCCCCGCAGATTCGCTGGCCATCTGGCTCGACGGGTGCGGCGAGGCCGCCTACGAGGCCTACGTGGAGGGTGGCGCCGATCCGGCCACCGATGACGAGTTGACGTCGGCGCAGGCCGACGGGCTGGCCTGCATCGTGTGCGGCGCCGACTACCTCGAGCGCAACACGCCGCACCGGCCGGTGGGCCACTCGCACACCGGCTCGCAGGTCTTCGCCTGCACCGAGCACGACGACCAGGCCGCTCGCGGCGGGGTCGAGCTCGCCGGCGATGCGCTGCACACCGCTGCGGGTGGTGGTGTGCGATGACCACCGAGCTGGACGACAGGGTCACCCAGCTGTCGCCGTTGTGTCTGGACGAGGGCGCGTTGCGGGCGGCGCGGCTGGTGGTGTGCGGCCACGCCCGTGACGTCGATGACGCGACGCTGCTGCTGGAGGCGCTGGGGCTACTGCCCGCCGCGGACCCGGCCACCACCGGGGAGGCCCACCGATGACCGCCCGGGACTACTCCATCTTGCGGGCCGTGGCTGTGGGCCGGGTGCAGCTGGTGTGTGGCTGCGAGCCGGATCTGGTCATTGACGGTTGTTGGTGTGCCGACCAGTGCGCCGCTCACCGGCTGGCCCGCGAGGGGCTGATCGCCGGCCAGATCCCGGGAATCACGGGGATGCGGGTGCTGGCGATCCTGACCGATGCCGGGCGGCGGGCGCTGGCCGAGGCGGGTGCGTGATGACCAGCAGCGCACCGAGGTTCCGGCCGCGCCCGGGCCGGGCCCACCACGGCGCCGTGAGGCGGTCGTGTGG
>JBOHGT010000347.1:0-1502 GCA_050700385.1 Pseudonocardiaceae bacterium | reverse complement strand
ATGCCGTGTTGTTCACCGATCGTGAGACGTCCCCCGGATCGGCTACACGTTCAGCCCGGTCCTCGACGCCAGCCCCCGCAGGTCCCGACCGATCGCGTCGGCCCGGGAACGCTCGACCAGCCCGGCGGTGTAGTCATCGTCGGCGATGCGGTGGCAGCGCCCGTCGGTGGCGCTGGTGACCGGCATCGTCTGCGCCACGGCCGGGGCGCTCACCACACGCCCGCCCCTCGGTGAGGGCAACGGCGAGCACCGCGCGGCGCGGGGCGTTGGAAGGTGAGCACCACCGCGGCGAGCGCGGTCATGTAGGCGGGCACGACCAGCGCGAGGGCCAACTCGGCGAGCACATCGAGGATCACCCCGCAGATCGTGCCGCGGTCACAACCGGGGTGGTCACCTGACGGGCGACACTCTGCGATCGGGCTGGTTACAGCAGCCCGGCCCGCGACGCCAGCCCCCGCAGGTCCCGGCCGACCGCATCGGACCGGGAACGCTGAACCAGCCCGGCGATCGTCTCCCGGGCCAACGGGTTGCGGTACACCCGCACCGGGAAGAGCTCCTCGACCGCCAGGAACGCCCGCACGGCGTCGTCACGGCGGTCCCGCAGCCGAGCAGCGGCCCGGCCGAAGTCCACCCAGTAGCCGGCCTGGCGAGTGACGAACGACAGCTGCTCTGGGCGCACGCCCTCAGCGATGGCAACCGCACGGTCCGGCTCACCCGCATCCAGCGCGAGCGCAATCCCTCGGAACCCCACATCCGCCGGCCCGACCGCGAATCCCAGCGGACTGTCCTCGCCGGGCTGGCCGAACCGCTGCGCCAGCTCGGCGGCAGACTCCATCGGAGCGGCCACGTCACCGGGCCGGTTGTCGGCCGCGGCGACCACGGCGTGCATCATCGTGAGCGCGCACACCAAGCCAGCGGTCTCCGGTGTCGTCGGGGGGAACGTGGCCGAGTCGAGCTCGGCTTGCGCGAGGTCGAGCATGCCGCCGGACACCAGTGCCCACGCGGTGCCGAAGGCGGCCACGCCGAGCGTGGTCGTCTCTCCGTGCTCGGCCGCCGCGTTCCGCGCCACGGTCGCGGCCTGCCACCGCAGCTCGGGTGCGCCCGCGTCCTGGAGCCATTTCGAGACGATGTCCGCGTGCACGAACGCGGCCAGCGGGAACAGCTCGGCTACGTCGTGGCCCCCCGCATTGATCGAGGTATGCAGATCGCGGATCAGGCCCGGCAGGTCGTCGGCGACCTCGGCGAACCGGCACCGGCGCCTGGCGTCCTGGAGCCGGGCCGCCCTGTCGCGCAGCACGTCGACCGGGACCACCAGCCCGCCGGGGTGACCGACGTCGACGGCCGTCAGTGCGTGGCGTACCCTCTCGGTGGCCGAGTCGGTGTGCCCGTTGCCCGGGGCCGGGACGGGCAGCCCGGTCAGCTCCGAGGGCGCGATCTCCAGCGCGCGCGCCAGCGCGACGATCAGCTTGAGGCTGTCCAGCGTCCGCTCGCCGCGTTCGAGC
>JBOHGT010000346.1:0-2384 GCA_050700385.1 Pseudonocardiaceae bacterium | reverse complement strand
GCGAGCAGCCACGTCAGCAGGGCGCCCGCGGCCAGGCCGGCGAGCAGGGCGATGAGCGCTGCGGTGTCCATGGCCCGGCAGCGTGCCGCAACGCGCCGACAGGATCACTCAGGCGCGCCGGACACGTTCCGGGGTGATTCGTGCGCGAGCAGCCAGCGCTTGACGGCCAGGCCCCACCGGAAGCCGCCGAGCGACCCGTCGCTGCGCAACACCCGGTGGCACGGGACGAACAGCGCCGTCGGGTTGCGCGCGCACGCCGAGGCGGCGGCGCGCACCGCAGCGGGCCTGCCCGCCTTGGCGGCCAGCTCGGTGTAGCTCACCGGTGCCCCCGCCGGCACGGCGCGCAGCACCTGCCAGGCGTGCTCCAGGAACGCCCCGGATCGCTGCCGCACCGGGACGGTGTCGATCGCGCCCAGGTCCCCGCGGTGGTAGGAGGTCACGGCGGCCGTCACCTCACCGAGCTCGGCACGCGGCCGGGGTTGCGCGGGGCGCAGGTCCGGGGCGACGAGCCCGAGCAGCTCGCCCGGCTGCGCGGTCCAGCCCGACGCGAGCACCGCGCCGTCACCGTCGACCACCACCGTGAAGGGCCCCACCGGGGTGTCCACCGTGGACATGTCCGTCATGCCGTCCTCCTCGTCTGCGTCCTTCTCTTCTGGGCGGCGGCGGCCCGCCACAGGTGCATTCCCGCGTAGGACCGCCAGGGTCGCCAGCGCCGCGCGTACCGGCGCAAGCCGTCCACATCGGACGGCAGGTCGATTGCTGCCGCACCGCGGCGGACCGCGAGATCGTCGTGGAGCAGCACGTCGGTGGCGCCGAGCACTCGCAGCACGACGTAGCCTGCGGTCCACGGGCCGAGCCCGGGCAGCGCCTCCAGCGCGGTGCGCAGCTCCTCCGGGTCGCGTCCGGGGTCGACGACCAGCTCCCCACCGGCGAGCGCGGCGGCGACCGAGCGCACTGCGGCGATCCGCCTGCGCGGTCCGGTGAGCACCTCGTCCGCCCGCTCGGCCACCGCGGCGGCACAGGGGAACAGCCGGGTCAACTGCCCGTCCGGCGACTCCAGCTGCTCGTCGACCGGTTCACCCAGCGCCGCGGCGAGCCGCCCCGCCGCGGTGCGGGCCGCCGCCACCGAAACCTGCTGGCCGAGCACCGCGCGCAGCACCATCTCGGCACCGTCCACGGAGCCGGGCACGCGGATGCCCGGCGTCGCGGCCACCGTGCCGGCGAGGTGCGGGTCGGCGCTGAGGGCGGTGTCCACTGCGGACGGATCGGCGTCGAGGTCGAGCAGGCGGCGCAGCCGGCTCACCGCCACCGGCAGGTCCCGCAGCTCGGACAGCCGAAGTGTACAGTCCACATGCGACGGTCCAGGGTGCAGCGTTGCGGTCGCCATGCCGTGGGGCAGTCGCAGCGTGCGGGCGTAGCAGCCGTCGCCGGCCGACTCGACTCCCGGCACGGCGCGAGCGGCGAGGAACGCCAGCAGGCCCGCGGCATCGAGCGGGGCGCGGTAGGGCAGCCGCACGGTCAGGGTCCCTGCGGTCGCCACCCGGACTCTCCGGCGGGACCGCAGCTGGGTAGGGGTGCTGTCGAATACCGCCCGGACGGTGTCGTTGAACTGGCGCACCGAGGCGAACCCGGCGGCGAACGCCACCTCGGCGAGCGGCAGCGCGGTGGTCTCGATGAGCACCCGCGCCGCCTGCGCCCGGTGCGCCTTGGCCAGAGCGAGTGCCCCGGCACCCAGCTCGGCGGTGAGCACCCGGTTCAGATGGCGGCTCGAATAGCCGAGCCGGGCGGCGAGCCCAGGCACCCCGTCGCGCTCGACCACGCCGTCGGCGATCAGCCGCACCGCCCGGGCGACGAGGTCGCCGCGCAGGTTCCACTCCGGGGAGCCGGGAGTGGCGTCGGGCAGGCAGCGCCGGCAGGCGCGGTAGCCCGCCAGCTGCGCGGCCGCCGCGGTGGGCAGGAACGTCACGTTCTGCGGCTTCGGTGTGACCGCAGGGCAGGACGGGCGGCAGTAGATGCCGGTGGTGCGCACGGCGACCACGAAGCAGCCGTCGAACCGGGCGTCGCGGGAGGCGACGGCACGGTAACAGCGGTCGTGGTCGAGCAGCACGGCACCGATGCTGCCAGCAGTGCGGGCCCCAGGTCTGGCGGGATTCGGACACAGCCGTACGGGCGCCCCACGCCGCCCTCGTGCACGCGCCGTCGGCGACGGCTATACTACCGTGCGTGACCAGCACACCGAACCGTCGCATCCGAACCGCCGCGCTGACCGGTCTGGCCGCGCTCGCCCTGGCCCTCACCGGTGCGTGCAACGACACAGCCCCGGTCCAGCCGCCCGGCAACCAGCAGGACGGCGGTGACGAGCAGGAGGACGACCAGCAGGGCGA
>JBOHGT010000345.1:0-2932 GCA_050700385.1 Pseudonocardiaceae bacterium | reverse complement strand
GTGAATGATTCCGGTAGCCATGGCTACCGGAATCATTCACGACCCCGGGGTCAGCCGATGGTGACGCCGATCAGCATGCCGACGAGGTAGGTCGCCACCGCCGCGATCGCACCGAACCAGAGCTGGCGCAGCCCGCCGAGCCACCACGGACGAGTGGTGAACCGGGCCGCGACCGCCCCGGCAACGAGCAGGCCCACCGCGCCCGTCGCCAGCCCGGCGACCAGTGAGTCGAACCCGAGCAGGAACGGGATCAGCGGCACCAACGCCCCGACCGCGAAGCACAGGAACGACGATCCACCGGCCACCCACGGCGAGGGCCGCTCGTCGGGGTCCCCCCGAGCTCCTGGGTCACGTGCACTTGACCGCGAGCGCCGGATCGGCGTGCACCTCCGCGGCGACCCGCTCAGCATGCCGGATCCGCCCGGCACGACCGCCTCGGCCATGACACACCTCCACATGCCAGAGTAGGACGACATGGAGCTCCTCGCCCCCGAGCAGGCGGCCGCGCTGCGTGACTGGTTCGTGCCGGACCAGCCCGGTCCGCTGATCGGGCTGCACGTGCTCCACACCGGCCACGGCTGCTGCGCCGCCGACCGCTGGCCGGACCCGCGCGTCGTCCTGGTCGAGACGGCCGGCAACTACGCGCTGGCCGGCGACGCTGGCGCGCTCGACCCGGCTGATCTGGCACTCGTCGAGGGATTCGTCGACGCCCCCGAGCGGTTCGTCCCCGTGCTGCGCGCAGCCTTCCCGGAGGCGACGGTGTGGGACCGGGTCATCCTGGTGCAGCGCGAGCCCGCTCCGGCCGCGCCGCTGGCCGTCGGCTCAGTTCGCCGGCTCGGTGCGGACGACGCGGACCATCTTGCCCGGCTGGGCACCGACACGGCGTGGATCTGCGAGACGTGGGGCGGGCCAGCGGGGTTGGCCGCCGCCGGCGCCCACGGCGCGTTCATCGACGGCGGGCTGGCGTCAGTGGCGTGCACGTTCTACGTGGGGGAGCGGTACGAGGAGATCGGCGTCGTGACCGAGACCGAGTTCCGTGGCCTTGGCCTGAGCCCCGCCTGCGCCGCTGGCCTGTGCGAGGACATCCGCTCCCGGCGACGTACCCCGAGCTGGACCACCTCACCCGACAACGCCGCGAGCCTCCGGGTCGCCCGCAAGCTCGGGTTCGTCCCCGACCGGGAGGACCGGCTCCACGCCTGTGGCGTGCCGATCCCACCGGTCCCGGTGCGGCCGGGTGGGCCGCCTCGATAGTCTCGCCGCCGTGTCCCGCCCGCCGTCCCGTGCCCTGGACGTGCTGGGCACCCTGGTCCGGCTCGGGATCGCCGCGGTGTGGCTGGTCTCCGGCGGGCTCAAGGTGACCGATCCCGGGCAGACCCGGGTGGCGGTCGACGCGTACCGGGTGCTGCCCGACGGGCTGGTGGGGCCGGTGGCGACCGTGCTGCCGCTGGTCGAGCTCGCGCTGGGAACCGTGCTGCTCGTCGGGGCGTTCACTCGGTGGGCCGCAGTTGTGTCGCTCGTGCTGCTCGCCGCGCTGACGGCCGGTGTGATCCAGGCGTGGGCACGCGGGCTGACCATCGACTGCGGTTGCTTCGGTGGCGGTGGGGCGGTCGATGCGGGAGCCACCCGCTACCCGCAGGAGCTGGCCCGGGACACCGGGTTTCTGGCGCTGGCGGTGTGGCTGCTGGTACGTCCTGCCACGGCGCTGGGTGTGGACGGCTGGCTGCGACGGTGATTGCGAGCATCCGGGGCCTTGGACCCGGCCGAGCTATGGGAGGGATGGCGTGGGCGGCGCCGAACGTGCCGAGCGCAAGCGCAAGCAGGCCGCTGAGGTCGCTCGGGCGGCAACGGCGGTGGCCGCTGCCCGCGACGGCGGGCGCAGCCGCGTCGTGGTCGCCGGTGTGGCCGTGGTCGTGCTGCTCGCGGTTGTGGTGGGCGTCGGCGTGTGGCTGCAGAACCGCAACGCGCCCGAGGACCTGCCGGCCGCTGTCCCGATCGCGCAGCCGGCGGCCGAGTACCCTGTCGCGGTGTCGGGGGAGGAGATCGTTGCCGGCGACCCCGGCGCGCCCGTGACGATCGACGTCTACGAGGACTTCCTGTGCCCGGCGTGCGGCGCCTTCGAGGAGACCTACGGTGTCGCGCTGGCGCAGGCCGTCGCGCAGGGTCGCGCTGTCGTGCGCTACCACCCGGTCTCGATCCTCGACGAGGCGTCCGAGCCCGAGGGCTACTCCACGCTCGCAGCCGGCGCTGCGTTCTGCGCCGCCGAGGCCGGTATCTTCCCCGCGCTCCACGACAGCCTGTTCGGCGCCCAGCCCGCCGAGGGCGGCCCGGCGTGGACCCGCCCCCAGCTGACCCAGCTCGGCCGGGACCTGGGCGCCGGTGAGGACTTCGCCCGCTGCGTGCGGCAGGGCAACGAGCAGCGCATCGACTCGGCGACCCGGAGCGCCTCGCAGCGGATCGCCGACCTGCGTGGCGACGGGCAGTTCGGCACCCCGACGGTGCTGGTCGACGGCGAGCTGGCCGACATCGGCGACCCGCAGTGGCTCGAGGACGCGCTGGGTGCCGGCGCCCGCTGACCGGGCCCGTTCGAGGATCGCCGCGGCTCTCGTGTACGGTCTACAGAGCGCACCACGGAGGGCTGTGGTGATCGTCTTGGGGCTGTGGCGCAGCTGGTAGCGCACTTGACTGGCAGTCAAGGGGTCACGGGTTCGAATCCCGTCAGCTCCACCGATGTAGTCATTGTGCGAACCAGTCCCTTCGGGGCCGTTTCCGCTGTGGACGGCGCGGACCAAGTGGGTGGCAGGTCGTTCAGCGTGGGCAGCCTCCCGTCGGGGCGGACGTGCCAGGTGTCGCGGAAGTAGCGCTCGACTGTTGCCGGGTCGCAGCCGATCACCGTCGCCAACCTTGCGGCCCATGGGCACGCTCCTCGGGCGTG
>JBOHGT010000344.1:0-10742 GCA_050700385.1 Pseudonocardiaceae bacterium | reverse complement strand
GCCATCGGGGTCTCGACACTACCGCAGCGCGTCGCCGCGGTGGGACGGTTCGGGAACTACTTCGCCCGCTCGCTGATGGAAATCTACGGACCATTCTGAGTCAACTGCCCGGAGGGCGACCCCATGCCACGAGAGATCCCGCAGTACACGCTGGACGGTGTTCGCGACGCGGACATCTCCACGCACTACTTCAACACAGCCGACGGTCTCGGGCTGTCCATGCTGCGCTTCACCCGGCGGACCGCCGGTGACGCGGTGCTGGTCATCCACGGGTTGACCACCTCGACCGACATGTTCATCATGCCCGAGCACCGCAACCTCGTCACCTGCCTGCTCGACGAGGGCTTCGACGTGTGGTGCCTCGACTTCCGGATGAGCAACCGGCACCACCACAACCTCACCTATCACCGGTACACCCTCGACGACTGCGCGTTGTTCGACTTTCCGCCCGCGGTCGAGGTGGTGCGCAGCCACATCGGGCAGCGCCCGCTGCACGTCATCGCCCACTGCCTCGGCTCCGCGTCGTTCACCATGAGCCTGTTCGCCAAGGCCGTCGACGGGATCACCAGCCTGGTCGCCAACAGTGTGGCCCTGACACCGCGGATCCCATGGTGGTCGCGTATGAAGCTGTCCGTGGCCCCGCGGCTGGTCGAGCTCGCCGGGATGCAGTACATGAACCCCCGCTGGAGCGAGGACCCCTGGCTCACCCCGGGAAAGATCTTCTCCCGCGCCGTCTCCGCGTTCCACCGCGAGTGCGACGAGCCGTCCTGCCACATGCTGAGCCTGATGTGGGGAACCGGCTGGCCGGCGCTCTACAACCACGAGAACCTCGACGAGCGCACCCACCGGCGTGCCGGTGACCTCTACGGGCCGACCAGCATGCATTACTACCGCCACATGATCAAGATGGTGCGGGCGGGCAACACCGCGATCAAGTACCAGCCGGGCAACACCGACTACGCCGCACTGCCCGACAACTACTTCGAGCACGCCCGCGACATCGACACGCCCATCCTGTTCACGACCGGCGAGGACAACAGGGTCTTCACCGACTCCAACGTCGAATGTCACCGGCGGCTGGCCGAGATGGGCTGCACCCAGCACGAACTGAAGGTTGTCCCCGGCTACGGACACCAGGACGTGTTCATGGGCAAGGACGTCGCCACGGACATCTTCCCAGACGTGATTGACTTCATCAGGAGGCAAGGCCCGCGACCCCGCGGCGAACCCGGCCGGGTAGCCGTGTCAGGGCACGACCGCCGTTCGTGACGTCGAGCCCGCCGTTCGTGTCCGCCCGGCGGCGGCGCCCGACTGGTGGCCACCGCCAGTGCATGCGCCACTACTACACTCGGTGCTGCTCTTAGGCGGCAGGGGTGGCGGTATGGAGTTCGAGGTCCTCGGACCGCTGCGGGTGCGCACCGGCGGGCAGCCGGCCTCGCTGACCGCGTCGATGCCGCGCACCCTGCTGGGGATCCTGCTCGCCCGCGCGAACACGTCGGTCCCGGTGGATGTGCTGGTGGATGCGCTGTGGGCCGGCCAGCCCGACCCCCGCGCAGCCAAGAAGCTGCAGCTGCACGTGCACCGGCTGCGCCGCGCGCTGGGCGACTCGGCGCGGATCCGCTACGAGCACTCCGGCTACGCGCTGCGGGTCCACCCCGACGAGCTCGACGCCCAACGCTTCGAGACCCTGCTTGCCGAGGGCACCGGCGGTGGCGAGCCGGCGCGCACGGTGGCGCTGCTGCGCAAGGCCCTCGGCCTGTGGCGTGGGGACCCGTTCGGCGACGTCGGCGACGTGCCGTTGCTGCGCGCCGAGGCCCACCGGTTGACCGAGCGCCGGCTGGTCGGCTTGGAGGACCTGTACGCCGCCGAGCTGGCCAGCGGCAACGCCGCGGCGATCGTGCCCGAACTGGCCGAACTGGCCGCGCGGCAGCCGTTGCGGGAACGGCTGCAGGGCCTGCTGATGACCGCCCTGTACCGGGCGGGACGCCAGGTCGAGGCGCTGGAGGTCTACCGCCGCACCCGGACCGCGCTGGTCGACGAGCTCGGTCTGGAGCCCGGCGCCGAACTGCAACGCCTGGAGCAGGCGATCCTGACCGGCGACCCGGCGCTGGAGGGCCCGACCGCGCCGGTGGTCATCCCGCCGGCGCAGCTGCCTGCCGACGTCACCGACTTCACCGGCCGCGACACCCACCTCGCCACGGTCTGCCGCCACCTGACATCAGGTGGGGAGGGATCCGCGACGGTGCAGGTTGTGGCCATTGCCGGTAAGGCCGGGGTGGGAAAGACGACCCTGGCGGTACACGCGGCCCACCAGCTGCGCGAGGAGTTCCCCGACGGTCAGCTGTATGTGAACCTGCGCGGCACCGAGACCCACCCGCTCGAGGCGACCGACGTGCTGGCCCGCTTCCTGCGCGCGCTGTGCGCGGACGGTACGTCGATCCCCGACAACGCCGAGGAACGCGCGGCGATGTACCGCAGCCGGCTGGCCGGCCGGCGCGTGCTCGTGGTGCTGGACAACGCCGCCGGCGAGGCCCAGCTGCGGCCGCTGCTGCCCGGATCGCCCGGCTGCGCGGTGCTGGTCACCAGCCGTACCCGGCTGGCGGGGCTGGGCGGCGCCCGGCTGGTCGAGCTGGACATCCTGGAGCCCGAGCAGGCCGTCGAGCTGCTCGCCTGGGTGGCGCAGCCGGGCCGGGTGGCCGCCGAACCCGCGGCGGCGCAGGAGATCGTGCGGCTGTGCGGGCGGCTGCCGCTTGCCGTCCGGATCGCCGGGGCGCGGCTGGGCGCCCGGCCGCACTGGCGGCTGGCGCGGCTGGCGGCCGACCTGGCCGACGAGCACCGCCGCCTCGACGAGCTGCGGCTCGGGGATCTGGAGGTGCGGGCCAGTCTCGCGCTGAGCTACGACAACCTCGACGTCGACGCCCGGTGCGCGTTCCGGCGCCTCGGGCTGCTCGAGGTCCCCGACTTCGCCGCATGGGTGACCGCGGCCCTGGTAGACGTCGACCAGGGCAAGGCCGAGGCCCTGGTCGACGACCTGGTCGACGCGCAGCTGCTCGACGTGGCGGGACACGACGCCGCCGGGCAGGTGCGCTACCGCTGGCACGAGCTGCTGCGCACCTACGCCCGGGAGGTCGCCGCCGCCGAGGAACCCGAAGCCGACCGGCTCGCGGCGCTGGAGCGGGCCTTCGGCGGCTGGCTCGCCCTGGCCGAGGAGGCCAGGCAGCGGATGGCGAGTTCCGATTTCGGGGTCACCTTCGACTCGGTGTCCGGCTGGCGGCCCGACGGCGCGATCACCGGCACCGTGCTCATCGACCCGCTCACCTGGTTCGAGTCCGAGTGGACGGCCCTGGTCGCGGCCATCGAGCAGACCTACGCTACCGGAGCGGACGGGCTGACGTGCGGGCTCACCGAGCGGCTCGCGGGCTTCTTCCTGGTGCGCGGACGCTATGACGACTTCCGGCATACCTGCGACCTCATGCTCGCCGCTGCCCGGCACGCGGGCAGCCACCGGTGGGAAGGGATGGCGCTGCGCGGTCTCGGCGAGCTGTCGCTGCTGCAGTACCGGCTCGACGACGCCCTGGACTGCTTCCAGCAGTCGCGGGCGGCCTTCGCGGCGGCAGGCGACCGCCACGGTCAGGCCGTGGTCACCTCCGGCATCGGCGCCACGCAGGTCGAGGCGGGCCGGTTCGCCGAGGCGCTACCGTGCCTGGAGCAGGCGCTGGCGTCGCTGCGGGAGCTGGGCGACCGCCGCAGTGAGGCATGGGCGCTGCGCAGGCTGGGCACGTTGCACCAGCTACAGGACCACCACGACCAGGCGGCGTTGTGCTTCCAGCGGGCGCTGGCCGCCCTGGACGAGCTCGGCGACCCCCTCGGCGAGGCCGCGGTGCTGGAACGGCTCGGCGTGGTGCGCACGCTGCAGGGACGCAGCAGGGAGGCCCGGACCCTGCTGGAACGGGCTCTGGCGCTGCGGCGCGAGCACGGCGACCATTTCGGCGAGGCGCGGGCGCTGAGCAGCCTGGGCGAGCTGCATCGCACCGAGGCGAGCTGGGACGATGCCGCGAACTGCCTGGGAGACTCGCTGCGGCTGTGGCGCGAGCTGCGACTCCCGCGTGAGCAGGCCAGAACGCTCGCGCGCCTCGGCGCGCTGCACGAGAACGCCGGCAACCAGGAGGCGGCCGAGACCGCCCGCCGCGAGGCCCGGCGGTTGCTGGCCGAGTTCGGCATCCCCGACGCCGAGTAACTCGCCCTCCGGCCCGCCCGGTGACATTACCGCCCGGTGCGCTGCGCGACGGCGTCGAGGACATCGCGATGCGCGTCGGGCACCGCATGCGGGTCGGTGCCGCCGCCCTGGGCGATGTCGTCCTTGCCGCCACCGCCGCCCTTGAGAGCTTTGGCGGCGATCCGCACCAGCTCACCGGCCTTCAGGCCGCGCTGCTGCGCCTGCTCGTCGACGGCAGCGACCACGATCGGCCGGTCATCGGCGAGGCTGGTGAGCACGACCACGCCCGGGCGGCCGTTGATGCGGCCACGCACGTCCAGCGCGAGCCTGCGCAGGTCGTCGGTGCTGGCGCCTCCCGAGACGTGGTGGGTCACGACCGCGACGCCGTGGACGTCGGTGGGGTTGCCGGCGAGATCGGCGGCGGCGTGACGGATGCGTTCCGTACGGAACACCGCGAGATCCTTCTCCGCCTCACGCAGCCGGGACGTGATCTCGGCGACCCGGTCCGGGAGCTGCTCCGGGCGCACCTTGAGGGTATCGGTGAGCTGGGCGACCAGGAGATGCTCGCGGGCGAGGAACCGGTAGGCGTCGACGCCGACCAGCGCCTCGACCCGGCGGACCCCGGCTCCGATGGAGGACTCGCCGAGGATCTTGACCAGGCCGAGCTGGGTGGAGCGGCGCACGTGGGTCCCGCCACACAGCTCGCGGGAGTACTCACCGATCGACACCACGCGGACCTGGTCGGAGTACTTCTCGCCGAACATGGCGATGGCGCCGGACTCCCGGGCCTGCCGCATGCTCATGGTGGCGGCCGTGACGGGCAGGTCATCGGCGAGCACCTCGTTGACCCGTTGCTCCACATCCGACAGCACCGGCTTGGCCACACCGCCGGGCGCGGTGAAGTCGAACCGGAACCGGCCGGGGGAGTTCTCCGAACCGGCTTGTGCCGCAGTCTCGCCCAACGCGTCGCGAAATCCCTGGTGGACCAGGTGGGTAGCGGTATGGGAGCGGGAGATGGCCGCCCGGCGGGCCACCTCCACCTCGGCCAGCGCCGCGTCCCCCACGACGACCTCGCCGCGGGTGACCGTGCCGCGGTGCACGATCAGCCCGGCAACGGGGGACTGGACGTCGGACACGTCCACTGCGGCACCGCTCTCGAGGTGGATGACGCCACGGTCGGCGAGCTGCCCACCTCCCTCGGCGTAGAACGAGGTGCGGTCGAGGATCAGTTCCACGGACTGACCCTCGGTCGCGACGGCGACGGACACTCCGTCGACGAGAATCCCGCGCACGGTGCCCTCGGTACGGAACTCCTCGTAGCCCCGGAACACCGACTCACCGGCCGCACCGAGCACCTCCCGGTAAGCGGACAGGTCGACCTGACCGGCCTTCTTGACCCGGGCGTCTTCCTTGGCGCGAGCGCGTTGCTCGGCCATCAGCCGGCGGAACCCGTCCTCGTCGACGGACAGTCCCTGCTCGGCCGCCATCTCCAGGGTGAGGTCGATGGGGAAGCCGTAGGTGTCGTGCAGCTGGAACGCCTGCTCGCCGGCCAGCACCGTGCCGCCGGCGCGGCGGATCTGCTCGGTGGCCATGTCGAACAGGGCGGTGCCGGACCTCAGCGTCTGCAGGAACGAGGCTTCCTCGGCGACTGCGACCGCATCGATGCGCCCGCGGTCGGTGGCCAGCTCCGGGTAGGTCGGGCTCATCGCCTCGACCGTGCGGCTCACCAGCTCGTGCACCGCGGGGTCCTGGCAACCCAGCAGCCGCATCGCGCGGATCGCGCGGCGCATGATACGCCGCAGGATGTAGCCGCGACCCTCGTTCGAGGGGACCACACCGTCGCCGATGAGCATCGTGGCGGTGCGGATGTGGTCGGCCACCACCCGCAGCGCGACATCGCGCTGGGCATCACGGCCGTACCCGGCGCCGGTGAGCTCGCTCGCCCGGTCGAGGATCGGTCGGGTGGTGTCGATCTCGAAGAGGTTGTCCACGCACTGCAGCACCGCGGCCAGCCGCTCCAGCCCGAGACCCGTGTCGATGTTCTTCGCCGGGAGATCGCCCAGGATCGGGTAGTCCTTCTTCGCGGGGCCCTCGCCCCGGATGGACTGCATGAACACCAGGTTCCAGATCTCCAGGTACCGCTCCTCGTTGACGGCGGGGCCACCCTCGCGCCCGTACCCGGGACCGCGGTCGATGTTGATCTCCGAACAGGGGCCGCACGGTCCGGGCATCCCCATGGACCAGAAGTTCTCCTCCATGCCCAGCCGCTGGATCCGCTCGGGTGGCACCCCGACCTTGTTCCGCCAGATGTCCTCGGCCTCGTCGTCGTCGATGTAGACGGTGACCCACAACTTCGACTCGGGCAGCCCGAAACCGCCGTCGGCAACCGGCGTGGTGAGCAGCTCCCAGGCCAGCGGGATCGCGGTCTCCTTGAAGTAGTCACCGAAGGAGAAGTTGCCGGCCATCTGGAAGAACGAGGCGTGACGGGTGGTCTGGCCGACCTCCTCGATGTCCACCGTCCGCACGCACTTCTGGATGCTCGTCGCGCGCGGGAACGGCGCCGGAAGCTCCCCCAGGAAGTAGGGCTTGAACGGTGCCATCCCGGCGTTGATCAGCAGCAGCGTCGGGTCGTCCGCGATCAGCGACGCCGACGGGACGACCGTGTGATCACGCTGCTCGAAGAAGCCGAGCCAGCGGCTGCTGATCTCTGCTGACCGCATCGGATGCCTTCCGGAGAGAGTTCGTTGCTTCCCAGGCGGCGAGCCTGGGCCGATGACGACTCGTCAACGCCGCACCACCACCGGTGTGGCCACCCATGTTATGCCACCCGCGCAGGGCCACATCGGGACGATCCTCACCGTTTACACTCCGACAGTGCCACCGGGGACACTTGGCCGGGACATTGCTGGCGTCGGGGGTTGACGGTATGGAGTTCGAGGTCCTCGGCCCACTGCGGGTGCGCGGGAGCAGCTCTCACGCCCCGCTGACCGCGGGGATGCCCCGTACCCTGCTCGGCATGCTGCTGGCCGGGGCGAACCGGCCGGTGCCGTTCGACGTCCTGGTCGACGCGCTGTGGGGTGGGCGCAGCGAGCCGGGGGCGATCAAGAAGCTGCAGCTGCACATCCACCGGCTGCGCCGGGCGCTGGGCGACCCCGGGCGTATCCGGCTCGAGCGCTCCGGCTACGCGCTGCGGGTGCATCCCGGCGAGCTCGACGCCGACCGGTTCGAGACGCTGCTGGCCGACGGCAACGGGGCGGCCGGCTCGGGCGATCCCGCCCGGGCGGTCACGCTGATCCGCCAGGCCCTGGAGCTGTGGCGCGGCGAGCCCTACGGCGACGTCGCCGACGTGGCGGTGCTGCGCACCGAGGCCGACCGGCTCGTCGAGCGCCACCTCGCCGCCATCGAGCAGCTCTACGACGCGGAACTGGCCAGCGGGCGGGCCGCGGCGATCGTGCCGGAGCTCGCCGAGCCGGCCACCGCCCACCCGCTGCGGGAGCGGCTGCAGGCGCTGCTGATGACGGCGCTGTACCGGGCGGGGCGGCAGGCCGATGCGCTGGAGGTCTACCGCCGCACCCGGACCACCCTCATCGAGGAGCTCAGCCAGGAACCCGGTCCCGAGCTGCAACGGCTGCAGCAGGCGATCCTGGCCGCCGACCCCATCCTCGAACCCGCCGCGCCGGCTGCGGTGACGCCCACGCAGCTGCCCGCCGACGTCGCCGAGTTCACCGGGAGGGACACCCAGGTCGCCCTGGTCCGCGACCAGCTCGCCGGTGCAGCCGGGGGCGGGCCGCGCGCGGTGGTGATCTCGGCGATCGCGGGCAAGGCCGGGGTGGGCAAGACGACCCTGGCGGTGCACGCCGCACACCAGCTGTCGGAGCAGTTCCCGGACGGGCAGCTGCACGTGAACCTGCGTGGCGCCGAGGCGCACCCGCTGGACCCGGCCGAGGTGCTGGCCCGGTTCCTGCACGCACTGGGCGCCGACGGTGCCGCGATTCCCGAAGACCTCGACGAGCGCGCTGCGATCTACCGCAGCCGGTTGGCCGGCAAACGCGTCCTCATCCTGCTGGACAACGCGGCCCGCGAGTCCCAGGTGCGCCCGCTGCTGCCGGGGACCCCCGAATGCGGGGTGCTCGTCACCAGCCGCGCCCGCCTCGCCGCGCTACCCGGTGCCCGGCTGGTGGACCTCGACATCCTCGAACCCGGGCAGGCCGTCGAGCTGCTGGCCCGCATCGCCGGTCCCGGCCGGATCGCCGCCGAACCGGCGGCCGGCGAGCAGATCGCCCGGTTGTGCGGCTACCTGCCGCTGGCGCTGCGCATCGCGGCGGGGCGACTGGCCGCCCGGCCGGACTGGACGGTCGGCCGGCTCGCCGGCGCCCTCACCGACGAGCGACGGCGGCTCGACGAGCTGCGGCTCGGTGACCTCGAGGTGCGGACGAGCCTGCAGCTGAGCTACGACGCGCTCGACGCGACCGCCCGGCGGGTGTTGCGCCGGCTCGGCATGCTGGAGGCACCGGACTTCGCCGCCTGGGTCGCCGCCGCGGTGCTCGACGTCCCGCTGGCCCGCGCCAGGCAGGTCCTCGAACGGCTCGTCGACGCGCAACTGCTCGACGTCGTCGGGGACGACAGCGCAGGGCAGATGCGTTACCGCTTCCACGACCTGCTGCGGGTCTTCGCGCGGGAGCGGCTGCACGCCGAGGACCCCGCCGCCGACCCCACGGCGGCGCTCGAACGGGCCCTGGGTGGCGCGCTGGCGCTGACCGAGCAGGCCACCCAGCGGCTGTGGGGGCAGGCCTGCCGGGCCGGCGAGCTGCGGTGGCGCCCCGGACCGGCGGAGACCGAGGCGCTGCTGGCCGTCCCGCTGGCGTGGTTGGATGCCGAACGGGTGTACCTGGTCGCATGCATCGAGCAGGCGACCGGTTCGGGGCTGGACGAGCTGGCGTGGCGGCTCGCCCACTCGCTGGGCTTCTTCCTCGACGTCCGCGGATACCTCGACGAGTGCCGGCGCACCCATGAAGTCGCCCTCGCCGCGAGCCGCCGTGCCGGCAGCGATACTGGCGCGGGATACATGTTGCGGGGGCTGGGCATGGTGCACATCGTCCAGGACCGTTACGACGAGGCCATGGACTGCCTCCAGCAGGCGCACGGCGCCTTCCGGCACGCCGGGGACCGGCACGGCGAGGCCGATGTCCGGTGCAGCTTCGGGGTGCTCTACCGGGTACTCGGCCGCCCGGCCGAGGCCTTGGAGTGCTGCCAGCAGGCGCTCCCGACCTACCGCGAGGTCGGCGACCGCGCCGGCGAGTCCTTCGCGCTCTACTCCCACGGTGTCCTGCTCCTCGAGCAGGACCGCCCTGGCGATGCCCGACCCTACCTGGATCAGGCGCTGGCGCTCTACCGCGAGCTGCGCAACCGCCGCGGCGAGGGCCAGGTGCTGCGCCGGATGGGCGCCCTGCACCACGCCGAGGACCGGCTCGACGAGGCAGTGTCCTGCCTGCAGCGCTGCCTGGACATCTTCGACGAGTTCGGCGACCGCCAGCTCACGGGCTACACGCTGCAGGAGCTCGGCGCGGTCCACGTCGAGCAGGGACGGCGGGCGGACGCCGAGTCGCTGTTCCACCGCAGCCTGCAGCTGCTGCGTGAGCTGGTAGACCGCCACGGCGAGGCGAGGACGCTGCTGGGTCTCGGGGAGCTGCACCATGCCGAGGCGCACCACGACCAGGCCGTCACCCACCTGACCCACGCGATGCGGATCTGGGATAGCCTCGACCTGCCGCTGTGGCAGGCGCGGGCGCGTCGAAGCCTCGGCGAGGTGCACGCGGCAGCCGGCGACCACATCGCCGCCGAGGCGCTGTGGCGCGAGGCGCTCGCCCTCTTCACCAAGCTCGGGTCCCCCGAAGCCGCCGAACTCGCCGAGCAGCTCAGCTCTATTCCTGAACAATAGAGATCGCCGTCCGGCACTCCCTGGACCAGGCGCTGGCGCTCTACCGCGAACTGCGTGACCGTCGCGGCGAGGGCCAGGTGCCGCGCCGACGGAACCGCTGACACGGTGCTCCACGTCCGATACCGTACGTGCACGGTGTGGTGTGCGCCGTCAGAGGGGAGCTTCACGGTGCCGGTACCCGACTTCGCCCAGGCGGGACAGGACCTCGCCGGGCTGCAACAGCACCAGCAGGGCCTGCAGTCTGCGATCGACGCGGGGCAGCTGTGGATGGAGCCCGGCGTGGCCGAGCGCGCCGCCGTGGCCTGCGATCAGCAGGTCGAGCGTGTCCGCCAGATTCTGAGAAAGTGCTACCGGATCCAGCAACAGGCCAGGTTCGGGGCCAATGAGGACGGCGAGGCCGCCGCCGCGCGCTACGAGCGGGCCGGCAACGAATTCGTCGCCGTGATGGAAGGGGCCCAACGGGTGTTCGAGGACATGGCGGCGAACTTCCGCAAGGCGGGCCGGGCGGCGGCGCAGGCGGAGGAGGCCAACCAGCAGATGTTCCGGGGTGGGATGTGAGGGCCCTGGTCTCGGCGGTGCTCGCAGTCG
>JBOHGT010000343.1:0-1960 GCA_050700385.1 Pseudonocardiaceae bacterium | reverse complement strand
GGCTGCCGGTGCGTGGTCAGCGGACCAAGACCAACGCCCGCACCCGCAAGGGTCCGAAGAAGACGGTCGCCGGCAAGAAGAAGGCCGGAAAGAAGTAGCGACCCACAGCCACCCCGAGACTTTGTAGGAGCGCAAACCGCATGCCACCCAGAGCACGAACAGGTACGGGCACCAAGAAGGTGCGCCGCAAGGAGAAGAAGAACATCGCGCATGGCCATGCGCACATCAAGTCGACGTTCAACAACACGATCGTCTCGATTACCGACCCGACCGGCGCGGTGATCAGCTGGGCCTCCGCGGGCCACGTCGGGTTCAAGGGCTCGCGCAAGTCCACCCCGTTCGCGGCACAGATGGCGGCGGAGAACGCCGCCCGCAAGGCCGCAGAGCACGGCATGAAGAAGGTCGACGTCTTCGTCAAGGGCCCAGGCTCGGGACGGGAGACTGCGATCCGCTCGCTGCAGGCCGCCGGCCTCGAGGTCGGCACCATCCAGGACGTGACCCCGCAGCCGCACAACGGCTGCCGGCCGCCGAAGCGGCGCCGGGTCTGAGGCGCGGGGAGGAGTAGGAGACATGGCTCGGTACACCGGACCCGCGACCCGCAAGTCCCGCCGGCTCAAGGTCGACCTGGTCGGCGGCGACCAGGCATTCGAGCGGCGCCCCTACCCGCCGGGGCAGCACGGCCGCGCTCGGATCAAGGAGAGCGAGTACCTGCTGCAGCTGCAGGAGAAGCAGAAGGCGCGTTTTACTTACGGCGTGATGGAGAAGCAGTTCCGCCGGTACTACGAGGAGGCCAACCGCCGTCCCGGCAAGACCGGTGACACGCTGCTGCAGATCCTGGAATCCCGGCTGGACAACGTGGTCTACCGGGCGGGTCTTGCCCGCACCCGGCGGCAGGCCCGCCAGCTCGTGAGCCACGGGCACCTGATGGTCAACGGCGAGAGCGTGGACATCCCGAGCTACCGCGTGACGAAGTTCGACATCATCGACATCAAGCCGAAGTCGACGAAGGCGCTGCCGTTCGTGGTGGCAAGGGAGACCTACGGCGAGCGTCCGATCCCGGCCTGGCTGCAGGTCGTGCCGTCCTCGTTGCGGGTGCTGGTGCACCAGCTCCCGGAGCGGGCACAGATCGACGTGCCGCTGCAGGAGCAGCTCATCGTCGAGCTCTATTCCAAGTGACGCTCGCGGCCCCCGTTATGGACCCATGACGGGGTGGTGGGAGAGCCCACCACTGAAGACAGCCCGTTCCGGATGGCGTCATATAGCGGGCGCCAGAGGAGGAAACAACAGATGCTCATCACCCAGCGACCCACCCTCACCGAGGACACGGTCGTCGACACCCGCTCCCGGTTCGTCATCGAGCCGCTGGAGCCCGGCTTCGGCTACACCCTGGGCAACTCGCTGCGCCGCACGCTGCTCTCGTCGATCCCGGGTGCCGCGATCACCAGTATCCGCATCGACGGGGTGCTCCACGAGTTCACCACCGTGCCCGGGGTCAAGGAGGACGTCACCGACATCATCCTCAACCTCAAGGAGCTCGTGGTGAGCTCCGAGGAGGACGAGCCGGTGAGCATGTACCTGCGCAAGCAGGGCCCCGGGGACGTCACCGCGGCGGACATCGTGCCGCCGACCGGCGTCACGGTGCACAACCCCGACCTGCAGATCGCCACGCTCAACTCCAAGGGCAAGCTCGAGATCGAGCTCGTGGTCGAGCGCGGCCGTGGTTACGTGCCTGCCACGCAGAACAAGACCACCGGTGCCGAGATCGGCCGGATCCCGGTCGACTCGATCTACTCCCCGGTGCTGAAGGTGACCTACAAGGTCGAGGCCACCCGTGTCGAGCAGCGCACCGACTTCGACAAGCTGGTGCTCGACGTCGAGACCAAGCCGTCGATCACCCCGCGGGACGCGCTGGCGTCGGCCGGCCGCACCCTGGTGGAGCTGTTCGGGCTCGCGCGAGAGC
>JBOHGT010000342.1:0-12641 GCA_050700385.1 Pseudonocardiaceae bacterium | reverse complement strand
GCGCAGCTCGAGCGAGCCGGCGTGCCCGCCGTCGCCGACCTGGTCGGCGCGCAGGATGCGGCCCGCCGGCTCACCGAATGGCTCGAGCTCGCCTTCAGCCGGCCGGAGCTGCTGGTCCGGCTGGGTGCGAGCACCCGGCTCGGGGTCGCCGTGCAGGGCCCGTCCGGCGTCGGCAAGGCGACGCTCGTGCGTGCGGTGGCCCGCGAGGTCGGGGCCGGAGTGGTGGAGCTGCCGGCGCCGAGCGTCGCCGCGTTGGAGCCGGGTGCGGCGTCGCAGCGGCTGCACGACGCGCTGGCCTCGGCGACGGCCACGGCGCGGGGTGGCAGCCCGTGCGTGCTGCTGATCGACGACGTCGAGGCGCTGCTGCCCGCGACCGCCCCACCGCCGCTGGCCACCGTCGTGCTCGACGCGCTGCGTACGGCGGTGGATACCGAGGGCTTCGCGCTGGTGGTCACCACCGCGTACCCGGAGTCGGTGGACCCGCGGCTACGCGCCCTCGAGCTGGTCGACCGCGAGGTGTGGTTGCCCGCGCCCGACGGCCGGACCCGTGCCGAGCTGCTGCGGGTGCTGCTGCGCGAGGTGCCGCTGGCCGATGACGTGGACGTCGGGGCGGTAGGCGAGCGGACTCCCGGCTTCGTCGTCGCCGACCTCGCCGCACTGCGTCGGGAAGCCGCGGTGCGCGCCGCGCTGCGCCACTCCGGGCTGGACCACGCAGCCGGCGACCTCGTCATCGCACAGGCCGACCTGGTCGGCGCGCTGGATGCCGTCCGCCCCATCTCGATGTCCACATCGGACACCGTGGTGACCGGCGGGCTGGCTCTCGACGACGTCGGCGACATGGTCGCGACCAAGCAGGCGCTCACCGAGGCGGTGCTCTGGCCGCTTCGCTACCCGGACTCGTTCACCCGCCTCGGGATCGACCCGCCGCGCGGCGTGCTGCTGTACGGCCCGCCGGGCTGCGGCAAGACGTTCCTGGTGCGCGCGCTGGCCGGCTCCGGCGCGCTGAACGTCTTCACGGTCAAGGGCGCCGAACTGCTGGACAAGTGGGTCGGCGAGTCCGAGCGGGCGGTGCGGGAGCTGTTCCGGCGGGCCGCGGACGCATCGCCGGCACTGGTGTTCCTCGACGAGGTGGACGCGCTGGCCCCGCGGCGGGGCGGCTCCTCGGACTCCGGGGTGTCCGACCGGGTGGTGGCCGCGCTGCTCACCGAGCTCGACGGGGTGGAACCGCTGCGCGACGTCGTGGTGCTCGGCGCGACCAACCGTCCCGAGTTGATCGACCCGGCACTGCTGCGGGCGGGACGGCTCGAGCGGCTGGTGTACGTTCCGCCTCCGGACGCCGCGGCGCGCACCGAGATCCTGCGATCGGCAGTCCGCAACACGCCGCTGGCGTCCGACGTGGACGTCCCGGCACTGGCCGGCGAGCTGGAGGGCTACTCGGCGGCGGACTGCACCGCGTTGGTCCGCGAGGCGGCGCTGGCCGCGATGCGCGAGTCGCTCGAGGCCACCGAGGTCACCGCCGCGCACCTGGCCAGCGCACGCCAGGCCGTCCGGCCGTCGCTGGATCCCGTCCAGCTCGCCGAGATCACCGCCTTCGCCGACCGCCAGCGCCCTTGACCTCCGGCGTGTCCACCGATCCGGCACGGGGTGTTGGCCGATCCGGCACGGGGGGTTGCGCCGCGAAGGCGTCCCTCGTGGCGTCCGCCATGCCGCGAAGGCGTCCTTTGTCTCGTCGGAGGAGGCAAAGGACGCCTTCGCGGCGTCAGTGCGGGGTGCGCTCGGTCAGCTCAGCTCGGAGACCAGGAAGCGGATCACGCCCGCGGTGTCGCCGGTGCCGCCGATGTCGCGCGTGCGGGTGCCGGGATCGGCGAGGCTACGGGTGATCGCGGCGTCCAGATCGGCAGCGGCAGCGGCGTGCCCGAGGTGCTGCAGCATCAGCACCACCGAGGCGAGCATCCCGACCGGGTTGGCCACGCCCTGCCTGCGATGTCCGGCGCCGAGCCGTGCACCGGCTCGAACATCGAGGGAGACGTCCCGCTGGGGTCCAGGTTCGCGCTCGCCGCGATCCCGATCGAGCCGGCGACCGCAGCAGCGGCAACGCGTCACGCCGCGTAGTCGTTGGTGACGATGACGATGACGCCCGGGCTCGCGTCGCGGATGCCGGCGAAGCGGGGCTCCACGCGCATCCCGAACTGCTGGCCGATCTGCTCGGCCGGGTCCTGCTGGCCGGTGCCCGGCTCGTAGTAGACGGTGGTGGTGGGGATCCGGCCCGCAGAGTAGTTGCCGACCTCGATGACCGGCCAACCGGCGGCGGTGAGGTCGTCGGCTGCCTGCGCGGCCAGCCCGCGGATCGTGCTGTTGTTGTACACCCGCACCGCAGCGCGGATCTCGCCCTTGCCACCGCCGATGCCGGCGCCCACGTCCGTCCCGGTTCCCGGCACGCCCGGCCCCGGCACACCCGGCCCCGGCACGCCCGGCCTCGGCACGGCCGTTGCACCAGGCCTGGCTGGTGAGCTCGGTGGAGTCGGCGCCTGCGAGGTGGCCGTCGCCGTCGCACCGTCCGGTATCCCGGGGCCCGCGGTCGTCGTCGCCGCAGGGCCGGAGGGGGCCTGTCCCGCCGTGGGGGCACCGTTGCCGCCCACAACGAGGCTGACCAGCCCGATGATCAACGAGAGGGCGGCCACTCCCAGCAGGGCGAGACCCGCCGTCCGCAGCGGGCGGCCGCTCCCGGTCGCGTCCGGCGTGCTCATCGCCGTGTCAACCTCCCGCCGGACTAGCCGGTCACCGCGGATCGACACCCAACCGTCGGGCCGCCCTTGCCCGTTGCCTGCTCGCCCGCAACCGCCGCAATCGCTTGATCAGCATCGGGTCCGCGGCGAGCGCCTCCCGGCGGTCGATGAGCTCGTTGAGCACCTGGTAGTACCGCGTCGCGGACATGTCGAACAGCTCGCGGACGGCCTGTTCCTTGGCACCCGCGTACTTCCACCACTGCCGCTCGAAAGCGAGGATCTCCCGCTCACGCCGGCTCAGTGCGTCGTTCTGGTCATCGTCCCGGTCCTCGATCGGGGACGGCGCCGCTGCGGCGTCCATCATGCTCCTCGGCTGGCGGTGTGCGGTCCGACCGGAATCACAATGCTGTGATTCCGGTCGACATTGAACCACGCGGGCACCGGAGACGGGGCGACGGCGGGCCCGGCGTGTCCCGATCGCGGCGCAGCTATCGTCCACCATCATGGCCGTACGTCCCATCCGCGTCGTCGGTGACCCGGTGCTGCACACGCCGAGCCGGGAGGTCACGAAGTTCGACAAGGCGCTGCGTGCCCTGGTCACGGACCTGTTCGACACCATGGCCGCGGCCGAGGGGGTGGGGCTCGCCGCGAACCAGATCGGGGTGGATCTGCGGGTTTTCGTCTTCGACTGCCCGGACGAGGGTGGGCTGCACCAGCGCGGCGTTGTGGTCAACCCCGTGCTCGAGACCTCCGAGCGGCCGGAGACGATGCCGGACCCGGACGACGACTGGGAGGGCTGCCTTTCGGTACCGGGCGAGGCGTTCCCCACCGGGCGGGCATCCTGGGCCCGGGTGGCCGGGGCGGACGCCGGCGGCGCGCCGGTGTCCATCGAGGGCACCGGTTACCTGGCCCGCTGCCTGCAGCACGAGACCGACCACCTCGACGGGATGGTCTACCTCGACCGGCTGGTCGGCCGCCACAGCCGGGAGGCCAAGCGGATGCTCCGGACACATGGCTGGGGGGTGCCCGGACTCAGCTGGGACCCGTCGACCGAGCGACCCCCGGACTGAGCTCCTCGATCCGTCCTGCTTGCCCGGGTCCCGCTCGCGCCACGGTTGGCTGGCGCTTTCGCTGCCGGCGAACAGCTGGTCGGAACACGGCGTACCGGCGCATCCTTGAAAGGGTGGCAACGGTGTAAGTGAGAGCTGGTGATGACCGTGGATCCGATGGACTCCTACTCGCGCACGGTCAGCACCGTCGCCGCCGAGGTGACCCCGCATGTGGCGAGCCTGCGGATCGGCCACGGCGCCGGCTCCGCCGTGGTCTTCACCGACGACGGGCTGCTGCTCACCAACGCACACGTCGTCGGTACCGGCGCAGGCGGCACTGCGGCGTTCACCGACGGCACCGAATCGCCGTTCGACGTGGTCGGCACCGACCCGCTCTCTGATCTGGCCGTGGTGCGGGCCCGTGGCGCCACCCCGCCCGCCGCCCAACTGGGCGACGCCGACGACCTGGTGGTCGGCCAGCTGGTGGTGGCGGTGGGCAACCCGCTGGGGCTGGCCGGGTCGGTCACCGCGGGCGTGGTCAGCGCGCTGGGCCGCTCGTTGCCGGTCCGCTCCGGCCGCGCCGGCCGGGTGATCGAGGACGTCATCCAGACCGATGCGGCACTCAACCCGGGCAACTCCGGGGGCGCGCTGGCAGACGCCGCCTGCCGGGTGGTCGGGATCAGCACGGCGGTCGCCGGTGTCGGGCTGGGACTCGCCGTCCCGATCAATGCCACCACCCGCCGGATCATGGGCACGCTGCTCACCGACGGGCGGGTGCGGCGCGCCTACCTCGGGCTCGTCGGGGTACCGGCGCCGGTCCCCGCCGCGGTCGCCGAGCGCAGCGGGCAGACCGCCGGGCTGCGACTGGTCGAGGTGATCCCCGGCAGCCCCGCCGACCGGGCCGGGCTGCGCGCGGGCGACCTCGTGCTGGCCGCGGGACGCCGCCCGGTCACCGACGCGCAGGGCATCCAGCGCCAGCTGTTCTCCGACGCGATCGGCGTGACACTCCCCGTCACCGTGCTGCGCAACGGCGCGATGGTCGACGTGATCGCGGTGCCCTCCGAGCTGGTCGGCACCTGAAGCCGGTACGCCGGATCGGGCCGGGAACCGCCCTCCGGCTCCACTTTCGCGCCCCGAGCCGAGCGGCTACGGTCGGGAGCACGCGGGAGCTCGTACCGAAACGGGCTGAGAGGGCGGCCAGGGCCGTCGACCGCTGGAACCTGTCCGGGTAATGCCGGCGTAGGGAGGCTCCTCATGACGACGCTGCACGACCGCACCATCACACCCAGCGTGACCACCGGGCCGATCACCGGCTCGCACAAGGTCTACCGCGAGGTCGGCGAGCTGCGGGTACCCGCTCGCCGCGTGGCGATGACCAACGGGGAGCACGTCGACCTCTACGACACCTCCGGTCCCTACACCGACAGCGACGCGCACATCGACATCCACAGTGGGCTCGAGCCGCTGCGGGCACCGTGGATCCCGGTGGGCGAACCAGTTGACGGCGCCGCCACCCAGCTGGCGTGGGCCCGCGCCGGCATCGTCACCCGCGAGATGGAGTTCGTCGCCGCCCGGGAGGGCGTCGACGTCGCACTGGTCCGCGACGAGGTGGCCCGCGGCAGGGCGGTGATCCCGGCCAACCACCGCCACCCGGAGAGCGAGCCGATGATCATCGGCAAGAAGTTCCTGGTGAAGGTGAACGCCAACATCGGCAACTCCGCCGTCACCTCCTCGATCGAGGAGGAGGTCGACAAGATGGTCTGGGCCAGCCGCTGGGGCGCCGACACGATCATGGACCTGTCCACCGGCAAGCGGATCCACGAGACCCGCGAGTGGATCCTGCGCAACTCCCCCGTCCCGGTCGGCACGGTGCCGATCTACCAAGCGCTGGAGCAGGTGAACGGCGACCCGGCGCAGCTGACCTGGGAGATCTACCGCGACACCGTCATCGAGCAGTGCGAGCAGGGTGTCGACTACATGACCGTGCACGCCGGCGTGCTGCTGCGCTACGTCCCGCTGACGGTCAGGCGCGTCACCGGGATCGTCTCCCGCGGCGGCTCGATCATGGCCGCATGGTGCCTGGCGCACCACACCGAGAGCTTCCTGTACACGCATTTCGCCGAGCTCTGCGAGATCCTGCGCCGCTACGACGTCACGTTCTCCCTCGGCGACGGGCTGCGCCCGGGCAGCGTCGCCGACGCCAACGACGAGGCACAGCTCGCCGAGCTGAAGACGCTGGGCGAGCTCACCCGCATCGCCCGCGAGCACGGCGTGCAGGTGATGATCGAGGGCCCCGGTCACGTGCCGATGCACAAGATCGCGGAGAACGTGCGGCTCGAGGAGGAATGGTGTCACGAGGCACCGTTCTACACACTCGGTCCACTCGCGACGGACATCGCGCCTGCCTACGACCACGTCACCTCGGCGATCGGCGCGGCGATGATCGCCCAGGCCGGCACGGCGATGCTCTGCTACGTCACGCCCAAGGAGCACCTCGGGCTACCCGACCGCGACGACGTGAAGACCGGCGTGATCACATACAAGATCGCCGCACACTCCGCCGACCTCGCCAAGGGCCACCCTGGCGCGCAGGTCCGGGACGACGCGCTGTCCACGGCCCGCTTCGAGTTCCGCTGGCACGACCAGTTCGCGCTGGCGCTGGACCCGGACACCGCGCGCTCCTACCACGACGAGACGCTGCCGGCCGAGCCGGCGAAGACCGCCCACTTCTGCTCGATGTGCGGGCCGAAGTTCTGCTCGATGCGCATCTCGGCCGACGTGCGGGCCTACGCGCAGCGGCACGGGCTGTCCACGGTGGACGCCATCGAGGCGGGAATGGCGGAGAAGTCGGCCGAGTTCACCGAAGCCGGCGGTCAAGTGTACCTGCCGCTCACCGCTCGCGGGGTGCGGTGAGCGGCACGACGCCGCCGGTCGCGCTGACGATCGCCGGGTCGGACTCCGGTGGAGGGGCGGGGCTGCAGGCCGATCTGCGCACGTTCACCGCGTGCGGAGTCCACGGCTGTGTCGCCGTCACCGCGGTGACGGTGCAGAACTCGGTCGGGGTCACCGGGTTCGTCGAGATCCCGCCGTCCACTGTGGCCGATCAGATCCGTGCGGTCGTCACCGACATCGGGGTCGGCGCGGCGAAGACCGGGATGCTCGCCTCGGCGCCGATCATCTCCGCGGTGGCGGCGGCCTGCGACGAGGTGGGCATCGGGCGGGGCGGCGCGGCGCCGTTCGTGGTCGACCCGGTCGCCGCGTCCATGCACGGTGACCAGTTGCTCGCCGACGAGGCCCTCGACGCGCTGCGCGGCGAGCTGTTCGGCCGCGCCACGCTGGTCACGCCGAACCTGGACGAGGTGCGGCTGCTCGTCGGCATCGACGTGCGCACCCGCGAGGGGCTGTACGAGGCGGCCAGGGCGCTGCACGCGCTCGGGCCGGCATGGGTGCTGGTCAAGGGCGGGCACCTGCGCACCGATCCGGACTGCCTGGACCTGCTCTACGACGGCACCGAGTTCACCGAGCTGACCGGGCCGCGGTTCGACACGCCGCACACCCACGGCGGCGGGGACACCCTCGCATCCGCGATCACCTGCGAGCTGGCCCGCGGCGCGCCACTGCCCGATGCGGTGCACTTCGGGAAGCGCTACATCGAGCAGGCCGTCGCGCACGCCTACCCGCTGGGCGCAGGAGTCGGCCCGGTCTCCCCGTTCTGGCGCCTCGCACCCTGACCCGCCGGGTCAGGTACGCGCAGGCGAGGACGCCTGGGCCCAGAACCGTTTCGGGATCCGCCCGGCGAGCCGGGCGTGCCGGCCGGCCTGGACGGCGAGCCGCATCGCCTCGGCCATCCGGGGCGGATCGTCGGCACGGGTCACCGCGGTGGCCAGCAGCACCGCGTCGCAGCCCAACTCCATCGCCAGCGCGGCCTCCGACGCGGTCCCGATCCCGGCGTCGAGGATCACCGGCACGCCGGCCTGCGCCACGATCATCTCGATGTTGTGCGGATTGCCGATCCCCAGGCCGGTGCCGATCGGCGAGCCCAGCGGCATCACCGCGGCGCAGCCGGCGTCCTCGAGTTTCGCCGCGAGCACCGGGTCGTCGTTGGTGTAGGGCAGCACCGTGAACCCGGCGTCGACGAGCTGCTCCGCGGCGTCGAGCAGCTCGATCGGGTCCGGCAGCAGGGTGCGGTCGTCGGCGACGACCTCGAGCTTGACCCAGGACGTCTGCAGCGCCTCCCGGGCCAGCTGCGCGGTGAGCACCGCATCCGCGGCGCTGCGGCAGCCAGCGGTGTTGGGCAGCGGGTCGATCGAGTGCCGGGCCAGCAGGTCGAGCACCCCGGTACGCTCGGCCGCGTCCATCCGCCGCATCGCGACGGTGGTCAGCTCCGTGCCAGACGCGAGCAGCGCGCGCTCCAGCACCGCCATGTTCGCCGCGCCGCCGGTGCCCAGCACCAGCCGCGAGCCGAACTCGCGTCCGGCGATCACCAGCGCGTCGTCCGCCATCATCAGCCTCCCTGCATGGCCGTGAGGACCTCGACGGTGGCCCCGTCGGTCAGCGTCGTCGCCGCCCAGGACGCGCGCGTCACCACCGCCCCGTCCACGGCGACCGCGACGCCGGACGGTGGCACCCCCAGCTCGTCGAGCACGCCGTCCAACGTCGCCCCCTCGGGCAGCTCCCGGCGCATCCCGTTGACCGTCACGGTCATCGCTGGCTGCGCTCCCCTCGTGAGTGGATAACGGTGTTGGCGCCCCCCGAAACGCTCACGGGTGCAATGAGCCGCGCAGGATCGGCCGGTCGCACCTCCGCCGGGACCGGTGAGTCGCGCAGCAGCGCCAGCACCGCCTCGGCGGTGAGCGGGGCGAGCAGGATCCCGTTGCGGTGGTGGCCGGTGGCGACCAGCGCGCCGGGCTCGAGCTCCCCGATCAGCGGCAGGTTGTCCGGGCTGCCCGGTCGCAGCCCGGCCGAGCTCTCCTCCAGCGCGTACTCGGCGAGCGTGGGCACCACCTGCTCGGCATCGGTGAGCAGCTGCCGCACCCCGCCGGCGGTGACGTCGGTGTCGAAACCCACCTCGTGCTGGGTAGCGCCGAGCACCACCCGCCTGCCGTCGCGGGGCACCAGGTAGCAGCGCCGCCCCCCGACCACCGCGCGGACGGTGCGCGACGGCGGCGGTAGCGCGCTACGGCGCGCCCGCAGCCGCAGGATCTCCCCCTTCACCGGCCGCAGCGCCCCGCGTAGCGCCGGGTGCAGTCCCGCGCTGTGGGCCCCGGCCGCGATCAGCACCGCGTCGGCCTCCGGGAGCGCGTCGCAGCGGCTCGCCTCGAACCGCACGCCGGACGCCCGGCAGGCGCGCAGCAGCGCGTCCAGCAGCTCCCGGTTGTCCACCGCGAGGTCGCCCGGCACCGAAAGGCCGTGGCGCACGGCCGGCCCGAGCGACGGCTCCGCGCGGCGCAGCTCCCGGCCGCGCAGCACCTCCGCTTCGCGGCCCAGCCGGGCAAGGTACTCCGCGGTCCGGTCCAGCTCGGCGCGGTCGCCGGGGTCGATCGCCACTGCCAGGGTGCCCTCGGCCCGCAGCCCCGGATCGCGTCCCGCCGCAGCGGAGAGTTCGGCCGCGAAGCCCGGCCAGCGGTCCAGCGACGCGGAGCCGAGCGCGAGGACGTCCTCCTCGCCCGGCATGGCCTCGGTCACCGGCGCGAGCATCCCGCCCGCGACGTAGGAGGACCCGGTCGCCGGCGCGGGATCGTGCACCGTGACGTCGAACCCCGCGGCCGCCGCGCGCCACGCGCAGCTCAACCCGATCACCCCGCCGCCGATCACGGCGACCCTGCTACCCATCACTCACGCTCCCTGCGCCGGCATGACCCGGATCAGGTTCGACGGTCGGGGTCGCCATGACCCCCTCTCAGCCCGGTGGCCCGGGCTCCCGTGCGGACCGGCTTCCACCGTACCCCGATACCGTGCCGGTATGGACGGTGAGCGCATCCGCGAACGGCTCGCCGCCGCCCGGCTGTACCTGTGCACCGGTGCGCGGCGCGACCGGGGTGACCTCGAGGAGTTCGCCGATTCGGCGCTCGCCGGTGGCGTGGACATCGTGCAGCTACGCGACAAGGGACCCGGCGGGCCGTTGGAGGCGGCCGAGGAGCTCGCTGCGCTGGAGGTGCTCGCCGCGGCGTGCGAGCGACACCGCGCGCTGCTGGCGGTGAACGACCGGGCCGACGTCGCGCTGGCCGCCGGGGCGCACGTGCTGCACCTCGGCCAGGACGATCTGCCGGTGCGCTGGGCGCGCCGGATCCTCGGCGAGGACGTGGTGATCGGCCTGTCCTCGCACGATCCGGAGCAGGCCGCCGCAGCCGCCGACGCGCCTGGGGTGGACTACTTCTGCACCGGGCCGTGCTGGACCACCCCCACCAAGCCGGGACGTCCCGCCGCCGGCCTGGAGCTGATCCGCACCACCGCGGCGGCCGCGGTGGTGCGGCCGTGGTTCGCGATCGGCGGCATCGAGACCACCGAACGGCTCGACGAGGTGCTCGCCGCAGGCGCCACCAGGGTCGTGGTGGTGCGCGCGATCACCGACGCCGACGACCCGGGCGCCGCGGCCATCGCCTTCGCCGAACGCCTCCGTAGATCGGTGGGTCAGCCCGTGACGAGGTCCAGCCCGTAGCTGGCGAGGACCTCGTTGACGGGCTGGAAGAACGTCACCTGGTTCAACGGCAGCAGGCAGTTGCCGGACCCGCCGGAGAGCATGCCCTGGGCCTGCGAGCCGGTGATGTAAGGCCCGCCGGAATCGCCGGGCTCGGCGCAGGCGGTGGTCCTGCTCAGCCCGGAGACGACGTCCCCGCCGCCGTAGTTCACCGTCTGGTCCGTGGCCTCGATGGTGCCGCACCGGTACCCGGTGGTGGACCCGGACCGGCACACCGAGGACCCGACCGCAGCCTCGGACGAACCGGCCACGGTCAGCCGGGTGCCGCGCCCGGCGACCTGGCCGGTCTGCGTCCACTTCGGCGAGTCGACCCTGATCAGCCCGAAGTCGTCGCCCGGGAACGAGCTCGCCGCGACCGGGCCGATGGGGTTGCGGTCGAAGCCCGACCAGGTGCCGCCGAGGTCGGTGCAGTGACCGGCCGTGATCACGAAACGGTCCGGGCCCGAGGTCGTGTTGAAGCCGACCGAGCAGCGGCCACCGTCCTGGTGGTAGATCGCCTCGCCGCCGACCAGGTCGGCCAGCGGCCGCGGGGCCAGCGCCACCTGCTCCACACGCACCGGTCCGGCGCCCGCGGCGAACGCCTGCGCCGCGGCGGGGTCGGTGGCCGACACCACCACCGAGTTGGTCGCCGGGTCGAGGTACCAGCCGGTCACCGAGTCCGGCACGGACCCGGAGCGCGAGTCCAGGCTCGCCATCACCGCATCCAGCGCAGCGACGCTGTGCGCCACGATCCTGGGCCGCGCGCCTGCGGCTCGGATCGTCGCGGCCCGCGCCGCGTCGGTCGTCGCGACCGCCAGGCGCGAGGAACCTGGCTCGAACCAGGCCCCGGCGAAGGATGCACCGAGCGCGCTGCGCAGCGCCGACTCGGTGGTCGCCGCACCGGCCTCGGCGGCCAGCCGCCGGGTGGCACCGGTCACGGTCAGGCCGAGGTCACGCTGCAATGCCGCCAGCTGGGCCGCCGGGACGGCGCCGCCGGAGGAGTTGGTGGCGGCGGCCGGGGCGGTGGCGGCGGCCGGAGTCGGCGGCGCGGCCATCGCCGGCAGTGCGGCACCGGCGACGAGGCCGGTACCGAGCACGACGATGAGCAGCATGCGGGTGGCGGTGCGACGGGTCATGGGTGTCCTTCCGCTGCGGTGGGGCGCCCGTGGGTGAGCCAGCGTCCAGTGAACCGGTCGTCTCCTGATACCGGAAGGGCCCAAAAGGGCACCGTCACAGCCGGTCAGCCGGTGACCAGGTCGACCCCGCGTGCCGACAGGATCTCATTGACCGGCTGGAAGAACGTCTCCCCACCGAGCAGGCAGCTGCCGGATCCGCCGGAGAGCACGCCCTGGGCCTGCGAGCCGGTGATGTAAGGCCCGCCGGAATCGCCGGGCTCGGCGCAGGCGGTGGTCCTGGTCAGCCCGGAGACGACGTCCCCGCCGCCGTAGTTCACCGTCTGGTCCGTTGCCTGGATCGTGCCGCACCGGTAGCCGCTGCTGGACCCCGACCGGCACACCGAGGACCCGACCGCAGCCTCGGACGACCCGGTGACGCTGCCGTTGCCAGCCACCTGCGGGGTCTGGGTCCACGACGACGAGTCGACCCTGATGAGGCCGTAGTCATCGCCGGGGAACGAGCTGACGGCCACCGGACCGATCGGGTCCCGATTGTGGCCCGACCAGGCCCCGGCGGCGTCGGTGCAGTGCCCCGCGGTGATCACGTAGCGGGTGCTGCCCGAGGTGGCGTTGAACCCGATCGAACACCGGCCACCGGCGTTCGGGTAGATCGCGTCACCGCCGACGAGGTCGGCCAGCGGTCGCGGGGCCTGGCTGACCTGCTCGACCCGCACCGCGCCGATGCCCGCTGCGAAAGTCCGCGCTGCGGCCGGGTCGGTCGCCGACACCACCACCGAGTTGCTCGCCGCGTCGACGTACCAGCCCGTCACGGAGTCGGGAACGGCGGCCACCCGGGCGTCCAGTGCGGACTTCTGCGCCTCCAGCGACGCCGCGTCGTGGGCCACCAGGCGCGGCTGGGCACCCAGCGCGCGGACCCGGTGCGCGCTCGCCGGATCGGTGGTCCCGACCACGAGGAGTGCGGAGGCGGCGTCGAACCAGGCGCCGGCGTACGACGCGCCGAGCGCCTGCGCTGCCGCCCGCTGGGTGGCGCCGGCCCGGGTTTCCTGGGCGACCC
>JBOHGT010000341.1:0-31534 GCA_050700385.1 Pseudonocardiaceae bacterium | reverse complement strand
GCTGCGGACCGCGGGACGTTCGGGCTCCTCGGGGGCATCCGGGTGCGGCCCGGAGGATCCCCCGGCGTCCTGGCCGGCCGACCTGCCCGACACCGGTTCGGTGGAGACCAGCACGCCGCGGCCCTTGCAGTGCTCGCAGGGCGTCGAGTAGGCCTCGAGCAGGCCGGTGCCGACCCGCTTGCGGGTCATCTGCACCAGCCCCAGCGAGGTCACCTCGGCGACCTGGTGGCGGGTGCGGTCGCGGCCGAGGCACTCGGTGAGCCGGCGCAGCACCAGGTCGCGGTTGGACTCCAGCACCATGTCGATGAAGTCGATCACGATGATGCCGCCGATGTCCCGCAGCCGCAGCTGGCGGATGATCTCCTCGGCGGCCTCGAGGTTGTTGCGGGTCACCGTCTCCTCGAGGTTGCCCCCGGAACCGGTGAACTTCCCGGTATTGACGTCGATGACGGTCATCGCCTCGGTGCGGTCGAGGATCAGGTAACCGCCCGAGGGCAGCCACACCTTGCGGTCCAACGCCTTGGTGATCTGCTCGTCGATCCGGAACTCCGAGTACACGTCGGCCTCCGCGGTGTGTTGCCGGACACGCGCCACCAGCTCCGGAGCGACGTGGGAGACGTACCCCTCGACGGTGTCCCAGGCATCCCCGCCCTGCACCACCAGCTGGCCGAAGTCCTCGGTGAACAGGTCGCGCACCACCTTGATCAGGAGGTCGGGTTCCTCGTACAGTAGCTCCGGGGCCTTGATCTTGGCCGACCCGGTGGCCTCCGCCTTGCCGTGGATGACCTCCCACTGCGCCTGCAGCCGGCGGACGTCGCGGCCGAGCTCGTCCTCGCTGATTCCCTCGGACGCCGTGCGGATGATGACGCCGGCCTCGTCGGGAACGATCCGCTTCAGGACATCCTTGAGCCGCCTGCGCTCGGTGTCGGGCAGCTTGCGGCTGATCCCGGTCGCCCGCCCGCCCGGCACGTAGACCAGGAACCGCCCAGGCAGGCTGATCTGGGTGGTCAGCCGGGCACCCTTGTGCCCCACCGGATCCTTGGTGACCTGCACCAGCACGCTGTCACCGCTGGACAGCGCCTGCTCGATGCGGCGGGACTTCCCCTCGAGGCCGGCAGCGTCCCAGTCCACCTCGCCGGCGTAGAGCACGGCGTTGCGGCCACGGCCGATGTCGACGAAAGCGGCTTCCATGGAGGGCAGCACGTTCTGCACCCGGCCGAGGTAGACGTTGCCCACCAGCGAGCCGGACCCCGTCGCCGTCACGAAGTGCTCGACCAGCACCCCGTCTTCCAGCACCGCGATCTCGATGCGATCGCCGTGCTCTCGCACGACCATGCTGCGTTCCACCGACTCGCGCCGGGTGAGGAACTCCGACTCCGACAGGATCGGGGCCCGCCGGCGGCCCGCATCCCGGCCGTCCCGGCGGCGCTGCCGCTTGGCCTCCAGCCGGGTCGACCCGCGGACTGCCTGGACCTCGTTGTCGGCAGGGCGCTCCGTGGTCTCCCGGACGTGCACCACCGTGTCGGGCGGGTCGTCCTCACGCGGCCCGTCCTCGTCGTTGCCGCTCTTGCGGCGCCGGCGCCTGCGACGGCGCTTGGCGCCGGCCGACTCCTCCGAGTCGCCCTCCGGGATGTCCGCGCTGGCGGAAGCATCCGACTCTTCATCAGCATCCACATCGCCGTCGTCGGCGGAGTCGCCGTTGGCTTCGTCCGACCCGTTGCCGCCCTTGCCACGGCCCCGGCCGCGGCGACCCCGCCGCCGCCGCCGACGCCCACCCTCGTCCGGCTCGTCGGAGTCGTAGCCGGCGTCGGGCTGCTGCCGAGCCTGCTCTTCGGCGGCAGCCTCGTCGGCAGGCGCGGCCTGCTTCGTCGGCGGCCGGAAGACCGGGGCGGGCGGGTTGAAGAGCGGCGCGAGCGGCACCGCGGGCGCTCCGGGGTCCTCCACCTCGGGCACCCCGGTGACGGTGTCGGTGCCCCCGCCGGCAGCAGGGGCGCCGCCCGGCTCGGGCAGCAGCACCTGCACCGCCCGCACCGCCGTCTCGCGGTCGATGCTGGACTGCGCACTGCGCACCGGTACGCCCAGCTCGGCCAGCGTGGCCACGACCTGCTTGCTACTCACCGAGAGCAGCTTGGCCAGCGCGTGCACCCGGAGCTTGTCCGGCAGGGTTGCCGCGACGTCGGGTGCACCGGTGCCGTCGGGTGTGCCAGCGCCCCCGCCTGCGCTGCCGGCGGGTGCGTCCGTGTTCGTCATGTAGCTCCTCCGGTCCCCGGGCGCGTCCGGTGAGGACGCGGCCACGCAGGGCCCTCTACGTCTTCCGCCACCGAGTCCGGTGACGGCAATCCTGTCCACCGACCGCCTTCCCGGGATCCCGGGAGGTCAGCCGGCGTGCCCTGCGACGCCGCCCCGATCCAACCGCCGCGCACCGTCACCGGACTGCACCGGAAGGCCAACCGGTCGGTACCCGGTCCGCTCCGAGCGGGTCGACGAGACCCCCGTCGTCGTCGAGCCGTCCCTGTGCCATCCGGGTCGCCTTCGCGGGTACCGGCGGCCGGAGTCCGGCGACGACGTCGAGCGCGCTCAGGACGTCGTCCGGTCGTACCGTAGGGCTGGCCTGCCGTACGACCACTGACAGTATCCCACACCCGGTGACCGGATCCGATCCCGCCGCGCCGGCAGGACCGGCCGAGACCTGCATCGAGACGATCGCCGCGTGGGCGTCGATCGCCCGCATGCCTTTCTTCGTCATCCGTTCGACCCGCGCCTCCGGGGCGTCGCGCAGCGCCGCCACGGCACCGGCAAGCTGCTCGACGGGCACGCCCGGCACCTCGATGTCCCAGCGGCTGGCCTCCATCCGGTCGGCCAGCGCTCCCCCACGCGCGACCACGGCCTCCAGTACCGCCAGCCCGTCCGGCAGCACCGCGTCCAGCTCGGCGCATACCAGCTCCGGGTCGACCCGGTCCACCAGCTGGAGCTCCAGGTACTCGGCCTCGCTGGCGGCTCCGGTCGGGGCCGCTCCCAGCCAGGACACCTTCGGGTGCGGGCTGAAGCCCTGCGAGTAGGCCATCGGCAGGCCCGCGCGGCGCAGCGCGCGCTCAAAGGCCCGCGCGACGTCCCGGTGCGAGGTGAAGCGCAGCTTACCCCGCTTGGCATAGCGCAGCCGCAGCGTGCAGACCGGCGACGGCGACGGGTTGGGCCGGTGCTGTGCGGGGGCGTGGTGCTCGGTCAGCGTCCCTCCCTGTGCAGGCGACGGCGGTCGGTCAGGCGTACGACGGTACCGGGCACCCCCGGCTTGTCAGCCGTGGCGAGGTCTCACTACCGTCACGGCGACCGGTTCGCGGCGTGTGTGACGCCCCGTCCACCTGGAGGCCTGCGTGCCCCTGCGCCCCCGGCTGCGGGCCCCGACCGTGGTCTGCGCGCTGCTGGTCGGCTCGGTGGGGCTGTCCGCACCGGCGGCCCAGGGCGTGCCGGTCCCCGGGTTCCCGCTCCCTGCCGCGTGCCGCAGCGACGGGCCGGAGCTGCGGTACGTGGTCCTGTTCGTCCCGGCGACTCCCGCGCTGCTCGCGACATCCGAGGTTGCGGGAGCCTGCGGTGCCAGCTCCGCCTACTACCCGGAGATCGGGGTGGGGGTGGCCAGCTCCTCCGACCCCGCCTTCGCCGACCGGATCGGCCGGGACCGGACCTACAGCGCGGCTGCCGAGGCGCTGGCCGGCGCTGCCACACCCGACCCGGCCGGCCGCAGCTCGTTCCCGCTCGAGCGGGCGGAGCCCCGGACCTCCGAGTCCACGGATGTCGCGCCGGCCGACCGCGCGGCGGAGCAGTGGGACATGGCGATGATCGGGGCGACCCGATCGCGCGCGGTCGCCCCCGGCGACCCCGGCGTCGTCGTGGGCGTGCTCGACTCGGGCGTCGATCCCGACCACCCCGACCTGGCGGCCGCGATCGACCCGGAGCGTTCGGCGGGCTGCCTGACCGGCGCGCCGGACCCCGCGCCCGACTCCTGGGTGCCCACCAGCTCGACGCACGGCACCCACGTCGCGGGCACGATCGCAGCGGCCGACGACGGCAAGGGCATCGCCGGGGTCGCCCCCGGGGTGCGGATCGCGTCGGTGAAGGTCGTCGACGACGCCGGGTTCATCTACCCGGAATACGCGGTGTGCGGGTTCATGTGGGCCGCCCGGCAGGGCATGCAGGTCACCAACAACAGCTACTTCGTCGACCCCTGGCTGTTCACCTGCGCCGACCAGCCCGGCCAGGCCGTCGCCCACGAGGCGGTGCGTCGCGCGGTGGAGTTCGCCACCGGGGCGGGGGTGCTCGCCGTCGCCGCTGCGGGCAACGAGCGACTGGATCTGTCCGACCCGGCCGAGGACGTGGGCAGCCCGAGCAACCGGCCCGACCCGCGACCTCGCCCCGTGGACGACGGTTGCGACGTGCTGCCGGCCGAGCTACCAGGAGTCATCGCGGTCTCCGCGGTCGGCGCGCAGCGCGTGATGTCGGGCTACAGCTCCTTCGGTCTCGGCGTCGTCGACGTCACCGCCCCGGGCGGCGACCCGGAGCAGGCATCCGGGGTGTCCTCCAGCGGTTGCGTGCTCTCAACCGTCCCGGGGGGGTACGGTTACGCGTGCGGCACGTCCATGGCCTCGCCGCACGCCACGGGGGTTGCCGCGCTGCTCGCGTCCACCCATCCCGATGCGGACCCCGACGAGCTCACCGAACTGCTCACCACGCACGCCGACCCGATCGCCTGTTCCCCGCTCCCTGCCGTGGTCCCCGCCAGTGAGGCGGCCGCGCCGTGCCAGGGCGCAGCGGCGAACGGCTTCTACGGGCACGGCCTCGTCGACGCCCTGGATGCCGTCACACGCTGACCCACCCGGCCGCTGGGGATCATGAGCTGCTGAACGCGGGATTGCGCACCGGGGAGCCCTGGCCGACAGGGCTGATCGGGAGCAGCGGCCGGCCGGTGGGCCCGACCTGGATGTCGGTGCCCATCGACGGGCAGACCCCGCAGTCGAAGCACGGCGTCCACCGGCAGTCGTCCTGCTCGCGCCCGTCGAGGGCGTCGCGCCAGTCCTCCCAGAGCCACTCCTTGTCCAGCCCCGAGTCCAGGTGGTCCCAGGGCAGTACCTCGGTGTGATCGCGCTCGCGGGTGGTGAACCATTCCAGGGACACGCCGAGCGGCTCCAGTTCGGCCGCGCACGCGTCGACCCAGCGGTCGTAGCTGAAGTGCTCGCTCCAGCCGTCGAACCGGCCGCCCTCGCGCCACACCCGCTCGATCACCCGGCCGACCCGCCGGTCGCCGCGGGACAGCAGCCCCTCGATGAGCGCCGGCTTGCCGTCGTGGTAGCGCATGCCCACATTACGGCCGATCTTGCGGTCGGAGTTGACCTCGGATCGGAGCCTGCGCAGTCGCTCGTCGATCACCTCGGGGTGCTCCTGGGCGGCCCACTGGAACGGGGTGTGCGGCTTGGGCACGAACGCGCCGATCGAGATCGTGCAGCGGATGTCCGTGCGGCCGCTCGCCTCCCGACCCGCGCGGATCACGCTGTGGGCCATGTGCGCGATCTGCAGCACGTCGTCGTCGGTCTCGGTGGGAAGCCCGCACATGAAGTACAACTTCACCTGCCGCCATCCGGCGCCGAACGCGGTCGAGACGGTGCGGATGAGGTCCTCCTCGGACACCATCTTGTTGATCACACGGCGGATCCGCTCGGAGCCGCCCTCCGGCGCGAAGGTGAGCCCGGAGCGGCGACCGTTGCGGGACAGCTCGTTGGCGAGGTCGACGTTGAACGCATCGACCCGGGTGGAGGGCAGCGACAGGCTGGTGCCGCTGCCCTGGTAGCGGTCGGCGAGCCCCTTGGTGATGTCGCCGATCTCGGAGTGGTCGGCGCTGGACAGCGACAGCAGCCCGACCTCGGTGAAGCCGCTGGACTCCAGCCCGCGCTGCACCATCTCGCCGATGCCCTGCATCGAGCGCTCCCGGACCGGCCTGGTGATCATGCCTGCCTGGCAGAACCGGCAGCCCCGGGTGCAACCGCGGAAGATCTCCACGCTCATCCGCTCGTGCACGCTCTCGGCGAGCGGCACCAGCGGCTGCTTCGGGTAAGGCCACTCGTCGAGGTCCATGGTGGTGCGCTTGAACACCCGGTCGGGAGCGCGGCCGGTGTTCGGCACCACCCGCCCGATCCGCCCGTCGGGGAGGTAGTCGACGTCGTAGCACTGCGGGAGGTAGATCCCGCCGGTCTCGGCGAGCCGCCCGAGCAGCTCCTCGCGTCCTCCCCGACTGCTTTGCGCCTTCCATTCCCGGACGATGCCGGTGATCTCCAGTACGGCTTCCTCGCCGTCACCGAGCACGACCGCGTCGACGAAGTCGGCGACCGGCTCGGGGTTGAACGCGGCATGCCCACCAGCGATGACAACGGGGTGGTCGTCGGTGCGGTCTCCGGCGCGCAACGGGATACCTGCGAGGTCCAGCGCGGTGAGCAGGTTGGTGTAGCCGAGCTCGGTGGCGAAGGACACCCCGAGCAGGTCGAACGCCCCGACGGGCCGGTGGGACTCGACCGTGAACTGCGGGACGTCGTGGTGCCGCATCAGCTCCTCGAGGTCGTTCCACACCGCGTAGGTGCGCTCGGCGAGCACGTCGGGCTGCTCGTTGAGCACCTCGTAGAGGATCATCACGCCCTGGTTCGGCAGCCCGACCTCGTAGGCATCGGGATACATCAGTGCCCAGCGCACCGCCGCAGCGTCCCAGTCCTTCACGGTGGCGTTGAGCTCGCCACCGACGTACTGCACAGGCTTGGACACCCGCGGCAGCAGCGGCTCCAACCGCGGGAACACCGACTCGACAGGCACGTCCCCGAGCGTAGTCGGGTAGCTCTTCAAGTACCGCCAACCCACCTCCCAGCTGCCCGTAACCACCACCAACCCTGCGGCCTGGCTAGGCTGCCCTGGGGTGGAGATTCCGCTTGACGGTGTCGGCAAAGCCATCGGGATCCCGGGTCACATCCCACCAGGTAAAACGCAACACCTTCCAGTCCAGCTCCAGAAGCCGGTTCTGCCGCCAACGGTCCCGGAACACGGGCTCTGGCAGGCTGTGCGGGCCAGCACCGTCGAACTCCAGCGCCACCCGTTCGCGGAGGTACGCACCATCGAGCCTGGCCACAACCGCACCGTCAGCGGTCCGGAGCTCGTACTGCGCAACGGGCAGCGGCACGCCGCGGTCGCCCAGCGCCAGCCGCCCGGCCGTCTCGAGGATCGACTCGGCGATCCCGTCTGCCTCGTCCAGCCGCGCGCGAGCGCGAGCACAGCCCGCGCCACCGCGCCACCGCTCGATGACCGCGCGGATCTCCGCCGCCGAGCACAGCCGCTGGCGCAGCGTGTCATCCAGGACCCAGACGGCGTCCAGCCGGTCCAGCGTCGCTGCCAGGTCGGCGAGCGTCCGGGCCACCACGGTCGCAGGCACCCCGTCGTTGCTCGAGACTTCGCCGACCGCCAGCGGCCGGGAATGGAAACACAGATCGGGACGGTTCCGCCGCCGCTGCTGCCGGGTGACGGTCACGTGCTGCGCGCGGTACCCCTCGGGGACCGCGATGCCATGCACCCTTCCCGCCGTGATGTGACTCGCCACGGCGCCGGGGATCCCGCAGCTGATGATGGCTGCCCTCGCGTAGATCAGCGGCGTGGCCGGGATGCGACGCGGGAGGTAGACGCCCCGCTGAATGCGTTTGAGCCGCCCCGACCGCAGCGCGGTGAGCAGGTCGTCCGGATCGACGACCGCGAGCGCGCGATCGCGGATCAAGAGCCCGTCAGGCTCCAGCAGGGGCACCCACCACTCGTTCATGACACCGAGCGTTGCGGTTGCTGCGGCCAAAGGTGATGTCACGACGAAGCGACCTGTGGATAACAGCCCAGATGTGGGCAACTCACCGCCGGTGTAGCCCGCAGGGGGTCATCGTTGGTAGCGGTTACCAGCAGCCCAGCGGGAGTTGGCGGTACTTGAAGAGCCACCTACCGCAGGAGCAGCGCGGTGAGCCGGCGTGAGGCCACCACGACGCCGAGCGCGGCCATCACGACGAAGTAGGCGAGGTGCCCGAGCAACCACCAGCCCACCACCCCTGTCGTGAGCGCGCGCATCAGCTCCACCGCGTGGTAGAGCGGAAAGGCCTGCACCAGCCACTGCAGCACCGGCGGGTACACCGACAGCGGGTAGAAGGTGGCCGAGAACAGGAACATCGGCAGCACCGCGAGCTGCACCAGGTCGAAATCCTGCCAGGAACGCATGAACGACGTCGCGGCCATCCCGACCGCGGCGAAGGCGAAGGCCACCAGCAGCGCCACCGGTAGGGCCAGCAGCGCCCACGGCGACGAGATCAGCCCGAGCCCGAGCATCACCCCCAGGAAGCCCGTCGAGTACATCCCGCCACGCAGCAGCGCCCAGCCGATCTCGCCGAGCGCGATGTCCACCGGCCCCAGCGGGGTAGCCAGCATCGCGTCGTAGAGCTTGGCGTAACGGAGTTTGAAGAAGATGTTGAACGTCGAGTCGAACACCGCGCCGTTCATCGCCGAGGCGGCGAGCAACCCAGGAGCGATGAACGCCGCGTAGCTCAGCGGCTCGCCACCCGGACCGGGCACGTCGCCGACCAGGCTTCCCAGCCCCTGGCCCATGGCGACCAGGAAAAACAGTGGTTCGAAGAACCCGGACACGATCGCGAGCCAGGCCCGGCGGGAGACCAGCGAGGCGCGCAGTAGCAGCATCCGCGCACGGCCCGCATACAGTGCGGGGGGTAGCACATGCACGAGCAGCCCCACCCGCCGCTGCGCCGCGGCAGGCGGTGCCGCACGCACGGCGGTCATCGCGTCAACCTCACCCGGAAGCGCCATCGGCACAGCAGCACCCCGGTGACCAGCAGTGCGGCCAGGTAGGCACCGTGCCCGAGCGCCGGCCCGGGCTGCAGCGTGCCCAGCGCGGCGCCCCGGGCCAGCTCGGTGCCGTGCCACAGCGGGCTGATCCACGCCAGCGGCCGCACGACCGCCGGCAGCTGCGAGACGGGGAAGAACGTGCCCGAGAACAGCGTCATCGGTATCACCACGAACCGGAACACCGCGCTGAACGCCGTGCCCTCGTTCTCCTGCGCCGCCGCGAACGCCACCAGTGGGGCGGCGAACGCCATCCCGGATAGCACCGCGAAGGCCAAGGCGGCCAGCACGCCGGGTCCACGCACCGCGCCGAACAGTGCGATCACCAGCAGGTACGCGGCGCCCGAGATCACCAGCCGCAGCGCGATCCAGGTGAGCTGGCCGGCGGCCAGCTGCCCCGGCGTAACCGGGGTGGCGGTGACACCCCAGTAGGTGCGCTGCCACTTGAACGCCGACAGGATCGGGTAGGTCGACTCGAACGCCGCGTTCTGCACCACCCCGACGGCGAGCAGCGCCGGGGCGAGGTAGAGGAGGTATGGCACCCCGCCGGTGGCCTGCTCCGCACGGCCGCCCGTGTCGATGAGCCCGCCGAACCCGACGCCGAACGCGAGCAGGAACAGCACCGGCTGCAGGATGCTGGAGATCGCGGTGGCCCGCCAGTTGCGCCGGTACCAGACCCACAGCCCCTCGACGACGAGCAGCGCGGCCCGCCAGCCGGGCAGCACCCGGCCGGTCGAGCGGGGGGCGACGGTCGTCGTCATCAGTCCACCAGTGACCGGCCGGTGAGGCGCAGGAAGACGTCCTCCAGCGTGGACCGGCGGACGAGGCTGGACACCGGCCGCACGCCGCGCTGGTGCGCCGCCGACATTGCGGCCTCCCCATCGGCGGTGTAGAGCAGCAGACGGTCGGGCAGTTCCTCGACGCGGTCTGCGAGACCGGCCAGCCCGCTGGCATGGCCGTCCTGCTCACCGGGTCGGAACCGCAGCTCCAGCACCTCGCGGGTGGAGTAGCGGGCGATCAGCTCCCCCGGCGAGCCCTCCCCCACGATCAGCCCGCTGTCCATCACCACGAGCCGGTCGCACAGCTGCTCGGCCTCGTCCATGTAATGCGTGGTGACGATGAGCGTGACGCCCCGCTGCTTGAGCCGGAACAGCCGATCCCACAGCAGGTGGCGGGCCTGCGGGTCCAGCCCGGTGGTCGGCTCGTCGAGCAGCATCAGCTCCGGGTCGTTGACGAGCGAGCGCGCGATGGTCAGCCGGCGCTTCATGCCACCGGAGAGCAGCTCGACGGGGTCGGAAGCCCGGTCGGTGAGCTGCGCGAAGTCGAGCAGCTCGGCGGCCCTGGCCCGCACGTCGGCCCGCGACAGTCCGAAGTAGCGCCCGTAGACGTGCAGGTTGTCCCGCACCGACAGCTCGTTGTCGAGGTTGTCCTGCTGCGGCACGACCCCGAGCCGGGCGCGGATGTGCGGCCCGTCGGTGTCCGGGTCCATCCCCAACACCTGCAGCTCGCCGGCACTGCGGGGGGACACGCAGGCGATCATGCGCATGGTCGAGGACTTGCCGGCCCCGTTGGGGCCGAGGAAACCGAACGCCTCACCGGGCTGGACGTCGACGTCGATGCCCCGCACGGCCTCGATGGCGCCGAACCGCTTGCGCAACCCCCTGGCCTGGACCAGAGCAGCGCCATCACCGGACACGCCAGCGACGCTACCCGCGGCTTCCGACGGTCTCGAACCGTTTGCCGCCGGATCCGGGTCCGGCCCTCAGAGCTCGGGGAACCAGAGCTTGATCTCCCGTTCCGCCGAGTCGGCCGAGTCCGAGCCGTGCACCAGGTTCGACTGCGTCTCCAGCGCGAAGTCCCCGCGGATCGAGCCCGCTGCGGCCTTCTCCACCGGGTCGGTGCCGCCAGCGAGCTGGCGGAAGGCGGCGATCGCGCGCTCCCCCTCGACCACGGCGGCGACCACCGGGGCGGAGGTGATGAACTCCAGCAGCTCACCGAAGAACGGCTTCTCGGCGTGCTCGGCGTAGTGCTGCTCGGCCAGCTCCCGGTCGACGGCCCGCAGCTCGAGCGCGACCAGTCTCAGACCTTTGTGCTCGATCCGGGAGATCACCTCTCCGACGAGGCCGCGGCCCACACCGTCGGGCTTGACCAGGACAAGGGTGCGCTCGTTCACTGCTGCTCGTTCTCCTCGTACGTGGGTACTGCCGGACCGCAGCGTAACGGGCGTGCTCTCACTCAGGCCGCTGGGCGGGCAGGCTGCCCTCGGCCATCCGGCGCGCGACGAGCTGCCGCAGGTACAGCAGGTAGGCCCACACCCCGCAGAACAGCAGCCCGGTGACCCCGAGCGCGACGTGCGCGAACGCGCCCAGCACCATCGCGACCTGCAGGGCGAGCGCCAGGCCCAGCCCCCACCGCCGCCGCTGCACACCGGACGCGACGATCATCGCCACCGCGAGCACCCCGGTGTACCAGGCCCCGGCGGCGCTCACGCCCTCCCCGAGGCGCACCACGACCAGCAGCGCCAGCGCGACGACGATCGCCTCCATCACCAGGGTGCCCGCGAACACCCCGCGCAGACCCTTCCAGGGATCGGGCACGCCGGGTCGCCCGCTCACGCCGGCTCCCGGCCGAACAGGGTGCGGGCCTCCCCCGCCGTCACGACCGAGCCGGTGATCACGACGCATCCCCCGGACAGCGGTGCCGAGCCGCTGTCGACGTCCTCGGCCGCAGCCACCGCCGCCTCGACCGCGTCGTCGAGCCGGGGCTCGACCCGCAGCCGTTCCTCGCCGACGACCTGGCGGGCCACCGCGGCGACCTCGTCGAGGTCCATCGCCCGCGGCGAGGAGTTCCGGGTGACGACGACCTCGTCGGCGACCGGCTCTAGCTCGTCGAGGATCCCCCGCACGTCCTTGTCCCGCATCACCGCCACGACGACGACGATTCGGCGGAACGTGAACGCCTCGCGCAGCGTCGCGGCCAGCGCGCGGGCCCCGTGCGGGTTGTGCGCGGCGTCGAGCAACACGCTCGGCGCGGTGCGGACCCGCTCGAGGCGGCCCGGCGCGGTCACGCCGGCGAAGGCCTCCCGCACCGCGTCGACGTCGAGCTGCCGCGACGCGCCGGCGCCGAAGAACGCCTCCACGCCGGCCAGCGCGAGAACGGCGTTGCGGGCCTGATGCTCGCCGTGCAGTGGCAGGAACACCTCGTCGTAGACGCCGCCGAGCCCCTGCAGCCGCAGCCGCTGCCCCCCGACCGCGATGTCCCGGTCGAGCACGCCGAACTCCGTGCCCTCACGGGCAACCGTGGCGCCGGTCTCGACGCAGCGCTGCGCGAGCACCCGGGCCACCTCAGGGGACTGGCCGGCGAGCACCGCCACCGAACCGGGCTTGATGATCCCGGCCTTCTCGGCCGCGATGGTCGCGACCTCGGTGCCCAGGTAGCCGGTGTGGTCCACCCCGATGGGGGTCACCAGCGCGACCTGCGCATCCGCGACGTTCGTGGCGTCCCAACGGCCGCCGAGCCCCACCTCGAGCACGGCGGCCTCGACCGGCGCATCGGCGAACGCGGCGAAGGCCATCCCGGTGAGCACCTCGAACTTGCTCATCGCGATCTCGCTGCCACCATCCACCAGGGACACGTACGGTGCGATGTCGCGGTAGGCCGCCACGTAGGCCTTCGGGTCGATCGGCTCGGCGTCGATGCTGATCCGCTCGGTAACGCGCTGCAGGTGCGGGCTGGTGTAGCGGCCGACCCGCAGGCCGATGCGGCTGAGCAGCGCGTCGAGCATCCGCGCGGTGGAGGTCTTGCCGTTGGTCCCCGCGACGTGCAGCACCGGGTAGGAGGTCTGCGGGAAGCCGAGCAGGTCGACCAGCGCGGCGATCCGCTGCAGCGAGGGCTCGATCGCCGTCTCTGGCCACCGCGTGTCCAGCTCGGCCTCGACCGCGGCCAGCTCGGCCAGCGCCGCCGTATCGACGGGCACGGTCACACCTCCGGCAAGTCGGCCAGCCGGGCACGCAGCCGGTCGATGTCGGCCGCTGCGTTCTCCCGGCGGCCGCGGATCTGTTCGACGACGTGCGCGGGCGCGCGCTCGACGAACCTCGGGTTGTCCAGCTTGCCGTCGGTACCGGCCAGTTCCTTCTCGGCGACCGCGAGGTCCTTGCCCAGCCGGGCCCGCTCGGCCGCGACGTCGATCGCGCCGGACATGTCGAGCTCCACCAGCACGGTGCCGGCTGGCAGGCCCACCTCGAAGTGGACCGATGGCGTGAAGCCCTCGCCCGGTTCGTCCAGCCGGGCGAGGTCGCGGACCGCGACCTCGTGTGCCGTGAGGTCTGCGGCAGCCAACCCGGACAGCTGCGCGGCCACCCGCTGCCGGGGCTTGAGCCCCTGGTCGTTGCGGAACCGGCGGACCTCGGTGATCAGCCGCTGCGCTGCAGCGATCCGCCGCGCGGCGTCGTCGTCGCGCTCGCCACCCGACGGGGTCGGCCAGTTCGCCACGACCACCGATTCCCGGCCGGTCAGCGCGGTCCACAGCACCTCGGTGATGAAGGGTGCGATCGGGTGCAGCAGCCGTAGCAGCACGTCGAGCACATGCCCGAGCACGGTCCTGGTCGCGCCGGCCCGCTGCCCGGCGAGCTGCACCTTCGCCAACTCGAGGTACCAGTCGCAGAACTCGTCCCAGCTGAAGTGGTAGAGCAGCTCGGTGGCCTTGGCGAACTGGAATTCCTCCAGCAGCGCGTCCACCTCGGCGGTGACCGCGTCGCACCGGTCGAGGATCCACCGGTCGGCGTCGGTGAGCTCACACCGGGGGGGCAACGGCTCGACGATGGCGCCGTTGCCCAGCGCGAAGCGGGTGGCGTTCCACAGCTTGGTACAGAAGTTCCGCGACCCGGCCGTCCACTCCTCGGACAGCGCCATGTCACCGCCCGGGTTCGCGCCGCGCACGAGGGTGAGGCGCAGCGCGTCCGCGCCGTAGCGGTACAGCCACTCCAGCGGGTCGATGGTGTTACCCCGCGACTTCGACATCTTCTTGCCGAACCGGTCGCGGATCAGGCCGTGCAGGAAGACGTGGCGGAACGGCGGTGCGCCGTCCATGGCGTAGAGCCCGAACATCATCATCCTGGCCACCCAGAAGAACAGGATGTCGTAGCCGGTGACCAGCACCGAGGTGGGGTAGAAGCGGGCCAGGTCAGGGGTGTCCTCCGGCCAGCCCAGCGTGGAGAACGGCCACAGGGCGGACGAGAACCAGGTGTCGAGCACATCGGGGTCCTGGGTCCAGCCCTCCCCCGGCGGCTCCTCGTCGGGGCCGACGCAGCGCACCTCGCCGCCCGGTCCGTACCAGATGGGGATCCGGTGGCCCCACCAGAGCTGGCGCGAGATGCACCAGTCGTGCATGTGGTCCACCCAGTCGAACCAGCGCGGTTCCTGCTCGGCCGGGTGGATCACGGTCCGCCCGTCGCGCACAGCGTCTCCTGCGGCCTTCGCCAGCGGCGTGACCTTGACGAACCATTGCAGCGACAGCCGCGGTTCGATCTCCACCCCGGTGCGCGAGCAGTGCCCGACACTGTGAACGTAGGGCCGCGTCACGGCGATGATCCTGCCCTGCGAGGCGAGCTCCTCGCGGATCGCGGTCCGCGCCTCGAACCGGTCCATCCCGTCGAAGGCAGTGCCGGTGCCGGTGATGGTCCCGGCCTCGTCCATGATCGTCGGCGTCGGCAGGCCGTGCCGGCGGCCCATCTCGAAATCGTTCGGGTCGTGCGCGGGGGTGATCTTGACAGCGCCGGTGCCGAGCCCCCGGTCCACGTGATCGTCGGCAACGATCGGGATGAGGCGGCCGGTGATCGGATGCTCGATCTCGGTGCCCACCAGGTGGGTGTAGCGCTCGTCGTCGGGGTGCACGGCGACGCCGGTGTCGCCGAGCATCGTCTCCACCCGGGTGGTCGCCACGACGACGGAGGACGCCTCGCCGTCGCCGTAGCGCATCGAGACGAACTCGCCGTCGACGTCGCGGTACTCCACCTCGATGTCACTGATCGCGCTCTGCAGCGCGGGCGACCAGTTCACCAGCCGCTCGGCTCGGTAGATCAGGCCGTCGTCGTAGAGGCGCTCGAAGATGGTGCCCACGGCGCGGGAGAGACCGGCGTCCATGGTGAACCGCTCCCGGGTCCAGTCCACGCCCTCGCCGAGCCGGCGCATCTGGCCGAGGATCGAGTCGCCGTACTCCTCCTTCCACACCCAGACCTTGGCGAGGAACTCCTCGCGGTCGTAGTCGCGCCTGCGCTTGCCCTCGGTGCTGAGCAGGTGGCGTTCGACGAGGGTCTGTGTAGCGATGCCCGCGTGGTCCATGCCGGGCACGTAGAGTGCATCGAAGCCCCGCATCCGGGCGCGGCGGACCAGCACGTCGATCAGCGTGTGGTCCAGTGCGTGACCCATATGCAGGCTGCCCGTCACGTTGGGCGGCGGGATCACGATGCTGTACGCGGGGCGGTCGGCGTGCGGATCGGGGGTGAAGTAACCGGCGTCGACCCAGCGCTGGTAGAGCTCTGCCTCTACCTCGGCCGGCGTCCAGGTGGCCGGGAGGTCGGTGCGGGGCTGCTGGAGCGTCTCAGTCACCCCACGAGTCTACGAATGCTCGCGATCGCGTTCCCACGGCGTGCCACACGGGCTCACGGCCGTGCTCGCCGGCTGGGCCTACCGGCGTGACGAGGGACGCCGCTTCCGCTGAGCCAACCCGGGCTCAGGCGGACTTCTCCCGGCGTTCGCGGCGCGAGGGCGCCCGGGTCACGATCGTCGGGTTGATGTTCTCCTTGACGGTCTGCTCGGTGATCACGACCTTGGCCACGTCATCGCGGCTCGGGATGTCGTACATCACGGGGAGCAGGACCTCTTCCATGATCGCGCGCAATCCCCGGGCGCCGGTGCCGCGCAGGATCGCCTGGTCGGCGATGGCATCGAGGGACGTCGCGGTGAACTCGAGCTCGACGCCGTCCATCTCGAACAGCTTGCAGTACTGCTTGCTCAAGGCATTGCGCGGCTCGGTGAGGATCTTCACCAGGGAGGTCTTGTCCAGGTTGGTCACCGATGCCACCACCGGCAGCCGGCCGATGAACTCCGGGATCAGCCCGAACTTGATCAGGTCCTCGGGCATGACGTCGGAGAAGTGGTCGGTGGTGTCGACTTCGGCCTTGGACCGGATCTCGGCGCCGAACCCGAGACCACGCTTGCCGATCCGGTCATCGATGATCTTCTCCAGACCGGCGAACGCCCCGGCGACGATGAACAGCACGTTCGTGGTGTCGATCTGGATGAACTCCTGGTGCGGATGCTTGCGACCGCCCTGCGGCGGCACACTCGCGGTGGTCCCCTCCAGGATCTTCAGCAGCGCCTGCTGCACGCCCTCGCCGGAGACGTCCCGGGTGATCGACGGGTTCTCCGACTTGCGAGCGATCTTGTCGACCTCGTCGATGTAGATGATCCCGGTCTCGGCCCGCTTGACGTCGTAGTCGGCGGCCTGGATCAGCTTGAGCAGGATGTTCTCGACGTCCTCGCCGACGTAGCCGGCCTCGGTGAGCGCGGTGGCGTCCGCGATCGCGAACGGCACGTTCAGCATCTTGGCCAGGGTTTGCGCCAGGTAGGTCTTGCCGCACCCGGTGGGGCCGAGCATGAGGATGTTGGACTTGGCCAGCTCGACCTCGTCGTCCCGGTTCTTGTCACCGGCCTGGATGCGCTTGTAGTGGTTGTAGACGGCCACCGACAGGTTCCGCTTCGCGAGGTCCTGGCCGATCACGTAGGTCTCGAGGAAGTCGTGGATCTCGCTGGGCTTGGGTAGCTCGTCGAGCTTCACGTCGCCGGCCTCGGCGAGCTCCTCCTCGATGATCTCGTTGCACAGATCGATGCACTCGTCGCAGATGTAGACGCCGGGGCCCGCGATGAGCTTCTTGACCTGCTTCTGACTCTTCCCGCAGAAGGAGCACTTCAACAGGTCCCCACCATCACCGATCCGTGCCATGGGCGCAGGCCTCTCGTCCCTCCCGGCGCGTGGCGTGCAGCGCGCCTGGCTGCATACGTTCCCGACGGTACCCGTCCGACCCCGTCGAACGGGAGCACCAGCCTCCCCGACATTGCCGAGTGGGAGTGGCTGCTGCGCCCGCTCGGCGTGTCGGGGCCTGCGGGGCCCTCAGGGGCGCACCGCCGACAGCTTCCGGATCTGGGTCAGCTCGTCGATGATCCCGTACTCCTTGGCCTCCTCGGCCGTGAGGATCTTGTCACGGTCGATGTCGGTGCGGACCCGCTCCTCGGTCTGGCCGGTGTGGTGGGCCAGCGTGGTCTCGAGCAGCCTGCGCATCCGACCGATCTCGGCCGCCTGGATCTCCAGGTCCGACACCTGACCGTAGACGCCCTCGGTGGCCGGCTGGTGGATGAGGATCCGCGCGTTGGGCAGCGCCATGCGCTTGCCGGGCGTCCCGGCCGCGAGCAGGACCGCGGCGGCCGAGGCCGCCTGCCCCAGGCAGACCGTCTGGATCTCGGGCCGGACGAACTGCATCGTGTCGTAGATCGCCATGAGCGAGGTGAACGACCCGCCCGGGGAGTTGATGTACATGATGATGTCCCGGTCCGGGTCGTTGGACTCCAGGCAGATCAGCTGGGCCATGACGTCGTTGGCCGAGGCGTCGTCGATCTGCACCCCGAGGAAGATGATCCGCTCCTCGAAGAGCTTGTTGTAGGGGTTGGACTCCTTGACCCCGTAGCTGGTCCGCTCGATGAACGAGGGCAGCACGTACCGGGACTGCGGGAGAGCGAACTGGCTCATGGGTACTCCTTGCTGGGCCCAGGTGACGGGCGCGGCCTCAGCGGCTCGAGTCGGGCAGCTGGTTCTCGCGGGTGAGGACTTGGTCGACGAAGCCGTACTCGCGCGCCTCCTCGGCGGAGAACCAGCGGTCCCGGTCGGCGTCGGCAATGATCCGGTCGACGTCCTGGCCCGTGTGCTCGGCGATGAGCTCGGCCATCTCCCGCTTGTGCTTGGTGAGCATGTCGGCCTGGATCGCGATGTCGGCCGCCGTGCCGGCGACGCCTGCCGAAGGCTGGTGCATCAGGATCCGGGCGTGCGGCAGGGCGTAGCGCTTGCCCCGCGTGCCCGCCGAGAGCAGGAACTGGCCCATCGAGGCCGCCAGGCCCATCGCGTAGGTGGCAACGTCGGGCTCGATGAGCTGCATGGTGTCGTAGATGGCCATGCCGGCGGTCACCGAGCCACCCGGCGAGTTGATGTAGAGCCGAACGTCCTGGTCCGGGTCCTCCGCCGACAGCAGCAGGAGCTGGGCGCAGATCTGGTTGGCGATGGTGTCCTCGACCTGCGACCCGAGCACGATGATGCGCTCGCGAAGCAGCCGCTCGTACACCGAGTCGGTGAGGTTCAGGCCGGCGGGAGCGGCCCGCATCGCGGGCGCGCTGGCCATCGGCTCGGCCGGGGCGATGTGGTCCGTCGTCACGGGTGCCTGCCTTCTCGTCAGATCGGATGGGGGTTCGCGGGTGCCGGCGTCGTCTGACCGGCACGTCGACGACCCTAACGATGCGGGGCGATGCGGACTTCCCCGATCCGGCCCCGTTCACTCACAGCGTTACCGCGTCACTCCGCGGCCCGCGCTACCGGCGCCTCGGACTCCTCCGGCCCGGCCGTGCCGAACAGCGCGTCCACGTCGACCGCGTTGCCGGAGGCATCGGTCACGACGGCGTGGCGCACCACCGAGGCGAGCGCCTTGGCGCGCCGCACGTCGGCGTAGACGGCGCCGAGCTGACCGGCCTGCTGGGCGTGCTTGACGAACTCCTCGGGACTGACGTTGTAACGCCGCGCCTGGTAGACGATCCGCTCCATGAGCTCGGAATCGTTGACACTCATGTCCTCGGCGTCGGCGATCGCGTCCAGCACCAACTGGGTCTTCACCGCCTCCTCGGCGGAGCTGCGCAGCTCGGTGTCGAACTGCTCGCGGCTGCGGCCCTGCTGTTCGAGCCACTGGTCGAAGCGCTCGTCGTCGTGGTCGCCGCCTACCGCCTCGTGCTTGAGTACCTCGAGCTCGGCGTCGACGATCGCCCCTGGCAGCGGAACCTCGGTCGCCGCGAGCAGCGCCTCGAGGACCTTGTCGCGGGCATGCACGCCCTGCTGTATCGCCTTGACCCGCCCGAGCTGCTCGCGCAGGTCACCGCGGAGTTCGTCGAGGGTGTCGAACTCGCTGGCGAGCTGCGCGAACTCGTCGTCGGCCTCGGGTAGCTCCCGCGCCTTGACCGACGTGACCCTCGCGGTCACCTCCGCCTCCCGGCCCGCGTGCTCGCCTGCGACGAGCGTGGTGGTGAAGGTCCTCTCCTCGCCGTCGCGCGCGCCCACCAGCGCCTCGTCGATGCCCTCGATGAGGTTCCCGGCGCCCACCTGGTAGGACAGGCCGGTCGTGGCCGCTTCGGGCACATCCTCGCCGTCGACGGTGGCGGAGAGGTCGATCACGACGAAGTCGTCCTGCTCGACCGGCCGGTCGACGCCGGTGAGGGTGCCGAAGCGGGAACGCAGCTCGTCGAGCTGCTCCCCGATCTCCTCATCGGTGATCTCGACGTCGTCGACGGTCACGGACAGCTCGTCGAACGCCGGCATGGTGATCTCGGGGCGGACGTCGACCTCGGCCGTGAAGGCCAGCAGGTCCCCCTCGTCGATCGGGGTGACCTCGATCTCGGGTTGGCCGAGCGGCCGGACCTCGCCAGAGGCCAGCGCCTCGGCGTACTTGGTGGGGACGGCCTCCTTGATGACCTCGTCGAGCACGACGCCGCGGCCCAACCGCTGCTCCAGGATCCTGGCCGGCGCCTTGCCCGGCCGGAAGCCGGGGATGCGGACCTGCTGGGCGATCTTCTTGTAGGCCCGGTCGAAGTTCGGCTTCAGCTCGTCGAGCGGCACCTCGACATTGATCCTGACGCGCGTCGGGCCGAGCTGCTCGACGGTGCTCTTCACGTGATCTCCTCGTGCGGTGTTCCCGGCAGTGCGCGCGGCGGATCCCCACCCCCCGCAGCAGTCCGCGAGTCTAGGCGACCTGGCCCCCGGCGGCCGGAGCGGCCTCGATGCGCAGCGTCGTGCCCACCGTGCTCGCGACGTAGGAGTCCGGCAACATCCGGGCGAACTCAGCCTGGGCCCGCCAGCCTGTGCAATGTCCGGCGACCAAGTAGCCAGGCGCGAAGGCGCGGATCGCGTCGATGGTCGGCGGGATGATCGGCTCGAACACCGCACCCCCGAGGTGCAGGCCTTCGATGAATGCTGCGGTGCGCTCGACCCCGGTCTGGGCGCGGGCGGTGCGGAGCACGTTCACCGCGCCGGAGTGGCTGCACACCCTGACACCACGACGAGCCCATGGCCCCGCACGTGCACCACCACCACCACCACCACCGCTGCTACCGAGACCCAGTGCGGTGCGCTGCGGCGGTTACCGCCGTCGCGTTCGGCCGAACAGTTGACCGATCACCCGGAACGGCAGGGTGATCACACTGACCACTGTGCCGATGATGGTATTGAGCGCGCCTTTGCCACGGCGGGCGGGACCTGGCATGGTCGAACCTCTTCCACAGGGGGTGGGACTGTCCCCGGGGTTCCCTCGATGGAGGGACGGCAAACGCGCCGGTGCCATGCTGCTGGTCGGGCTGACAGGATTTGAACCTGCGACCCTCCGCTCCCAAAGCGGATGCGCTACCAAGCTGCGCCACAGCCCGTCGAGCCCAGCGTGCGCTGGCTCGTGATGCATCCGGCAGCCTACGCGATCGCCGATGCCGGCAGGTCCGAGTTCCCCGCCGCTGCGGCTCCGGGCCGGCCGCACCCGCTACGCTGGTCGGGCGTCCCGCGCAGGCGGGACATGCGGGCGTAGCTCAATGGCAGAGCCCCAGCCTTCCAAGCTGGCCATGCGGGTTCGATTCCCGTCGCCCGCTCCACCCTCCCACCAGCGGAAACAGGCACACCTGCTGATCTTGAGCCCAGGCCTCCTCTGGCGAGCAGCCGCGAGCGGCCGCCGCGCTTGCAACCTGCCGGCGCGCAGATATAGCGTGCGCCGACCTCCGCGAAAGGAACGGACATGGCTGCGACGGTGCCGGACCAGACGGAGATCGTCGGCATGGTCGAGCTCTACGTCGATGGGATGCGCGACGGCGATGGGTCGAAGCTCCAGCAGGCGTTCCATCCTGAAGCGCGGATGTTTGGAAGCCTCGGCGGCCAGCGCTTCGACGTCCCGATCGCCGCGCTGATCGAGATGGTCGACGGACATCCGGTAGACGTCGACGGCAGTTATCAGGCGCGCGTGGTCTCGGTCGACCAGGTCGGCGACGCGGCCACAGCGGTGCTCGAAGAGGACGGGTGCTGGGGCACGGTCTCCTGCACCAACTTCTTCTCACTCGCGCAGCTCGACGGCGCTTGGACGATCGTCAACAAGACGTTCGCCCACACGGGCGGTGAGCCGCCACCGATGTAGACGCTCGCTGGCCTGGCGGGTGGCGAGCGCACCTTGCCCTGGCGTGCCCGGTGTCGACCGGTGCGGCTGCCAGGAAGGCGTGCACCTGGAGACCGGGGAGCGCGACAGCCGCTACGCCACGGAGTCGCCGGCGAGCTGACCAGCGGCCTGGGCCAGCTTCCCGACGCCGAGCGTGACTCCGAAAGGGCCGCGATCTTCAACGGTGGCGGCTGCTGAGTCCTACGCAGACGTGGGCGACTCGAGCGGGCCGTCGATGAGGCGCGGTGCGCTGTTGCCGGGTGCCTGTTCCACGCGGCTCGCGGCCGCGCTACGCAGGGTCCGCGCTCACGTTCGGGAAGTCTGCCGACGGTGCCGGCCGTGCGCGACGCTGGGGTACGAGGTGCGCACACTGGGCCACGCCCCGCTGCGCGGTTGGCGCCCCGCAACCACCCTGTATCAGGCCTCACAGTGGTCCGGTCGTATCAGCAGCCCCTGGCGACGCTCCTATACGCGTCACACTCTGCTCTACTACGGAGACACCATGTTCACCTACCAGTTCTGGCGGTTGGCGTTCGAGCGAGCCGTCAAGACCTTCGCGCAGACCCTTCTGGCAATCTTCGGCGCCGGCGGCATCGGGCTGCTCGACGCTCCGTGGACCACCGCCCTGTCCGCCGCGGGCATGGCGGCGGTGTTGTCCGTGCTGACGTCGATGACCTCGGCGCCGGTGGGCGAGCGCAACACTCCCAGCCTGCTGCTGCCCGAGTCGCCCTCCCAGCGTTCGGTGCGGAGGACCACCGTCCCGGCGTGATGGCCCTGCCTATCGCCGCAGCTGGTACGACAACGGCACTTCGACTGGCGCCATCCGCCGGTTCGGACGCGCATCGATACCATGATCGCCGTTTCGTCGGATTCAGGTCCGCTCAGCGGACCTGAATCCGACGAAACGGCGATCACGTGTGCCGACCGCATGGTCGAGGTGATCGCGGCCTTCCGATAGATCCGGGCGCCGGTACGCTGGCTCGGCCATCGTTGTGCCAGGCTGGTGGATCCCTGCCGACCCGGAGGAGCCGATGCCCGACCAGCCCACCTTGTTCAACGTGCCCCGCCCCGAGGCGGCGGCTCACGCTCGCTCCGGCCGGGGCCGGACGCGGGAGACTTACGCCCGGACAGTCGTGGCCGACGTGACCGTGCACGACGAGGCCGCTCTGCGGGCGGCGGCGCTACGGGTACTGGACGGTGGGCTCACCGTGGTCCTGTCGTCCCCGCACGTGGAGGAGGACACTGAGGACGACCTACCGGATCCCCGCGACGAGGTCACTACGAGCGCGGCCGCGGCGCTGGAGTGGTGCATCGAACCGACCACCGGACTGTGGCCGCTGCTCGAGGCCGGGGCGGCGCGGATCGTCAAAGTCGATCTTCACGTCGATGAGCAGACGGCGACGCGGCACCGGGTGCAGTGGACCGTGGCGATCAAGCTCGATGATGCTCCGGCGGCGCGTGAACTCGCGCTGGCGGCCTGCCCGGCCACCGAGGTGGAGGCCCGCGCCGAGATCGAACGGAGTTTCGCCGCGGTCTGGCGCTGGGCCGCGAGCCCTTACGCTCCGCTGACTGAGGTGCCCGGTATCACCTGGACTCCGGTCGACGTCGCCGTCGAGCAGATCATGGCCCGCTCCCGCTAAGTCACGGGATGTCTTCCATGGCCCGGTAGCTATCGCGGAGCGTGAGAATCCGTTCGCGGCGAGACGACGTGAGGTAGTCGGGGGAGCCGAGGTTCATGGCACCGTACTGGTCGGGATCGACGCCGAGCGCGCGCAGCAGGGGCGCGCTGCGCTGGGAGACGGTGCTCTGGCCGATGCCGAAGTGGCCCGCGAGATCCTTGACCAATATCTCACCGGTGAAGAGGTCGTTCGCCTTCCCGATGACCCAGCAAATCGCTGCGGCGGCGGTCTCGGCCCGGCTGCGGCGCCGGAAGATCTCCGGGTCGCCCGCGGCGGCGCGGGCGAGGAACCGGCGGCAGGCCGTGCGGTACTCGACGTCGAGCATCTCGTCGCAGCACCGGTCGACCAGCGTGAGCACCTCGGCCACCCGCTCGTGGATGTCGGCCGGGACCGGGTCCCACGCGAACGGCTCGTCGCGCAGCGGCCGCGCGTCGAGCCGTTCGAGGGCGGTGTCGCCGCCGACGGCGCGGCGCAGGCTGTCGAGCATGATCTCCGGGAAGCTCGGGGGTTCGGCTTCGGGCAGCGCCCACGGTCCGTCCGGGTCGTGCGCGCCCATCGCGGCCAGCAATGCGGCCGGGCCCTGCGGCCGCGGCGACCGGATCGTCCGCTGGTACTCCGGCTCGTACGCGTCGACGGCGGCGAGGGTGCCGGCCGTGAGCGCGGCCCGGACGCCCCGCTCGTGGTGGCAGAAGCGGATGAAGGCGCGCAGCACCTCGGGCGCCTCGGCGAGGTACGCTGCGTCGGCGACGATCTTGCGGGGGATCCAGTCGACGAGCAGGATCTCCACCGACGCCGGGCTCCAGCGCAGCGGGTCGCCGGGGCCGTAGTCGGTGCCGAACCACAGCAGCGACTTGAGCAGGCCCCGGTGGTCGGCGTCGTCGAGGCCGGCGCCGAACGGCGAGTCGAGGAAGCGCTCGGTGAGCTCGTGCAGAGCCTCGTCGTCCCAATCGGGGCGCTGGTAGCCGGTGCCGCCCTCGGGCAGCATCCGCACGGCCCACTCGACGAGCGGTCGGCAGGCGGGCCAGGTGTCGGTCTCCAGCGGCGGGTAGGTGATGGCGGCGAGTTCGGCAGCCTCGTGGATCCGTGCGCGCGCGTCCGCCGGGTCGAGATCGCGACACGCCGTGTCGGGATCGCCGCCGCCGCCGGCCCGCAACCGCTCGATGAGCGCGTCCAGCGGTTCGGGGACGACGAAGGCATCCTTCACCAGCGTGCCGAGGTTGTGGTCGAAATGACAGCGCCGAGCCGCCAGGCAGGCTTATCCCGGTCATGATGTTGTCGCCGTCGCCGAGCACGTGCACCATCTCGACGACCCTGTCGACCCTGCAACGGCGCAGGTCGGTGAGCCAGCCGGGCAGGTTGTGCGCGCGTGCGGCGATCTCCCGGTGGACCCGGTGGCGCAGCATGTCGTCGCCGGACAGCTCGGCGATCGCGGCCAGCAGCGCCGAGGTCTCGAGGCGGTCGACGTCGAAGAACTTCTGCACCAGCTCGTCGCGCGACGGCAGGTCGGACTCGGGCTCGGGGTCGAACGGGCTGCGTGGCCGCGGGTCGAGGGCGGCGAGCAGCGCGCTGACCATTGCGAGGAGGCTGAGCGGTTCGTCGTCGGCGAGGGCGGCCGCGACGTCCTGCAGGAGATCGGGCCCGTCCGGCTCGCTCCGCCGCTGGGTGGGCTTGGGCTGGGACGGCCGTCGCTTTGCCAGCTTGTGATGCTTCTTCCGGTGCGCTCGCTTGGACACCCGGGCAGGCTAGACCCGGCAGGCCCCCCGGCCCGCAGGCTGGGGTCATGTGCGAGCGCCTACCTTCGGGACATCGACGGCCCGCTGTAGCACAACAGGTGCTACGATCCCGACGTGGAGCGCATCGGAGTCCGGGAGCTGCGGCAACACGCCAGCCGCTACCTGGACCGAGTCAAGGCCGGCGAGTCGATCGAGGTCACCGAACGAGGTACGCCGGTGGCGGTGCTCGTCCCGGCCGCGCGCGACGAGGTGCGCGAGCGGCTGGTCCAGGACGGCCGGCTGATACCCGCCCGCGGACCGCGTGTGCTGCCCGAGCCGGTCGAGACGTCCGGGCCGGCCACCGCCGCGGTCCTCGACGAGCTGCGGGCCGATCGGTTGTGATCTATCTCGACACGTCGGCGCTGGCCAAGCTGATCGTCCGCGAGACGGAGACGGCCGCGCTGGGCCGGTGGCTGCGGCAGCGCGCGACACAGCTGTGGGTGACGAGCATCATCGGCCGTGTCGAGCTCGTGCGGGTGGCCCGGCGCTTCGCCGCCGCCGCGAACGGAGCGCGCCTGCTGCTGGCCGGGCTGGATACGATCCCGCTCAGCGAGCATGTTGCCGACGTCGCACAGACCACCGGGTCGGCCACTCTGCGGCCGCTCGACGCCATCCATCTGGCGAGCGCACTCTCGGTACGCGACGAGCTGACCGCCTTCTGCTGCTATGACCGACGACTGCTCGACGCTGCCGGGGACGCGGGTTTGCCGGTCCACGTCCCCGGCACGTGAACGGACAACGTCAGCAGACTCGGCTTCCCGCCCACTTCGGCCGCAGACCGTGCCCTGGGGTGTCGTCAGCTCGTGGTAGACCATCACCCGTGGCCACCGACGTGATCGCCTCGACGGACGACCTCGCCCGGCTGCTGCGTCGTCTTGCTGATCGCGAGCGGGTGCGCAGCGAGGCGACTGTGCAGGCCGATGTCCGGCAGCTGCTGCTCACCGGTGGTCTCGGTCTCGCCGACCACGACTTGGACGTCCAGCTCGAGGCGCAGGTCGGAGATCGCCGGCGCATCGATGTCGAAGTCGGCTTCACCGTCATCGAGGTCAAGAAGGATCTCCGCAGTCCCGGCATCGTCCGGGCGGCGGAGGAGCAGCTCGCCGGCTACGTGGCGGCGCGTGGCGCGCAGACCGGGCAGCGTTATGTCGGCGTCCTCACCGATGGGCGGGAGTGGCGCGCGTACCACGTACGGGACGGCAACCTGGTCGAGGTCACCGGGCACTCGGTCAACCCGAACCGGCCCGACGGCGACGCGGTGCTGTTCTGGCTCGAGGGTGTCCTCGCCACCCGGCAGGGCGTGCCTCCGACGCCGACGGAGATCAGGGCCCGGCTGGGCGCCACCAGTGCCTCCTACGCCCTCGATCGCGCCACGCTGGCCGCGCTGTACGCCGAGCACGGGCGAAGCGAGACCGTTCGGCTCAAGCGGCAGCTGTGGAGCCGCTTGCTCCGTAGCGCCCTGGGGACGCAGTTCACCGATGACGACGAGCTGTTCCTGGAGCACACGCTGCTGGTCAACAGCTCCGAGATCATCGCCCACCTCGTCGTCGGGCTCGACGTCACCGACCTGCAACCCGCCACGTTGCTCGGCGGGCAGCGGTTCGACGTCGCCGCCATCTACGGCGTCGTCGAGCGCGACTTCTTCGACTGGGTCCTGGATGTGCCGGGCGGTGGCGCCTTCGTCCGCACACTGGCCCGACGGCTGTCCCGCTTCGACTGGACCAACGTCGAGCACGACGTGCTGAAGGTGCTCTACGAGTCGGTGATCGGGTCGGAGACCCGCAAGCAGCTCGGCGAGTACTACACCCCGGACTGGCTGGCCGAGCAGATGGTCAGCACCGCGGTCACCGACCCGCTCAACCAGCGGGTCCTCGACCCGGCATGCGGTTCGGGCACGTTCCTGTTCCATGCCGTGCGCCGCTACCTCGATGCTGCGGCCGAGGCCGGTCGCCCGCTGGAGCGCAGCCTGTCCGGCCTCACTGACCACGTCCTGGGAGTCGACCTCCACCCGGTGGCGGTCACGCTGGCACGCGTCACCTACCTGCTGGCCATCGGCCGGGAACGGTTGCTCGCTGCCGATCGAGGGGCCATCACGGTACCGGTCTACCTGGGCGACAGCGTGCAGTGGAACCAGCGTCTCGACCTGCTCACCGAGGGCCACCTCGTTGTCCCCACCGGCAGCGGTGATCAGCTGTTCGATTCCGGGTTCCGCTTCCCGGACCGCTTCCTCGCCGACGCGGCACGCTTCGACCGGCTTGTCAGCAGCCTGGCCGACCAGGCCGCCAAGCGACCCGCTGCTGCGCAGACCCCGACGCTTCCAGCCGGTCTGCTGCACCGCCTGGCGGTCGCCGAGGATGACCGGCCAGTGGTCGAGGAGAACTTCCGGTTGATGTGCCGGTTGAGCGACGAGGGCCGCGACCACATCTGGAGCTACTACATCCGAAACCTCGCTCGACCGGCCTGGCTTGCCCGCCCGGAGAACCGCGTCGACGTCCTCGTCGGTAACCCGCCGTGGCTGTCGTACCGCTACATGCCAGACGACATGCAGACCGCGTTCCGGCAGATGTCCCGGACACGACAGCTGTGGCACGGCGGTGAGGTGGCGACGCACCAGGACCTATCGGCGCTGTTCGTCGCCCGCACCGCTCAGCAGTACCTTGCCGACGGCGGCTCGTTCGCGTTCGTCATGCCGAATGCCGTCCTCGACCGCGAGTACTACGCCGGGTTCCGAACGGGCAACTACCCGGACTCGGCGGACCCGATCGCGGTCAACTTCACCGGCTCCTGGGATCTCCGTCGGCTGCGGCCTCACTTCTTCCCCCGCGGTGCCGCCGTCGTCTTCGGCCAGCGCAGCACCACCCAGTTCGGGAAGCCGCTACCGTCCAGGACCACTCGCTGGACCGGTCAACTTCCTCGCGGCAACGACATGTGGGACGTCGTCTCAGGTCACCTCGCGCAGCACGACGCTGATCTCGTCATGCATGACGATGAGGTGATCGGTTCTCCGTACCGGACACGGTTCGCCCAGGGTGCCAGCGTCGTACCACGCGTACTCTTTATGGTCGAGAGATTGCAGTCCGGCCCACTCGGCCTTGCCGCTGGGAGGCAGGCCGTCCGCTCTGCACGCAGCAGCACCGAGAAGGCACCCTGGAAGGAGTTGTGCTCCCTCGAAGGGGTCGTTGAGACCGAGTTCATCCGGCCCACGCTGCTGGGTGAGAGCATCCTGCCGTTCCGCGTGCTGGCCCCGAGACACGCCGTGCTGCCACTGGAAGGTACTGAGCTTTTCGACGGGGAGCATCCACGGCTCGACCTGTACCCCGGACTTGCGGAATGGTGGCGACGGGCCGAGCAGATCTGGCTCTTCCACCGCAGCACCGACCGCCTTACACTTCGCGACCAGCTTGATTTCCGCAGCAAACTGACAAATCAGCTACCAACGCCGCCGCTTCGGGTCGTCTACGGCAAGGCGGGTATGCACGTGGCCGCTGCCCTGGTCGAGAATCCGAGTACGGTCGTGGACCACACGCTATACTGGGGAGCCGTCTCAAGCCGAAGTGAGGGGCTCTACCTGTGCGCTCTGTTGAACAGCCCGAATACGACCGAGCTGGTACGACCGCTCATGTCGTACGGCAAGGACGAGCGCCACATTGACAAGTACGTGTGGAAGCTGCCGATTCCAGTATTCGATGGGATCAATCCCGCACATCGTCGCCTGTCAGAACTCGGTGAGCAGTGCGCCGATCTCGTTGCTGCTCTCGACCTCGGCGACTCCGGCAACTTCGTCGCGCTCCGCCGCCGGGTCCGAACCGCGCTCGCCGCCGATCCGAGTGCCTCCGAGATCAATGAGATAGTGCTCGATCTACTTTCCGCGTAGACGTCGAATCGGAAACGTTTGTTGCGAGGTGAGCGCTGTCAGGGTTCGGATGGGTGCCTTCGGACGCTGTCGGGATGCGCTGACCACGATCGTGTTCGTCACGCTGGGCGCGGCGCCGGCATGATCGCCTCGGCGGACGGTCCGGAGCAGGCCAGCAGGGAGGTCTCGCGTCGAGCGGTTGCTGGACGGGTTGCGCCCGGGCCGGTGACCTTCGGCATCAGCTGCCGGAATTCCGAGCGTCGGGACTCCGCGCGACGCCGAGCCACTCCGGCACGTGGAGGACCGTTCGGCGCGGCTGGTCCAGTAGGGCTTGGTGGGTGAGGGTGAGGAGCCGGTCGGGTGGGGCGTGCTCGTCGACCGCTGGCGCACAGGATCACTCTCGCCTGCCGGGCATCGAACCGCGGAGAGGGGATCGATCGGGCGGCAAGCCGTTGGCGCAGCGCGTCGGAGCGCTGGCTGAGGAAGTCCGCAACCATGTGGCCTTCCGGAGTCACGAAGGGCTCGTCGAGGCAGGCGCGGGCAGCGTGGTGACGAAGGCGGCGCCGTGCACATCGCCGAGGTAAGCGGCCAGGGCTACGAGGTCCGCTGGGTCGGCGGGTCGGCCCTCGACGAACTCGAAGTCGATGCGATGCGGGTCCGTGCCGAGCAGCTGGGGCAGCCGCAGCGGCGTGCCGAGGCCGGCGAGCCATCGATAGGTGGCCAGGGCGTGCGGCAGGACTCGGTGTTCGAGTAGCGCTTGGTGAACCGGAGCGCCGCGGTCGGCCCGCTCACCGGCCCGACCTACCGTTGGTCGATGGCTTCACGGCCACCACGTATGTCACTGTCGAGGTTGCGGTCACCTGCTCTTCGGGGAGGCGGCGCCGCAGCGCGGTGACCAGTTCTGCGGGCCTGCCGCGGACTCGTTCCGGCAGCGCATACTTCGGGCTGGTCGCGAGATACTCGGCAAGGTGGGTGAACTCCTCGAACTGGAACCTGTGTTGCTCGTGCAGGACACGCTCCACGGTGAGCGAGCCGCGGGCGAGCCCTGCGAGGTTGCCGCTGTGCGCTGTGGCGTACAGGCTCGGGCGTGTGTCGGCGTGCGGGTCGAGCCTGCTGGCCGCGACGAGCTGGTCGAGCTCCCGGTAGCTGTCGACGGACTTGGTGACGAGGATCGCGATGCCACCGGCCGCCGGGCAGCGCGCGATCTCGCCGAGCGCCGTGCCGGGTCGAGGCGAGTGGTACAAGCAGAAGGCGGCGATCGCGAGCTGGCAGGCGCCGTCGCGTAGCGGGATGTCGTGGAAGTCGGCGTTCACGTAGTTCGCCTGCACCGGGCTTGCTCGCAGCCGCTCGCGAGCCGCCGCGAGCAGGGCGGTCGAGACATCGAGGAGCGTCAGCGAGATGGGGTTGAGACGCTCCCCGACGGCCAGGCTGGTCGTGCCCCGGCCGCAAACCGATCTCAAGCGCCACGGACACCCTGCGGTCACCGAGAGCCTCCAACGCCCCATGACCATCCGGCCGCCCTCGCCACGGAATGCCTTCGCGCGAGCCACCCGACTCGCCGCGGCAATGAAGATCACAGCACGCTGCGGGCCGGGCTGACCGGCAGCTCGCCGGCAACCGGCCGTCAGCGCGTCGGGCATGTGGCGCTCGTGACCCGTCTGCGATCCGGGCGACGATCCGGCCGCCGTCGTATCCACTCCGCACACCCAGCGATCGCTCGACACGGTCGAGCACATCGTCGCAAGGCTTCGACCACCACCTCAGACGCCCCCTTCACCCGCTCGCCGCGTGAGTGGTGCCTATCTCGGGAGCGTGCGCATGGGGGTTCGCGTGTAGTCTTCGATGTGCTCTTGGAGTTCTCCGGCGGGTGCGCTCGAGGACATGTTGTTGAGCGCGCGGTGAACGCGGTTGAGGGAGTGGATGATTCCGTTGATGCGTTTGTCCACGGGCAGCTCGAAGACCGGGGCGAGTGCATCGGCGGCACCCTCGACCTCGCCGCGCTCGATCCTGACGAGAGCGAGATTCGCCCGAGACACTGACGCACCGCTGTAATCGCACTCGGGGTGGGTGAGCTCCGGGTAGGCCGCGATGGCCTGGCGGGCGTAGTCGTCCGCAGCGGCGGTTTCAGCAGTTAACCAGGACAGTGCGTCCGCAGCGTAGAAGAGCTGGCGCGGGCGGTCGAATGTGGCAAGACCTCCAAGCTCGTCCAGTTCGTCGGGTCGCACGTCATCTCTTGCCCGGTCGGCACGCTCGATGGCGTCGCGGGCCGCCTCGGCATTGCCGAGCACCGCCCATGCGCGGGCCTCACCAGCGGGTAGTCGCACGGCGGCGGTATTTCCGCTGCGCTGAGCGTAGCTGGCGCCGCGCTGGGCGTAGCGAACGCTGTCGTGGGGTCGACCCGCCCGGTACGAGACCAGTGACTGGAGTCCTGATACCCAGGCGCGCACACCGTTATGGTCGGCCTGCTCGGCGCACAGCCAGGCCGTACGTAACTGCGCCAGTGCGGCGTGAAAATCAGTGAGGTCCTCGGAAGCTTTGCCGAGTACTCCACCGAGGACCGCACCCAGAAGATGGAGTTGCCGGGCGTGGGTGGGACGCTGCGGTCGTTCCAGCAGGCCGAACACGGTGTCCTGCGCCGAGACCAGATGTCCCAAGATCTCCGGCAACGGCCGGGTCAGGTAGGCCCGTGCCAAGTCCCGGACGTCGTCGTAGATCAGCTGCATCGACTCGTCCGACATCGTCTGCTGGCTCGCCAGGAATCGGCGCGCCCGGTCGGCCGCCATGGTCAACACCTCCCGAGGCTGGGGGCCGGGGTCCGATCCGGCGACA
>JBOHGT010000340.1:0-5571 GCA_050700385.1 Pseudonocardiaceae bacterium | reverse complement strand
CGGGCACCGACGGTGCTGCTCGTCGGTCACAATCCGGGCCTCGAGGACCTCGTGGAGCTGCTGACCGGTGCTGTCCGGCCGCTGAGGACCTCGGCGGTTGTCGTGCTGACCTGTCCAGGCAACTGGGTCGATGCCGGACCGCGGTCGTCCGCCCTGGAGGAGTTCGCCACGCCGCGCGGTCGGTGAAGCCGTCGGCATTGGCGCTCCCCCGTTCAGGACGTGGCAGACCATCCTTCCGTTGCTTCGAGCGCCCGCCCTACCGCCCGCCAGTTGCACCACCTACACAACCACCCAGTGCCCAGCCCAGGGCGCCCAGATCGACTGTTACCGGCAATATTCACCAGCCCAAGTCGCTAGCGGCGACCCGAGCGGCGCAGCATGCGGCCCGTCCGTGATCGAGGAGTGGTGCCCATCCGGAGCGCGTCCTGATGGGCACCATGACTATGGTCACCCGGGTGACTGAGGCGACGACAGAACCTGATCTTGCTTATATCGCGGGTCTGACCCGGGTGCGAGCTGCCGCCGGCGCGGTGTTCCTTGATGAGGGGGGCGGCGTCATGGTGGTTCATCCGACCTACAAGGACATCTGCGAGCTGCCCGGCGGGTCGCTGGAGCCCGACGAGTCGCCGCTGGAAGCGTGCGAGCGCGAGCTGAAAGAAGAGCTGAGTTTTGTCCCGTTGATCAGCGGGCTGCTGTGTGTGGACTGGGTCCCGCCGAGCCCGCCGTGGGACGGTGGGTTGATGTTCCTGTTCGACGGCGGCGTGCTGTCGCCGATGCAGATCGCCGACATCCGGTTGCCGGCCGACGAACTGGACAGGTTCGAGTTCGTGCCGGTCGGCGAGTTGGAGACGGTGCTGGTTCCGCGGTTGGCGCGCCGGGTGCTGGCGTGCCTGCCGATGCACGGCGCCGGAGGGCTCTACCTGGAAGACGGAGTAGCGCTGCCTCGGTGACCCATTGTGGCGGTGGGCGTCACCAGTGCTGTGGACCCTCGCGATCTTGCCGAGGTCAGCATCGCCTCGGCGACCGCGATTGTCGACGCGGCTTGGGGCAGGGTGACTACGTTGCTCGGGCGCCCCAGGAGCGCATCGCGGAACGCTTCGTGTTCTGAGGGTCACCGAATTAAGACGCGACGAATCAGCCCAGTGGCCCGTCCAACCCGTGACTCCCGCACCCGGCCGCACATAGCCGTCCGTCAACCATGGGGGCACGCATCGCCGTCGTGCGCGTGCTCGGTGTGATCCCGTAAACCCGCGGGCGTGACGAGGACTGCCCCCGGCAATCGTCGTCGTGTCGTAGGGGATGACCAGTCGGCCGGTCCTCCCCATGCGACAGCCCACGCCTGCCACGGCGACGGGCACGGTCCCCTCCTGTGCCGTACCTGTCGCCGCGGCCCCCGGCCCGCGTCGTCTCCGCGCGGGTCGGGGGATTCCCGGTCCTGACAGCGAATCTGAGCGTCCCGTGACGCGTCCCCGGTTTATCCATCCCTACCGCGGAAGCGTCAAGTACGTCACGAAACGCCAGCGTACAGGCCGTGCCGAAAGGCAGGGAGTCAGCCCGTGGTGAAGCTCGCCGAACAGACATGCAGAAAGCAGGGCGGTTGATCTTGTCTCGCTGCGGCTCAGGTGGCGTCCGTGAACCGGCGGTAGGCGTCCGCAATCCACGACCAGCAGGAAGCCTCATGCCCGCGCTGTAGGCGCAGCTCGTGCGGATACAGCTCGCCTGCCCGGCTGGCGTAGTCGGCCGACCACGCGATCGTGTCGAGCAGGGTGGCCAACGCGTCAGGCTGGCCCGGGGTGAGAGTGGCTAGTGTCGGGAAATGAGCAGGCCTTTACGCTCTGAGGATCGGCGAGTTGCCTCCTGAGCTGCGCAAACGCGGGTACGATACGTAAATTCGATCATATTTGGTGACACTAGTCGGGTCTGGGAACCTCTTTATATCATCGGGAGAGACCGTTGCCCCGGCGACACGCCGAGCCGGGATCAAGCAGAGATCAGACTATTCCCGGAGTGGCCGGATCCTCACACGGTACAGTACGCCCCTGGATGGGGTGGACGGGTTGTTGAATCAGATGACGAAGGCGGTGTTGGATCGGGCGCTCCACGCCGAGATGATCGATCATGTGGGAATGAGCCTTGCCCGAACTGGAGTTTGCTTGCAGTGCGACCACCCACCGATGAGGTGCTGGTCGTGATTGAGGAGGCGATCGCCGTCTGGGCCACCTTGTCGGGTTACCTGCATGACGCGTGGGAGATCTACGAGACCGAACCCGAGGAAATCGGTTCCGCCCTGGCCGAGCTTCACCTGCGAATATGCCAGGTGTACTGTCCGGACCCGCTTGAGTTGGCCACGCGATTGGCCGCACTGGTAAAAGATGCTGATGGGGACACATTTTCTAGACGTACCCGAGGGATACATCGATGTTCTGGGGACGCAGGGGAGTAGGCAAGCTCAAGGCACTGCTGACACAACCTTCCCGAGGATGACGACGCGCGAGAGTGGCGCGATTCGACGACAGCCAAGCTGACCCGGAACGCCCTTCGCCACTGGTAGACGGTACGTGCCGGATCCGGGCGGCTGGCGTTGACCGGCTATGAGCTGGCTATGAGTCCTGCCCATCTCTTCCCTATAGACCGCACGAACAGCAGCGCCGCCTCCCACGCGGAACAGAGGGGCAGAAGTCGGCCGGAATTTGACAGCAGGCGTGTTTGTTGGCGAGCCTGCGTGTCCGGGGTGAGGGTCGTGGAGGCGATGCTGCGTTACGGGTGTCGTATCGACGCAACAGACCGCCTGCATTGCTCTTCCAACGCAACAGGTCTACGAGATGAGCACCAGGCCCTCGTGCTCGGCGAAGTCGCTGAAGTCTTTGAGGTTGAGCGTCGCGAGCGGCAGCTCGCGGACCAGGCAGCACGCGGCAATCCAGCTGTCGTTCACAGGCCGGGGACGCCCCCGGCGCTGGGCGTGCGCTTGCAGCTCGCCCCACGTCCTCGCCACCGCCGCGCTGTACGGGAGAACGACGACCCGCGAGAGGAACGCCTGCATTCCGGCTGCCCGCTGCGGTCCCCACTGCCGGACCAGCGTCCACTTCCACAACTCACCCACGGTGACAAAAGTGACTGCCAGGGACCAGCCCACGAGGCTACGCGCCAAGGACTCGGGAACCCGCTGACGCAGGATCGCCGAGGCAACGTCGGTGTCCAGGACGACGAAACTCACGCGACGTCGGATCTGCGGGAAGCATAGAGGTCGGCGAGGAAGTCCTCATACTCTTGCTCGGACTCCCACAAGTCCGGCTGCGCGAGCTCGTCGAGCGAGACGATCGGGCCGACACCCTGCCGACGCGCCAGCTCCTCGATCGGCACGTTGTCCTCCACAGCAGCGTGCTCAGGCTGTTCAGGTGTGGTGGTCACCACGCTCACCTCCGCTCGACCCCATCCTCCCATCCATGCCGCCGACGTAGGGGAAGGACTCGCTGTAGCTGACAAAATGATCTTATAAGCCCGAACAGATCGCTGCTGACCTGTGACATCGCAGGAACGATAGTCGTCGGACCTGATCGCTCTAGTGGCTGCGCAACGGAAGGCAGCGGGACAGTGTGCCGCATCCACGCGGTCTGATCACGTGACGTCGCGGAGTAGGAGGCGTGTGGTTAGTGTGCAAGTCCCTCCTCGGACACTGGGGGTTCAAGTCGGTGGGGATACCACCGGCGGCGCGGGACGATGCGGCCGCCCCGTGCGAGGGAAGAGGCGGCCGCATCACCACAGGCAGCTACCGGGTACTCAGACTGGTGATCTGCTTGAACGCTCCCCCGGCGGTCAGCGCCGCTACTCCCGCGCCGAACTCGCCCTCGCCGCCCGCGTCCGTGAGCTGCTTGACCAGAACATGCCCCTGGCCGCCGCCATCCGAATCGTCGAACTCGAATACCAGCTCGCCCAGGCACAGCGCCGCATCACCGAACTGGAACAATCCGATGGCCACGCCGAGCCCGGTTCTGACTCCGGCCATTAGCGCCGAAGACCGTGACGGAGCACGTCAGCCAGCACCGCGGCGTTGCTGTGCTCTCGCCGTCCCGTGCGGCGTACACGATCGTCACCCGGCCGTCCCTGGCGCGCCTACGCAGCACGTGTCACGTCGTCTATGTGTCACGGTCGCGGCGGAGGAGCCGCCGCAGCAGGCGCGGGACGCGCTTGCTCGACTCGTGGTCGGTGTCCGACCGGTTTGGATCATCGCTTCTCGGCGCGTCGTCAGACTCAGACAGGGCGGCCACGCCGACCGTGATGGCGACACTCTCGCGGTCCGCGCCGGTCGCCAGGAACAGGACGGCTGCCGCCAAGCACCAGCGCGCTCGGCCATCGGTGCAGGACGGATTGCCAATGCAGTGTGCCGGTCGGAGATGTGGCGCCGGCGGGGGTATTGATCATACCGGCGACGATGCGCGGTCGGCCGGAGCGGCGTCGAGACCCACCAGGTCCTGTGTCCGAAATCCTGGGGCACTGGTCTTCCCGGTCTGGTTCTAGACCTGAGCGTGGACGGCGGTGCTGCCGCGCCGCGGGGAGATCAGTCCTTGCGACGGATGACTACGGGTCGCTCATCGGCGGTGGGTGGGCCGACCACCGCCAGGGCTGCGGCATAGTCGGCGTGCAGCGGTAGGTCATCGAGCGCAAGCGTGGGACGCTCGGCGGGATCGCCCGGCCAGCCGATCAGCCTGGGCGGCTGGCCGGGCGGGGAGAGGATCACACCGGCAGGGTCGATGCTCAGCCCGTCACCCGTGGCCTTGAGCGCGGCCTCCTTCCGCGTCCAGTACCGGATGACGCACTCGGCTGTCGCCGCCTCATCAAGTCCGGTGAGGTAGGCCCGCTCGGCCGGAGCGAAGATCTGTGGGACGAGATCGGCCATCGAGCCGACCCGAGCGACTCCGGGAAGGGGTTCCACATCCACTCCGACCGGGTGCGCCGTGCTGATCGCGACGGCCACCAGCCCGGCACAATGCGCGATGGACAATTCGAACTGCCCCAGCTCGGTTCGAGTGCGTGGCTTGCCGTGCGGCCTTCCGCACTGCGGGCAGTCGCTGAGCAGGTGAATACGCTCAGGCGTAGTCCCGGTACGGCCGGCCAGAACCTGCTTGGTGATCACCCGGGCGGCGAGGAAGTTCAGCCGGTCCTGATCGCGCTGATAAGCCTGGAACCGGGCTTTCTCGGTGGCGTCGAGAAGCTCGACATGTGCCAGGTAACGCGGCCCCGGCTGGTCCCACCACACCTCGATGGCCGGCTGAACTGCAGGCAAGAGCCACGCGCCTTCCTCGATCCCCAATCGGGGAGTGTGCCATCAGCTGGGGCTGGCTTGCCATCAGGTACCCCATGCCGTCCGCTCAGCGGCGAAGACCGTGACGGAGCACGTCAGCCAGCACCGCGGCGTTGCTGTGCTCGCCGTCCCGTGCGGCGTACATGATCGTCACCCGGCCGTCCCTGGCTCGCCTACGCAGCACGGCGAGGGATTCCCGCTGCCCCCGCAGCTCATCGACATACCGGCGCCGGAACTCCTCGAACCGTTGGGGATCGTGGCCGTACCAGCGA
>JBOHGT010000339.1:0-2790 GCA_050700385.1 Pseudonocardiaceae bacterium | reverse complement strand
CGGTACGCTCGCCGTCCTGGCCGATCATGGGGACGGTCGCAGGTCGCCGACCACCAGTACGCAGCGATCACCGCTCGCACCGACCCGGCCGGCATCGTCCGAGCTGAAGACCACCGGTCCGACCCAGCGCCCGGTGAGACGCCGAGCCCCACACCGAGGAGGCCGCCGGCGGTCGGCACGACGGTCGGGGTCAGTGCTCCGGGGTCATCGCGAGCACGGCCTCGCCCGGGGACACGACGCCGGTGCGCACGAGATCATGCATCGCCGCGACGTACGCGAGCGGCCGCATCCTGGCTTGGCGGACGCGGGCGGACCGCGCACGGTGCGTCGTCAACTCGAACTCGAACTCCACCGGAGCACGACGCTCTCGCTCGAGTCGGATGGCGAGCTCGGCCAGCTGCTCCCAAGCGTCACGGTGCCCGGCCGCCAGCAGACTCAGCGGCTCCGTTGCCAGCCAGTCAGCGACGTCGCGTCCCAGCGGCCCGGCGGTGAAACGTCCGGCCAGATCCAGGCTTCCGCTCTCCGGGTGGCGGCTCGTGCACCCTCCAGAGAGGGTCAGGTGACGGCACGGCCGACGGGTGATCACCGAAACCGGAGATCACCACTGCCGCGTCGATTTGCCGTGTCGCGGCGTTGAAGTCGGCGCCCAACGATCATCGAACCGCGCTAAGGCTGGTTACCCTCAGAACGGGTATGTATTCATGCGGTGACGAGGAGGGCGACATGGGGATCGACCAGCAGGGCAACATAGTATTGGGGAAGCTGCTCGAAGAGCTCGGCTGGTCGCCCAACGTGTTAGCTGACGCGGTGAATGGCGTGCTCGGGCCCGGCTACGTCGCCCGCAGCACCGTCTCCGACTGGCTGCACCACGACCGGCTGCCCCGCGACCCGCTGCCCACCGTGGTGGCCCACCTGCTCTCCGACACCCTGGACCGGGAGATCTCCCTCGACGAACTGTGGTCCGGCCGGGCCCAGCCCGCCGAGTTCTGGGTACCCGCCGACTCCAGAATGGACCTGCCGTGGACCGCCGAAGGTACCGTGGAGGTCTTGGACGACTGGCTCCGCCACATCGGAGGCTCGATCGGGATGGACCGCCGCATCTTCCTCGCCATCAGCGGGGCCTCGCTCACCGCACCGGCCTGGGGGTATGCCGATCACCTGGTCACCCGGGGCGAGTCGTTCACCGCACTGGCCGATGCCACACGCACCATGACCGTGACCCCCGCCATGGTGGACGCGATCGCCGCCACCACCGCCGGGATCCGCAACCTCGGCGACGCCGAGGGTGGGCACGAGGACAACCTGCGTTTCGTCCACCACCACTTGACCTATGTCGCCAAGCTGCTCCGGCAGGCCCGGTTCTCTCATGCTGCGGTCGCTGACCAGCTGCTCGCCGAGTGGAGCCAGCTCTCCCAGCAGGGCGGCTGGCTCGCCCATGACACGGGCAAGCACGGTCTGTCCCAGCGGTACTTCACCAGTGGGCTGCACGCCGCTCACACCGCAGGCGACCGCTGTATAGGCACGTACCTGCTGACCTGCATGAGCCAGACTCGGGTAAATCAGGGTCGCCTGGACGATGGAATCGACTTGGGCCGCGCCGCCCGGGATGCGGTGGAGCTGGCCAATGCCGCGCGCGAGGCGGCCCGACCAACTCCAGTCGCGGTGCGCGCGCTGGCCGCGTGTGGCTTTGCAAAGGCTCAGGCAGCGGTGGGGAATGCGTACGGCTTTCACGCTGCCGCCGAGGAGGCCCGCGCCTTGCTCGACAGCCCGGGGGCGCTGGATACTCGCCCGCTCTACTTGACCTGGTTCGGGCCAGGTGCACTGGAAAGCCAGCTCGCTCAAGGGGCTCTCACCCTGACCGGAGTCACCTCCCGAGACAGCCGCAACCTGCTCGACGACGCGGAGGCGGTCCTCCGCCGCACCGCCACCGATCCGGCCAGCACCCCGCGCAACGCCGTGTTCCATGCGGCGTGGCTGGCCCGAGCACACGTCGCGGCGGGTGATCTGGACCGGGCGGTACCCGCCGGATTCACCGCGCTACGCCGATTGCCCAACGTGCGCTCGCGGCGCTGCGCTCTGGTGCTGCGCCAACTGGAAGCCGACCTCGCCGCTCTGGCACCCACCCGCCGCTCGGCCTCCGTCCGGTCCCTGCAAGACCAGCTCCGCGCCGACCGCGTCACCTGACCCGTCACCGCCTTACAAGCTCGGCCGACGCACTCACTCCACCTCGCTCCTTCAGCGGGAACTCATCGAGAGGCTTGGAGATGACGCTCGTTCCCAATGATCCTTTTCCACCGACCGCCGTACTGGTCGCGTCGGGAGGGCTTGACAGCACCACGCTCACCTACCACCTCCACGCGGCGGGCGTCCGCCTCACGTTGCTGTCGTTTGATTACGGCCAACGCCATCGCCGAGAACTGCAGTTCGCGGCAGCACTCGCCACCCGGCTCGGTACGCAGCACCATCTCGTGGACCTGCGGTCGGTGGGAGCGCTGTGGTGTGGCAGCGCCTTGACGGACATGACCGTCGCTGTTCCCGACGGGCACTACACGGACGAGTCGATGAGTATCACAGTCGTACCGAACCGCAATGCCGTCATGCTGAATGTGGCCGTGGCTCTCGCGATCGTCGACCGCGCCGACGCCGTCGCTTTCGGTGCTCACGCCGGTGACCATGTCGTCTACCCAGACTGCCGCCCGGAGTTCGTTGACCTCGTGCAGACCTGCGCTCGGGTCGGCAACGAGGGGTTCCTGCCTGAGGGGTTCCGTGTCTTTGCACCGTTCCTGACGT
>JBOHGT010000338.1:0-4660 GCA_050700385.1 Pseudonocardiaceae bacterium | reverse complement strand
GCGCAGCTCGGCACCGCGCTCGCGCACCACCGCCAGCAGCCCGGGCTCGTCGCGCCGCCGGTCCACGGTGGCGAAGGCCGCGACGTCGGGGCGCCCCTCGAGAGCGTGATCCACCAGCTCGCGCACCGCCGCGGCGCGGACTCCGAGCGAGGACCCGAGCCCGACGACCACACTCACCGGGTCCCCCACAGCAGTACCACCGGATTGGTCGCGGCGAGCCGCACCGACCCGTCCGGCAGCCCGGCCAGCCGCGACGCCGCGAGCTGCACCCCGTCCACGGTGTACCCGGCCGTGTGCAACGCCTCGCGGCAGGGCCCGATGCGATCCAGCGCGGCCAGCGCCACCACGATCACGGGCGCGCCGGCGCACGCGGCCACCACCTCCGGGCCCCCGCCGCCGACGAACACGGCGTCGGGCTCCGGCAGCCCGTCCAACGCGGCAGGCGCCACCCCCTCCACCATCCGGACGTCCACCCCGTGCGTGCCCGCGTTGGCGACCAGCCGCGCGCACTGCACCGGGTCGCGCTCCACCGCGACGACCGCCGCGCCCAGCCGCGCGCACTCCACGCCGACCGAGCCCGACCCGGCTCCGACGTCCCACACCAGCCGGCCCGGCCCGGGGGCCAGCCGGGCCAGCGCGACCGCCCGCACCTCCGACTTGGTGATCATGCCGTCGCGGTGGGAGAACTCGTCCTCGCCCAGCGCCCATCCCGCCGCCGGAGGACCCGGCTCGCCGCCGGCGGCCCAGCCCCGCGCCGGGACGTCGTGCTCGTCGGTGAGGCAGAGCACCAGGTGCGGGTCGCAGACCTCGCCGCCGTCGTAGCGGCGCACCCGCTCGCCCGACCCCCCGAGGTCCTCGGCGACCAGCACGGTGCGCGACCACCCGGCCAGCCCGTCCACGATCTCCGCAGCACCGGCGCCGGGCGCGGTGAGCACCGCGACGGCCCGTCGCGCCCGGCAGACGTTGAGGGCGGGACCCAGCGCCCGCCCGTGCGCCGACACCACCGCGACGTCGTCCCACGGCCGTCCGAGCAGCGCGAACGCCCTGGCGACGCTGGAGCGCCCCGGCAGCACCACCGGGTGCAGGGCCCGGGCGCGCAGCGAGCGGACGATGCCGAAAAAGCCCGGATCGCCGCTGGCCAGCACGACCGTGCGCGCGCCGCCGTCGAGCTCGTCGAGATCGCCGACGGCCAGCCGGCGCGCGCTGCCGGGCACTGTCACCGCGTCGAGCTGGCGCGAGGCACCGGCCACCACCTCGGCGTCGGCCAGCGCCTCGGTGGCGCCGGGCGGCAGCGGGCCCCCGTCGAGACCGATCACCGTGACGCTCATGCCACCCACCCCGGGTCGGTGGCGGCAACCACCCGCTCCCCGGTGAAGTCCACCAGCGCCACCCGGGCGGCGAGCTCGCGACCGGCCTCGGCCGAGAACCGGCGCAGCGTGCCCGCCACCCGCGCACACACGTCGTCGCCGCAAGCCCGCAGCATCCCTGCCGCCTCCCACACCTCGTAGGCCCGCCGCGCGGTCGGTGCCGCCGCCACCTCCCGCGCCTGCCCGGCGCTGCCGCCGTGCGCCGTGGTGATCTCCGCGAGCAGCGCGGTGTCCACCTTGGACCGGGTGTAGTGCGTCATCAGAACTCCGGAGGCCAGCTTGGTGAGCTTGCCGATCATGCCGACGAAGGCGACCTCGGCCAGCCCGTGCTCGACGGCCCGCCGCAGCGCCGCCCCTGTGAAGTCGCCGACCTCGACGAACGCGACCGGCGGCAGCTGCGGCAGCAGCCGCATCGCGCCGCGCTCGGTGCGCCCCCCGGTGGCCAGCACGAGGGTCGGGATGCCCTGGGCGGCCATCACGCCGACGGCCTGCTCCACCGAGGCCCGCCAGGACGCGGTGGAGAACGGTCGCACGATGCCGGTGGTGCCCAGGATGGAGATGCCGCCCACGATGCCCAGCCGGCGGTTGGTGGTCTTGCGGGCCATCCGCTCGCCCCCGGGCACGCTGACCGTCACGTCCACGCCCCGCTCGCCGGCCGCCTCCCGCACCGCGACCGTGATCATCTGCCGGGGCACGGGGTTAATCGCGGGCTGGCCGACGGGCAGGCCCAGGCCGTCCCGCGTGACCACACCGACCCCGTCGCCGCCGTGCAGCATCACCTCGGCGCCCTCCCGCCAGGCAACCGTGGCGGTGAGGTGCGCGCCGTGCGTGACGTCAGGATCGTCACCGGCGTCCTTGACCACCACCGCCGTCGCCGTGGCACCCTCGACGTACCCGGAATCCACGGTGAAGGTGTGCCGATCGCCCGACGGGAACGGGATGTCCACGGTGGATGGTGCGGCGCCGTCGCGCAGCGCGAGCACCGCAGCCTTGGCTGCGGCGGCGGAGCAGGCCCCGGTGGTGAACCCGGTGCGCAGCGCGTGCGGGCGGACCTTCGCGGTGCGGGGCAGGTCCGGCTCGCGCAGCCGCGGCTCGGTCACAGCTGCGCGCCCCTCCCCTGCCGCTGCGGCAGCACCACCACGGTCGAGAGGTAGCCCGCCGCGTCCACCTCCGCGAGCGGCCCGACCCGCTCGTCGGCGGTGCCGAGGTGCTCGGCGCACCACGCCCGGTGCAGCGCCCCGGCGGAGGCGACCCGCTCGCGCAGCTCGTCGAGGTGCCGGCCGCCCTTGTAGGTGACCACGGCGCCGCCGGTGGCCAGCGCGGCGTCCAGCGCGGTGAGGTCGCGGGCCAGCGGCAGCAGGGTGAGCGGCTCGGCACCCTCGACGAGGGCGACACCGGCGGCGGCCGCCGCGGCCTGCATCGCGGTGATGCCGGGGACGGAGCGCACCACCACCTCCGGCAGCGCGGCGCGCACACCAGCCGCGAGGTAGCTGAAGGTCGAGTAGACGGCGGGGTCGCCGAGGGTGGCGAACGCGGCCGTCCCACCGTGCTCGGTCAGATGCTCGGCGACGCGCGCGGCGGCGGCGGCCCAGCGCTCGCGGCGGCGGGCCTGCGGTCCGGTGACGTCGTCGGACAGCGCGAAGGCCAGCCGCTCGATCCGGTCGTGGGTCAGGTGGGTGCGCACCACGGCCTCGGCGCGACCGGGCGTGCCGGGGTCCATCACCGGCACGAACACCCGCCCGGCGGCGTCGAGTTCGCGCACCGCGGCGACCGTGACCAGGTCCGGGTCCCCCGGACCCACCCCGACGCCGACCAGTTCCGCGGTCACGACCCGTCCTCCCGGCTGCAGCTCGCCACGAAGCGTGCCACCGCGGCCGGGGATCCGGCCGGGTGGGTGTGCAGGAACGAGGCGTGCACCCCGCGCTGCACGAACCCCTCCGGTGCGGCGCCCGCCCAGCCCCAGGCCGAGGATGCCGAGCTTCGCGGGGTGACGGTGGTGCGGTGGAACTCGTGGCCGGCGACCCGGGCACCCTCGGGATGCAGCGACGAGGATGACAGCGCCACGGCGTCGCGGTATCCCAGCGTCAGCCGCCCGGTCATCGTCGCCTCGACGTCGAGCACCCCGCACATCGCCAGCCCGTCCAGCTCCCGGGCGAGGTAGAGCAGCCCGCCGCACTCGGCGTGCACCGGGGCACCCGAGCGCGCCAGCGCGGCGACCTCGCCGCGGAGGGCGGCGTTGGCCGAGAGCTCCGCGGCGTGCTCCTCCGGAAAACCCCCGGGCAGCACGAGGCCGGCGGCACCGGGCGGCAGCGCCTCGTCACGCAGCGGGTCCACCGGGGCCACCACCGCCCCGGCGGCGGCCAGCAGCTCGGCGTGCTCGGCGTAGCCGAAGGCGAAGGCCGGACCGCCGGCGAGCGCGACCACCGGCGCGCCGGGGAGGCGGGTCACCTCCTGCTCCGGCTGCCATGCAGCCGCGCTCGTCGCGCCGGCGAGCCGCAGCACCGCATCGAGGTCGACCTGCGCGGCCACCGCGTCGGCCCACGCCTCGACGGTGGTCGCCGCGGCGGTGTGCTCGGCGGCGGTGACCAGCCCGAGGTGGCGCGACGGGACGGCCAGCGCGTCGTCGCGTCGCAGCGCGCCGAGCACCGGCAGGCCCGCCTCGGCGCAGGCCTCCCGGCACACCTCCTCGTGCCGTTGCGAACCGAGCCGGTTGAGCACCACCCCCGCGATCCGCACGCCCGGGTCGAAGCTCGAGAAGCCGTGCAGCAGCGCGGCGAGGCTGCGGCCCTGCCCGGACGCGTCGACCACCAGCAGCACCAGCGCGCCCAGCAGCGCCGCCACCTGCGCGGTGGAGCCGTGGCCCGCCGTCCCGCTGCGGCCGTCGAACAGCCCCATCACCCCCTCGACGACGACCACGTCCGCGCCCGCGGCGCCGTGCGCCGCGAGCGGGGCGATCCGCCGCTCGCCGACGAGTACCGGGTCGAGGTTTCGGCCGGGCCGGCCGGTGGCCAGCGCGTGATAGCCGGGGTCGATATAGTCCGGGCCGACCTTGCACCCGGCGACCGCGCAGCCCCGGCGGCGCAGCGCCGCCATCAGCCCGGTGGCGACCGTCGTCTTGCCCGACCCCGACGAAGGCGCAGCCACGACCACCGCCCGTCGTGAATGATTTCGGTAGCCAGAGCTACCGAAATCATTCACGACCCGCGGAGCAGCTCGGCAACCTCGTCGTCGCCGGTCGGGCTGAAGTCGCGGTACCAGGCCCCGACCCCACGCAACTCGCGCGGCTGGTACAG
>JBOHGT010000337.1:0-5329 GCA_050700385.1 Pseudonocardiaceae bacterium | reverse complement strand
CCGGCGCGCTACACTCCGCGAGTGCACCGCGAGCTTCGACGAAGCAACGGAACGAGCGATGAGCAGGAAAGACTCGCTGGCGCAGATCCACCAGGTGCGCAAGGAGATGGCATGAGCAACACGACGAGGCGCACGCCTCGCACGCCGGCGGCAGGCGGTTGGTTCAAGTCGAGCCGGAGCGCCCCCAATGGAGAGTGCGTCGAGATCAACCTCGACCATCCCGACCTGGTCTGCATCCGGGACAGCAAGGACCGCGGCACGGGCCCGACGATCGCCGTGACCCGCGAGCACTGGTCCGCCCTCCTCGACGAGCTCGCGGCCACAGCTCCAGCCGGCGGCGACCGCGCGGTAATCTTCGAGGCTAACCGGGAACGGCACCACGCTGCTGCGAGCCACCAGCGACGGCGCAACCTCAGGTTCGCCAAAACCGAGTGGACGGCGTTCCTAGCCAGCGCTCGGGCCCCCGAGTTCGACCACTCCAGTACGATCGTCCCCGCCAGCTAGCATCGGCGACCCCGATGCTGCCAGTGTGGGCAGCAAGGCCACCACGGATAAGGCGGCGGCGATCGGCTGCACTTCCCCTACTCCGAGGTCGCTCGGTCGCGCTCCGTGCTCACCACGACACCCGTCTGTGGTCGAGTCGAACCGGCCTCGGCGGGGCGAGGCTACTCGCGCCGGCCCTTGCCCGTTTGCTACCGGCGAGGGGCTGGCAGCGGGGAGGGAGATCGGCTCGGCACACACGACGGCCGACACCCGTCCCCGGTGCTACACCTGCCAAGGTCACTGCCAGTTACCGCCGGGCCAAGGGTGGATTAGCCCATTCGGCGGTACTGAATTCAGTTAATGGCGAGTACCCAATACGTTAGTAACAGTCCTTGACAAGGGGAGTGACGTGATGTCCGAGTCGCCCGTCCCATATAGTGACGATGCGGAATATGAGCAGCCGGCATTGGTGGAGGTCGGAGACTTCGCCGAGTTGACGCTTGGAACTGTAGGACAGATTAGTGATGATGGCGCCCTCAGGGATAATTGACGTAGGGTAAAGAGATCCTGCGCATATCGTCTCGATGGTCGGTTGCCGGAAGGAGCTAACGACGACATGACGGTCAGTAGTCCCATCCGGATGAGTCGGGTCAGTGGGTCCTGGTTCATCGTTCTGCCAGATGTGGATAAAGCCCGATCCGTCGCGTCAGCGTTGTGTACCCAAGCGCCGCAGCTCGTCGAGCATGTATCAGGTCAGCCGTGGATCGTTGGCCAATGGACTGCGGATGAGATGACGTTGGCGACAGTAGGTCGGGTGCGTGTAGCAGTTATCGGCTGTTGCCCGATTACTGCTACGCGGTTGTCGGCGTTACTCGCAGACGTACACCGAGTCGCTGATCTTGACCAGCCCATCCGCGCGTTGCCGGGCTGTTTCCATCTAGTTGCCTCGGTGGACGGTGAGGTACGGGTACAAGGCAGTATCTCGGCACTGCGTCAGGTGTCCTACGCTCGGATCGCAGGTCTCACGGTCGCCGCCGACAATGTTCAGGTCTTGGTATCCTCGACTGGGGCGGCAATAGATGATCGCCTCATCGCCGCGCGAATGGCTTATCCACAGTTGCCCTACCCGTTGGATGACCAGTGCCTCTGGCAGGGCGTACAGAACCTACCACCCGACTGCTACCTCGTTCTCGATGGAGAAGGTCGCAGCCGTGTACTACGGCGGTGGTCTCCCCCAGCTCCTGTCCTGCCTTTGGTTGAAGGCGCTGTTGCAGTACGTCAGGCTCTGACTGATGCAATAGCAGCTCGCACCGCAGGAGAGCGCATAATCAGTGCGGACCTGTCGGGTGGCATGGATTCCACGAGCCTGTGCTTCTTGGCTGCTCCACGGGCCGACTTACTCACCGTTCGGAGGGTGGAGGCCGACCCTGGTAGTGATGACGACTTATGGGCCCGGCGAGCTGCCACGGAGCTTCCGAGCGCCGAACACGTCGTGTTCGGCCACGACGAAGCACCACCGATATACGCGGCGTCAGCGAGTGTCGAGGAAGGCACCGAAGGTCCGTACCGCTGGATACGTACACGGGGCCGTCATGTCCACCTGGCCAGGCTACTTGTCGAGCGGGGATGCCGACTACACCTCACTGGCCATGGCGGAGACGAGTTGTTCGGCGCATTCCCATCGTACTTGCATGCTCTCGCCAGATCGCATCCACGGATTGCGACGAAGCACATGCGCGGTTATCGAGCTTTAAGACGGTGGTCCACGTGGAGCACATTACGCGCTGTCAGCGACAGCACGACGTTCCCTGCGTGGTTGGCTGCTAGCGCCGACCAGCTCACCGCGCCACCTCCTGCGCCGACGGTACCGCACTTGGGGTGGGGTTGGCCGGTACGTATGCCTCCGTGGGCAACTCCCACTGCGGTCGAGGCCGCGAGAGGCCTGTTGCGAGACAAGGCGACAGAAATGCCTGCGCCGCTGGCTCACCCGCGCGTACAGCATGAGGTGTTGCAGTACATCCGCGCCTGCGGACGGGCGGTGCGCCAGGTCGCCATGCTCGCGTCTGACGTGGGTACGCAGCTTGCCGCTCCGTATCTGGACGATCGGGTCATCGAGGCAGCCTTGGCGGTCCGGTTGCATGAGCGAATGACGCCGTGGCGGTACAAACCGCTGTTGGCTGCGGCGATGCGTGACATCGTACCGGACGAGATCCTTGGTCGCACAACCAAGGGTGATTTCACCGCCGATGTCTATGCCGGGCTGAGGCGGCATCGCGCGGGTCTGTTGGAACTGTTTGAAGACTCTGCGCTGGCCCAACGAGGGTTGATCGACACCGATGCTCTACGGGCGACTATTCTCGGCGTGCATCCTACTTTCACCACACTGATCCCGTTGGAACAGACCGTAGCATGCGAGGTCTGGCTGCGCGCCGCTGCCTGCACTCCTCAGCACGCGCCAGGCGAACTCACCGGAGAATCACCATGGCGTTAAGGCTTCGTCCTGACGTCTCCGTCACCAGCACTGCGGCCGGCATGGTCGTGCTTGACGAACGGTCCGGCCGTTACTGGCAGCTTAACCGGTCGGGCTCCCTCATCCTGCGTTCCCTTCTCGATGGTGACACGCTGTCACAGGCAGCGCAGCAGCTCGCCAGCAGCTACGGTATCTCTCCGGAACGAGCAGCCGCTGATGCGGGTACTCTCGTCGATGAGCTGCGTAATGCCGGGCTGGTGAAACGTGACTGAGCCAGTTGTCCTCGTTTCACAGGGTCGTCTGCCCCTTGGTCGGCGTGTCGTCGCGTTACTTGCTGTCGGCGCGGCTCGTCTACTTGCTGCGTCGTCGCCTCGTCGCATTCGGCGTGTGTTGCGATGGGCTAGCGGTGGCTGCGCCGCAGCCACGGCCCGGCAAGCCCTGACCGCACGACAGGCGGTTGTCTCGGTCAGCGCTCGCTGCGCCGGACGGGGCTGCTTGCAGCGCTCGTTGGCTACTGCTCTGGTCTGCCGAATGCACGGAGTCTGGCCGACCTGGTGCACTGGGGTCCGTACAGAACCGTTCCGGGCACATGCTTGGGTCGAAGTCGATGGCGTGCCCATTGGTGAATCGTTCGGACCTGGCTACTATACGCCGGTCATGACAGTGCCGCCCAGCCACAGCTGAGGGCTTCCGGTCCGGAGTGCCCGCCCGGATCGAAACCTTCACTCGTCGAAGGCGTGACCCTCAGTGAAATACGGGACGAGCTTGTTATCGAACATGCTAAGTGCTGAGCCGATCGCCATATGCATATCCAAGTACTTGTAGGTACCCAGCCTCCCGCCGAATAGCACGTTGCGGTCAGCGGACTCGCACTTCGCCAGTTCTCGGTACCGCTCCAGTTTGGCGCGATCCTCGGGAGTGTTGATCGGGTAGTACGGCTCGTCCTCCTTGTTGGCGAAACGAGAGAACTCCCGCACGATGACGGTCTTGTCGGTGAGATAATCGCGCTCAGGGTGGAAGTGGCGGAACTCGAGTATACGGGTATAGGGTACCTGTTCGTCAGCGTAGTTCATCACTGAGGTGCCCTGGAAATCACCGATCTGCAGGACCTCCTGCTCGAAGTCCAGGGTGCGCCAGCCCAACCAGCCTTCGGAGTAGTCAAAGTATCGGTCCAGCGGTCCTGTGTAGACGATCGGGGTGCCGTCCGGGATCTGGTCCCGCATGTCGAAGAAATCGGTGGACAACCGGACCTCGATGTTGGGATGGTCAGCCATTCTCTCCAGCCAGGCCGTGTAACCGCCGACCGGAAGACCCTCGTAGGTGTCGTTGAAGTACCGATTGACGAAGTCGAACCGAACTGGCAAGCGAGCGACGACTGCCCCCGGTAGCTCCCGGGGGTCGGTCTGCCACTGCTTAGCCGTGTAACCACGGAAGAACGCATCATAGAGCGGCCGGCCGACCAATGAGATCCCCTTCTCTTCGTGACTTGCCGCTGTTTTGGGGTCGGCGATCTCGCTGGCCTGCTCGGCGATCAGTGCCCTGGCCTCGTCCGGGGTCATGTACCGGCCGAAGAACTGAGAGATAGCGTGCAGGTTGATCGGCATCGAGTAGACCTGCTCTCGGTAAATGGTGAATACCCGATGCTGGTAGTTGGTGAACCCGGTGAACTGGTTGACGTAGTTCCATACCCGCTCGTTGGAGGTGTGGAACAGGTGTGCGCCGTAACAGTGAACTTCGATACCAGTTTCGGGTTCTGGTTCGGAGTAGGCGTTACCGCCGATATGATTGCGGCGTTCCAACACGAGCACGCGCTTGTTCAGCGTGCTGGCCGTGCGCTCGGCGACGGTCAGGCCGAAGAAGCCAGAGCCAACGACAACCAAGTCAAATCCTGCGAAGTTCATGGCGAGCGAGCGTACAGGCTTGAAGAAGCGTCTAGCGAGACCGGTAGCGACACCGGCCGTAGCTGCGAGGACGTTCCCGCCCTCGGCCAGCCTCACCGGTGGGCAGGACCCCCCTCGGGCACCGGAGGCCGGGTCCCCGGGACGATAGGTCGGAGCCGGCGCCAGATGATCACTGTTGTTTGGTGATCACGTGCTCGATCCACTGATGGGTATCGGCGACGACCGAAACCAGGAAGGTGGGGAGCTTCGGGGCGGCGCGTGGTTGGGCTTCGTAGCAACCCCGGTGCGGACGGCGCGGCCGTGGAGATGGTGTCGCGCGTGTGCCGCGACCGCGACGACGCTACCGCGTCGTCGTGTTGCTCATGCCATCTCCTTGCGCACCTGGTGGATCTGCGCCAGCGAGTCTTTCCTGCTCATCGCTCGTTCCGTTGCTTCGTCGAAGCTCGCGGTGCACTCGCGGAGTGTAGCGCGCCGG
>JBOHGT010000336.1:0-4163 GCA_050700385.1 Pseudonocardiaceae bacterium | reverse complement strand
GGGGGGGTGTACCTGCCGGTGGATCCGGGCTTGCCGGCCGACCGGGTCGGGTTCGTGCTCGGTGACGCCGCGCCGGTGTTGGTGGTGACCACCTCCGGCGGCGGTGGGCGCACTGTGGCCGCTGCGGTGCCCGAGGGCGTCACCTGCCTGGTGCTGGATCGAGCGGAGACCCGGGCGACGTTGGCGTGGTGCCCGGACACCGACCTGACCGACGCCGATCGGCCGGGTCGGCTGCTGCCGGGAAATGCGGCCTATCTGGTCTACACCTCGGGCTCGACCGGGCGCCCCAAGGGTGTGCTCGTCGAGCACCGCAGCCTGGTCAACCTGTTCTTCGACCACCACACCGAGCTGTTCGCACCCGAGGCCCTCGCGGCGGGCAGGCGGCTGCGGGTGGCGTTGACTGCGGTGTTCTCCTTCGACACCTCGTGGGAGGGGCTGCTGTTCATGGCCGACGGCCATGAGCTGCACGTCATCGGCGAGGAGATGCGGCTGGACCCGACGGCGCTGGTCGACTACGTGGCCGGGCGGCGGGTGGACCTGCTCGACCTGACGCCCTCCTACGCCCAGCAGCTGGTCCCGGCCGGGTTGCTGACCGATGAGCGGCATCACCCGCGGGTGATCCTGTTGGGTGGCGAGGCGGTGGGCGAGCCGCTGTGGCGCGAGCTGGCCGCCGCAGCCGACGTCACGGGCTACAACTACTACGGCCCGACCGAGACCACCGTGGACGCGACCTATTGCCGGCTGGCCGACGCGCCCCGGCCGGTGATCGGCAGACCCGGGCACAACCAGCAGGCGTACGTGCTGGACGCCGCGTTGCGCCCGGTGCCGATGGGCGTGGCCGGGGAGCTGTACGTGGCAGGCGCCCAGCTGGCCCGCGGCTACCTGGGACGGGCGGGACTGACCGCGCAGCGGTTCGTGGCATGCCCGTTCGGGCTGGCGGGGGCGCGGATGTACCGCACTGGGGACCGGGTGCGCTGGACCGCCGATGGACTATTGGAGTACCTCGGTCGTGCCGACGAGCAGGTCAAGATCCGCGGGTTCCGCATCGAGCCCGGCGAGATCGAGACCGCGCTGCTGGGACATCCGCAGGTCGGTGAGGCCGCGGTGGTCGCCCGCGCGGATGGGCCGGCTCCGAAGCGCCTGGTGGCCTACGTCGTGGCGGCCGCCGGGGTGCCGGCGCCCGCTGCGGGCGAGCTTCGCACGCTGGTCGCCAGCTCGTTGCCCGACTACATGGTGCCTGCGGCGTTCGTGGCTCTCGACGCGTTGCCGCTGACCCGCAACGGAAAGCTGGACCGCAAGGCCCTGCCCGCGCCCGAGTTCGGTGTGGTGGGCGGTGCCGGTTACGTTGCGCCGCGCACCGAGTCCGAGGCGGTGCTGGCCGGGATCTGGGCCGAGGTGCTGAGGGTCGACCGCGTCGGGGTGGACGACAACTTCTTCGAGCTCGGTGGTGACTCGATCCTGAGCATCCAGGTCGTGTCGCGGGCCCGGCAGGCGGGGTTGGGGGTCATGCCGCGGGATGTGTTCACCCATCCGACGGTGGCGGGAATGGCCGCGGCGGTGTCCGGGGGGGCGGCCCCGAAGGTGGTCGAGCAGGGCGCGGTCAGCGGTGTGGTGGTGTCGACCCCGATCCAGCGGTGGTGGTTGGCCACGGCGGTGTGTCCACAGCGGTTCGACCAGTCGTGGACGCTAGAGCTGGTCGAGGGGGCCGATCCGGGGGCGCTGCGGCGCGCGCTCGAGGCGCTGGTCGAGCACCACGACGCGTTGCGGATGCGGTTCGAGCACGTCGACGGGGAGTGGCGCCAGCACAACGCGCCGGTGGAGCCGGTGGAGCTGCTGCGGGTGGAGGAGCTGTCCGCGCTGGGCGACGCCGACCGGCAGGCGGTGATGGAGCGGGTCGCCGAGCAGGTTCACGCCGGGTTCGACCTGGCGACGGGGCCGCTGCTGAAGGCAGTGTTGTTCGACCTCGGCGCCGGGCGGCGGCCGGTGCTGCTGCTGGCGGTGCACCACCTGGTCGTCGACGGGGTGTCGTGGCGGATCCTGCTGGAGGACCTCGACAGCGCGTACCGGCAGGCGGCGCGCGGTGGGACCGTCCGGCTGGCGATGAAGACGGCCTCGTTCCGGGAGTGGGCGGCCCGGCTGGCCGAGCATGCCGCGGCCGGGGGGTTCGACGACGAGCGCGACCACTGGGCGGGGGTGACCGAGGGCTGCGACCCGACGCTGCCGGCCGACGCCGGGGGGGCCAACACCATCGCGTCGACCTGTGAGTTCAGTGTGCGGTTGGACCAGGAGCAGACCCGGGCGCTGCTGCAAGACGTGCCCGGGGTGTACCGCACGCAGGTCAACGACGTGCTGCTGGCCGCGCTGGGTCGGGTGCTGAGCGCCTGGACCGGGCGGGACCGGGTGCTGGTCAGCCTCGAGGGGCATGGCCGCGAGGACCTGTTCGACGACGTCGACCTGTCGCGCACCGTGGGGTGGTTCACCACGGAGTTCCCTGTCGCGCTGGACGTGTCCGCCGACTCCGATCTCGGCCGACTGCTCAAGTCGGTCAAGGAGCAGCTGCGCGCTGTACCTCGGCGTGGCCTGGGCTACGGGGCACTGCGCTACCTGATCGAGGCCGGCGGGTTGGCCGACGACGTGACCCCGCAGGTCAGCTTCAACTATCTCGGCCAGTTCGACGGGGCCGACGGCGGCGACGGCGACGGGTTGGTGCACGGGTCACACGGCGGGTTCCAGGCCGACATCGGCCCGCAGGAGACCCGGACCACTGTGCTCGATGTGTTGGGACGGGTCGAGGGCAGGTGTCTGGAACTCGTCTGGGAGTACTCCGAGGAGGTGCACGAGCGGGCCACGGTGGCCCGGCTGGCCGAGGACATGCTCGCGGCGCTGCGGGAGATCATCGAGCACTGCGCGCAGCCGGACGCGGGGGGGCGGACCCCGTCGGACTACTCGCTGGCCCGCCTTGACCAGCGCCAGGTCGACCGGATCGCCGGTGACGGCCGCGACGTGGAGGACGTCTACCCGCTGACGCCGCTACAGGCGGGGATGGTGTTCCACAGCCTGGTGGACACCGACTCAGGCGCCTACGTCGACCAGATGTGCGTGCAGCTTTCGGGAGTGTCGGACCCGCAGGCGCTCGGAACGGCCTGGCAGCGGGTGGTGGACCGCACACCCGTGCTGCGCAGCAGTGTGGTCTGGGACGGTGTCGACGAGCCGCTGCAGGTGGTGAACCGCAAGGTCACCGTGCCCATCGCCCACCACGACTGGCGTGGCCTATCCGACGAGGGCAGAGAAGCCGAACGGCGACGGGTGGTGGCCGAGGACCGTGCCGGGGGCCTGGACCTCACCAGGGCTCCGCTGATGCGGTTGGTCCTTGCCCGGTTGTCCGACGACGAGGTGCTGCTGGTCTGGACCGCGCACCATGTGCTGCTCGACGGCTGGAGCAACGCGGAGATGTTCGCCGACGTCGGCGAACAGTACGCGGCCGTCGTGGAGGGCCGGACGCCGCATTTGGTCCCCCGTCGCCCGTTCCGCGACTACCTGCAGTGGCTGGCTGGTCGGGACCACCGGCGGGCCGAGGAGTACTGGCGGCGGGTGCTGGCCGGTTTCGGGGCGCCCACCGGGTTGCCCTGCGACCGACAGGCCGTCGAGGCGCACCGAGCCGAGTCCTCGGAGTCGGTGGATGTCGAGCTGGCCGTCGAGGAGTCCGCCCGGCTGCATCGGGTGGCCAAGCGCAACGGGCTGACGGTCAACTCGATCGTGCAGGGTGCGTGGGCGCTGCTGCTGTCGCGGTACAGCGGTGAGCGTGACGTGGTGTTCGGTACGACGGTGTCGGGTCGGCCGGCTGAGCTGCCGGGTGTCGAGTCGATGATCGGGATGTTCATCAACACGGTGCCGACCAGGGTCGAGGTCCCCGGTGGACAGGACGTGGTCTCCTGGCTTCGCGGGCTGCAGACTGACCAGCTCGAGTCCCGCGAGTTCGACTTCGTCTCGCTGGCCCAGCTGCAGGCCTGGAGTGAGGTGCCCGGCGGGGCCGGCCTGTTCGACAGCGTGGTCGTGTTCGAGAACTACCCGATCAGTGACACGGCGACCGACCACGCAGGGATGCGAGTGCACGACGTGCAGGTGGTCGACACCACCAACTTCCCGCTGGCCCTGACGGCCGA
>JBOHGT010000335.1:0-17937 GCA_050700385.1 Pseudonocardiaceae bacterium | reverse complement strand
AACTACCACACGTGACCCGTAAACAACGGAGACGACACGCGACGAGGCTCGAGAGTAACACAGCCATGATTCATGAAGAGGCGGAACGGACCTTTGTGAAACTCTACATAAAAGTGCTTGATTTAATGCGATCCCTTAGCCCGCCAGACGCCGGCCATCGCCAGCAGGCGCCGAGCCTCCCAACAGGGGGCTCGCAAGGGCCTGGAGAAGGTCCACCAGCACCCAAGGTTCCGGCGTCGCGGGTGACCACACGTCGCTCCCTGTCACTCTGGTACTCCGAAGGCGACCCTGCCCGACGCCCGGATGTCATCTCTCCGCCGAGGCGGCGACGTCCGGAGGTTGAGTTTCCGCAGGCAGTGGTGGACAGCGTTGTGTCTGCTACGGATGGAACTGGATCGGGCGCAGACTGCCGTCATGGCATCGGTGGGTCCTGACCGCATGGGTAAGCCCACCGCGCGGGAAGAGGCACCAGCACCGCTCGCCCCGTCCACGCAAGCCCCGGTCACGACGGCGAGCGGCCCATTGCCCCGGTTCGGCTGGGGTCCGGTCGGGGTGGTCGTGGTCGTGCAGGTCGCGGTGCTGACCGCGTTGTCGGGTCGCTACGGGTTCCATCGTGATGAGTTGTACTTCCTGGCTGCCGGCGACCATCCGGCGTGGGGTTATGTCGATCAGCCGCCGCTCACTCCGCTGCTCGCCGGGGCTGTGACGGCGTTGTTCGGCGACAGTCCGAGTGGGCTGCGGGTGGTCTCGACGCTGATCGGGGCGGCGACCGTGGTGGTGGCGGCGTTGGTCGCCCGGGCGTTCGGCGGCGGGCGCGGGGCGCAACTGCTGACCGCCGCGGGCACGGCGCTGTCGACGTACGTGCTGGTGGTCACGCACATGGTGTCGACCGCGTCGACCGACCTGCTGGTGTGGATGGTGGTCGGGTTGCTGGTGCTGCGGGTACTGCGTACCGGTGACGGGCGCTGGTGGCTGGCGGTGGGCGCGGCCGTCGGTGTCGGCCTATTGAACAAGTGGCTGGTGGTGCTGCTGGTGGCCGCGGTCGGGGCGTCGGTGCTCGCCGTCGGACCCCGGCGGGTGCTGCGCAGCGGCTGGCTGGCGGCCGGCGTGGGGATTGCCCTGCTGCTGGCCGCGCCCACCCTGGTGTGGCAGGCCGGCCACGGCTGGCCGCAACTCACGGTGGCCACGGGGATCAGCGCCCAGGATGGCATGGAGAACCGGGTGTTGTTCGTCCCCCAGCAGCTGGTCTACCTCTCGCCGCTGCTGGTGCCGGTGTGGGTGGCTGGGCTGGTGCGGCTGTGGCGCGACCCGCAGCTGCGGTGGGCGCGGGGCTTCGCACTGGCTTACCCGGTGCTGTGCGTCGAGATCTTGCTGCTGGGCGGCAAGCCGTACTACGCCGTGCCGGTGTTGCTGGTGCTGGTAGCGGCCGGCGCCGAACCGACGCTGCGCTGGCTGGGCCGTGGCCGGGGCCGCCGGGCTGCGGTCGGCGCCGCGACAGCCATCGCGGTCGCGGTGTCGGTGCTGATCGGACTTCCGGTACTGCCGGCCGACCGGCTCGGCCCGGTCCTGGCGGTCAACAAGGAGGCCGGCGAGCAGGTCGGCTGGCCCCGCTTCGTTGACACCGTCGCCGGCGCCTGGCGACAGGTCCCGCCCGACCGGCGACCCACCGCCGTGATCTTCACCAGGAATTACGGTCAGGCAGGCGCCATCGAGCGGTACGGCCCCGCACGCGGGTTGCCCAGGCCCTACTCCGGGCACATGTCCTACGCGGACTGGGGCCCACCACCGGACATGATGACCGGTCCGGTGCTGCTCGTCGGCCGCTTCACCGACACAGCCGTGCCGCACGCGCTGCGCGGGTGCCAGGTACTGGCACGCAACGACAACGGCGCCGGGGTGGACAACGAGGAGCAGGGCACTCGTATCGCGCTCTGCACCCGGCTGGCGGCACCTTGGTCGGCAGTGTGGCCCACCCTGCGGCACTACTACTGAACCGGCCGCACCCGGCCCCACAGGGCGAGGAGTCAGTTGATCAGCGTCACCGCACATGACAGGCCGGGGGCCTTGTTGAGTCTGACGTCTCCGGTGAGCAGCGGCACATCCAGCATTGCGGCCAGCGCGACATACAGCCCGTCGTAGAAGGTGATCGTATGCCGCAGATCCCAAGCCCGTTCCGCCAGCCGTCCCGTGTGCGGGTAGCGGTAGTCGATCATCTCCGGCAGCGCGCGCAGCGCGGTGCGCGCGGTCTCCTCGCCGATCTCTCCGCCACGTTCACCCCGGCGCAGGACATGACCCACCTCGGCGTCGAGAAGATGGGGAGCATGACAGGTCGCCTCGGCAATCCGCTTGTGCGCCGCGATGCCGATGGCGTCCTTGCGGGCCAACGCACTCACGGCAGCGGCGGCGTCGACGACATACTCACTCACTCCGCAACTCCCGCAGACCAGCCCGGATCGTGTCCTCACCCAACCCGGGTGCCGGGTCCTGGGCCAACGCCTGCTCAACGACCGCCATGACCTCAGCCTTGTCCCGGCGTCGCGCCATCGCGATCAACTGCTCCCGCATGTAGGACTGCAGCGATTTCCCGGACGCCTGCGCCCGACGCCGGTACGTCTCGGCCACATCGTCCGGTACGTCACGCACCTGAATCGTCGCCATAGCGCTACTGTAGCGCACTGTTGGCGCTGGACTAGCGCGGCGACGGCGCCGCCCGGTAGGTTTCAGGATTTTTGGACCGAACACCGTCGGGCTCGGCGGGCGGAACCAGAGCGCCAGCAGCGGGTTGCGATCAGCGCCACGGCAGTGCCGTCCGGAAGTCGGTGTTTAGCAGGCGCTCGCCGGGTACCCGGGAGGCATGAGCAGCAGGCGCGTTGCACAGAAGAGTGATAGGCGCACAGTCCCGGCCACCGGCGGCCCCGGTCCTCATGAGGCGTCGGTCGAGGGGCAGGGAGCGCTTCGACTACACGCCGGGATTGCGGCCATCGCGGTGGTCTTCAGCGCCTTCGTCACATGGATATTCATCCGGCTTGGGTCGGTCCCGGTGGCCGTAGTGTTCGGCGTCGTCGCGGCGATATCGCTGGTGATCCTCGGGTGGGCGCTGTACCGCAAGCGCCGCGGTGAACCGGAGCAATAACCGGTCCTCGCGTCCGCTGCGGCGCTGCATCAGGTCGGGACCCGCCAACACTGTCGCCCGCCACGATCATGGAACCCGGTTGCAGTGATGGGGCCACCTGGCGTGCCGCGCTGGGGGTTGACCGTCGCCTCGTCCGAGTGTCGGCGGCAAGGTCCGGGCTCGCTGGGTCCGCGTCGAGGAGCGGCTGGCGGAACGCGGTATCGAGGTGGACCACGCTGTTCGATCGGTTGGCTGGGCGGTTCGCGCGTGGAGACCGGCGGCGGGTTCGCCGGGTTCGTGCGCGGCGTGCTCGCCGCCGCACCGGAAGCGGGCCAAGGCACGACCAGAGTTGCCTCGGCTTGGCGCAGCCGCTGCGGCGCGCGGGGCCCATGCCGATGTGCGTGCGTTGGGAACGGCACTTCACGGATGCGCACGGCTCCGGCGTCCTCACACTCCGAGTAGATCGGTGGTCTCGGCCCGTTGACGTGTGACCTAAAGGTCACGTATCGTCGGCCTGTGGACGAGGTGTTCAAGGCTCTCGCCGATCCGACGCGGCGGAGCCTGCTCGACGAGCTCTTCCGCGAGGACGGGCAAACGCTCAGCGCACTCCAGGAGCGCTTCCCGATGACGCGCTTCGGCGTCATGAAGCACCTCAAGCAGCTCGAGGCGGCCGGCCTGGTGGTCACGAAGCGACGAGGCCGCGAGAAGATCCACTTCCTCAATCCTGTCCCCATCCGGCTGGTCCACGACCGTTGGGTGAGCAAGTACGCCGAGCCCTGGGCGGCTGCGCTCAGCGGACTCAAGAGCAGATGGGTGCGTCCCATGGAGAAGGTATTCGAGATCTACCTCCGCCCGACCCCGGAGCGCCTCTGGGAGGCGATCACCGACGGCGAGATCAGGAGCAAGTACAACTTCGGTTCCCGGGTCAGCTCGGACTGGACGCCCGGCTCGCGCTTGGAGATGAGCCACCCCAACGCCGACGGACTGCTCGGCGAGGGAGAGATCCTCGAGGTCGATCCCCCTCGCCGGTTGGTCCACAGCATGCTTGCGCTCTGGAGCGAGGAGGTACGGAGCGAGGGCACCTCGAGGGTCACGTGGGAGATCGAGCCCATCGGCGACTCCTGCCGCCTGACCGTGACTCATGACCAGCTGCGCGAGGGCGCGAACAACGAGCTCTACGGCGGCTGGCCGATGATCCTCTCCGGCCTGAAGACGTGGCTCGAGACCGGCCAGTCCCTCACGACGCCAGGATCGTTGATGTACGGCTGAGCCGGACCTCACGACGCGGTGTCGCACTCCACCTACCTGGACACGGTGGGTTGCGGTGGTCAGGTCTCAGCGAACAGCCTGCTGAAACGCACGGCCAGCCACGGCTGGCGGCCCAGCCGATGATGCTGCCGGACAGCAGGCGCGGGCCAAGTCCAGACCGTGCAGCAGTCGACGGCCGACACGTGACCGATCAGGGTACGGCCGCCGTGGCTCGATCGGCGGCGCCATGACATCAGCCGGCGTGAAGGGCGTCCCAGAATGCCGCGCGCACCGTACTGGCTCCCCACGCGTTGGGCTCGATGACATCGCAGAACCACAGGTCCCGGTTGGCCGGCCGGGGATCACCCTGGGCCGGGTTCCCGGCCCGCAGCCCGTGACCGAGAAAGTAGCCGTGGATGTCGGCAACCCGTGCCCCGTGCTCCGCAGCGACTCCCCGAAGCTCGGCGTTCAGCTCGGCCACCACGTCGACGGCCTCCGGCCACGGCGGCAGGCCCATCCGCAGCGCGTCGCCCGTGCCATCACTGGGGTCGTAGACGGTGCCGACGATCACCGGGTCGCTGGGCTGCCGGAGAACGCTGCGTACTCTCGCGAGGACCTGCCGGACGCGCATGCGCACCACCGACACCACCTCTCTAGCGCGCTGGGTGTCGCCGTAGGCCCCGAGCAGGTCGTTGCCGCCCACGGTGAGCGTCACGACCGTGGGCGCGATGGCGGACGTCTCCAGCTGCGGAAGCTGAGAATCCAAGAGCGTGTCCGTGGTGCCACCGTCCGTGGCGAGCAGGTGGTAAGCCAGGGTGGGATCGAGTGTCGCCAGGTCCCGACCGCGCCACTCGGGGAAGTCGTCGTCGCGGTTGCGCGCCAGCAGGCTCGCACCGCCGCGACCCTCGCCGCCGGCGTAGTCGTCGATGGAGATCGAGTCGCCAAGGGCGACATAGACCGCACGTCCATCGGTTGTGTTATGTGGCAGCACCATGCTGGAAGGCTCCCATGCACGACCATCGGAAACCGGCCCGCCGCACCCGCCGGCGAAGGCGCGCAGATCCTCCCCACCCGGTGAGGAGTACTGCGTTCAATCCTTACAACAGGCGGGGTTGAGTGTCTCGGGGCTTCTGGCGGGCCACGGCGTCGCCGAGCTGCTTGCACACAGCGGCATCGAGGTCGGCCAGGAACGGTGATCGGCTGGTCTGCCGGACGGTGCCGTGGCGTACCCGTTGGGCGGCGTGACTGAGGTAGAGGTGCTGCTGGGCACGAGTCATGCCGACAAACAGCAGCCGGCGTTCCTCGCGTACCTGCTCCTCGTCGGCCTCGTCCGGCGCGGTTCCCGGCCAGCGCAACGGCAGCAGCCCGTCCTCACAGCCCACCACGAACACCACCGGAAACTCCAGTCCCTTGGCGGCGTGCAGCGTCAGCAGCGAGACCCGGTCGGCGCGGGGATCCCAGGTATCCACTTCGACGCCGAGTAACAGCTCGGTACGAAACCGCTCCAGGTCATCGCCGCATCGGCCGGCCAGCGGCTTGAGCAGGTCGACGGCGGCATGGATTTCTTCGGCGGTGCTTTCTCCTTCGGCGGCCGGGAGGTGGTGCAGGACAGCGTGTGCGGCGTGTCCCAGACGTTCCAGGACCGGCATCGGCTCCGTACCGCTGGGCGATGCGTAGGTCAGTTCACCGAGAATCCGCTGCACCCCCGGCCGATCGGCCAGCCGGTCGTGCGAGCGCTTCTGAAACGGCAGGCCGGCCCTGGTCAGCGCGTCCATCACGACGCGTGCTTGGCGGTCGGTCCGGTACAGCACGGCGAAGTCGGAGAAACCCAATCCGCCCAGCACCCCCGTGCCGTCGGAGTCGACTCGTTCACTGTCGAGTGAGTGAAACGACACCCCGCCCAGCAACTGCTCGATCGTGCGCACCACGAACGACGCCTCGGCCTGCTCGGTGGGCGCATGGTGCAGCCCGACCAGACAGTCTGCGTGGGCACCCATCGGCCGCAGCGCGCGGTCCGGAACCAGGGTCGTCGGGGAGATCACCTGCAGGGCCGCGGTCAGGATCGTCGCGCCGGACCGGTAGCTTCGGGTGAGCGCCACGGTGTGAGCGCCCGGGAAGTCCTGCTGGAAACGCAGGAAGAACCCGACGTCGGCGCCACGGAACCGGTAGATCGCCTGGTCCGGGTCACCGATCGCGGTGAGGTTGCCCTGCGGGCTCGCGAGTTGGCGCAGCAAGCGGTATTGCTGCTCGTCGACGTCCTGGTACTCGTCGACCGAGATCCTCGGGTACCGATCACGGTAGGCAGCAGCCAGATCCGCGTCGGACTCCAAGAGCATGACCGGCAGCGCGACGAGATCGTCGAAGTCGACCAGATCCCGCTGCCGCAGCGCCGTGATGTAGCGGTCTGCGGTGGCGGCGAACTCCGTTGCTGGCTCGCCGCTTCGGCGCTGCCGAGAAAGGCCGGTGAGCAGGCGCCGAGCGTTCTGCTCGTCGCCGGTCAGCTCGGTCGCGATGGCCAGCTGCTGGGCCTGATCCGCGATACCGAAGTTCGGGCTCAGCCCGACCCGCTCATGCTGTTCCCGCAGGATGCGCACGCCGAGGGAGTGGAAGGTGGCAATGGTCAGCGCGGGCGCCTGCTCGGGCATCAGCGCGGCGAGCCGCTGCGCTACCTCCTCGGCCGCGCGGCGGGTGAAGGTGATCGCCAAGCTGTGCTGCGGCACCACGCCGTGCGCTGTGACCAGGTACGCGATGCGGTGCGTCAGCGTGCGGGTCTTGCCCGTCCCCGGGCCGGCGACGATCAGCAGCGGCCCTTCGGTGATCTCGGCGGCGGCTCGCTGCTCGGGATCGAGCCCATCGAGCGGGGACCCCGTGCCGCGCACCTGCGGCTGCTGCGGCGATTGCGTCTCGACGGGCGGGGCTGGCTCCGGCCGAACCGTGGCCGTGCGTTTCGGCGGGGCCGAGAGGGGCTGGCTCGCGCCGAACGGCGCGTCGTCGAACAGCGCCGGGGCGGTGACCGCGCTGATCCGCTTCAGCTCGCCGGGTTCGAAGAGCCTGATCACGCCGTACTCGCCGTCATATCCGGCCTCCCGGATCACCGCACCGCGGCGTAGCCTGGCAACGGCCTGCGCAAGCAGCGGCGAGCGTGCTTCGATGTCGTCGAGCGGGGTGTCCTGAAGGATCACCAGCTCAGGCCCCAAGGCGGCGGTGAGCTTGTCGATCTGCCCGAGCACCGTCTTGCTCTTCGGTCCCGCACCGAGGATTTCGCTCATGATCTCCGGTAGCGGGACGAGGCTGCGGAAGCCGGCGGCGCCCTGCGGCCGGATGCCTTCCGGCCGGTCGGCCAGTTCCTCGACCCGGCTCAGCACGCCGACCGTGAGCGGCTTGCCACATTCGGGACAGGCCCCGCCGTGCTCGCGGGTCTGCTGCGGCTCCATCCGGACGGCGCACTTACGATGCCCGTCGACGTGGTACTTGCCCTCCTCGGGAAAGAACTCGACCGATCCCGCATGCCCGGCACCGGTTTCCAGGGCCCGCCGGATCGCGAAGTAATCCAGGTCGGTGTCGAACACCGTGGCCTCGCGGCCGAGTATGGGAGGCGAATGCGCATCGGAGTTGCTCACCAGCCGGTAGCGGTCAAGACCAGAGATCCGCCAATTCATGACCGGGTCGCTGGACAGTCCGGTTTCCAGCGCGAAGATGTGGTCGGCGAGGTCGACATAGCAGTCCTCGACCGCGTCGAACCCGGACTTCGAGCCCAGCACGGCAAACCATGGCGTCCAGACATGCGCCGGCACCAGGTAGGCACCGTCGCCGCATTCCAGGGTGATCTCCAGCAGGTCACGGGAATCCAGGCCGAGGATGGGGCGCCCGTCAGAACCCAGGTTGCCGATCCGGCCGAGCCGGCGATTGAACTCCGCAGCCGCATCGAAGTCGGGCACATACACCAGGTGGTGGACCTTTCGGGTCAGCTCACCACGCTTGTAGATCGTGGAAATCTCCACCGACAGCATGAACCGCACCTCGGCGGCAGCCACGCTCGGAGGCAGCCTGCGGGTGATCTCCCGGTCCAGATCCTCACGCAGCCGGAACAGCCCCGGCTCCGCCGGCACGAGACTCTCTCGCAGATGACCAAACCAGGCCGGGTGGGTGAAGTCCCCGGTCCCCACCAGCCTGATGCCCTTGCGTCGCGCCCACCAGGTCAGATGTTCCAGATCGCAGTGCTTGCTGCAGGCCCGGGAGTACTTCGAATGAATATGCAGATCAGCATGGAAACGCACCCGCGGCATCCTGCCACAGGCGAGACTGACCGTGCGGGCGGATGACGCCTGGCAACCCGCAGTCTTGGCGCCGTGCACGTCGGCTGGACCCGCACCCTACGTCGCCTCTCGCGTCCAGACGGCATCAGTGGGAAGGTCATCCGATGAGCGGCGATGAGGTGCGGGACGGAGTGTCGCTGACCAACCTCGACCAACCGCTGTTCGACGGGGCGGACGCGACCAAGCGGGATCTGGTGGACTATCTGGACGCCGTTGGTGACCGGATCATCCCGGAGCTGCGGGATCGGCCGCTGTCGGTGGTCCGGGTGCTGCGCGGCCAGGCGCCGTTCATGCAGAAGAACGTCCCGAAGTACACCCCGCCGTGGGTGCCGACGGTGCCGCTGTGGGCGGAGACCTCGAAGCGCGAGGTGTCCTATGCGCTGTGCAACGATCGTCGCACGTTGCTGTGGTTCGGCAACCAGCGTGCGGTGGAGTACCACCCGACGTTGATGCGCGCTGATCGCTGGGACCACCCCACCCATCTCGTGCTCGACCTCGACCCGCCGTCCGCGGATGGGTTCGGGTTGGCTGTGCGCGCTGCCCACCTGGTTCGCCAGGCCTTGGCCGATGCCGGCTTGGTGGGTGCGGTCAAGACCAGTGGGGCGAAGGGCGTGCACGTGTTCGTACCGATCGAGCCGTCGGCGACGATCGAGGACATGGCTGCGGCGACCCGCGCGCTCGCGGCGCGTGCCGAGCGACTCGACCCCGCGCTTGCTACCACGGCGTTCATCCGGGACGACCGCGCAGGCAAGGTGTTCCTCGATTCGACCCGGGCCGGCGGGGCAACGGTGGTGGCGGCGTACAGCCCGCGCGTTCGGCCGGGCGTACCGGTGTCGTTCCCGGTGGCGTGGGGGGAGCTCGATCGCGTTGCACCGGCCGACTTCACCGTGCACACCGCGGCGCGGTTGATCGCCGACGGTGACCCGTGGGCCGACCGGATGCCCAAGCCGCAGCCGTTGAGCTCCGACCTGATCGAGGAGGGCCGCGCGATCCCGGTTGCCCGGGTCCAGGCGATGCACGAGGGCAAGCGGCGCGCTCGCGCTCGCCGCGGCTGACTACCCGGCGCGACAATCCAGGGGCGCGCTCGCCATGTTGGCGGTGGCCGCTCGGCAGCTATGCCCGCACGCGGCGTTCCTGTCTCCGACGTGATTTCTCTCAGGATGCGCCCTGAGCTCGGCCCAGGCCTCCCACTCCTCCGGCGTGAGCACTGTGATCATCGATGCTGGCGTACAACTCGGGCTCGCTCAACCCGACAGCCGTCAGGACGGTGGAGCCGGGCAGCCAGGTCCTCGGGCATCACCTCGATGACTCCAGCCATCGTCGCTCCTCGCCTTGTCATCTTCGCCCCGTCGTTCTCCCATCAGTGAAACTGATGACCACGACAGGCGCTTGCACAACCTCACGCCGACTGGTCGGTCCAGCTACACTGAGGGTCAGGACAGAGATCGACAGTGCCGGCGCCGACGAACATGAACCCAGCGCCGTGATGTTGTCGACGCAGTGAAGATACTGGCAGGGGCCCCTGGAGGTGAGATGACCACAGACGATGCGGATTACCCGCGCCAGCCTTCGACCGGTGGCACTGAGACCCTCGACGAGCAGCTACGACGTAAAGGTATCCGGCCGATCCAATCGGAGGATGATCTGGCTTGTGACGGCATCTTCGAAACCGACGAAGAGTTGGAAGAATTCCTCACCTATACCTACGCGGCACGCCGCGCCGACCTGGCGTGACCGTGGCTCCCATCGTCCTGGATACCGACGTCGCCTCACTCAGCTTCAAGCGCCACCTTCCACCAGCCCTGTTCGCCCGCCTCGCTGGTCACGAACCTGTCATCACCTTCGTGACCCTGGGTGAACTCACCAAGTGGATCGAATGGAGGAAGTGGGGCCATCTCGCCGAGCGCATCTTACCAATTGGCTAAGCGGGGTCGGCGTGGCACACAGCACGGACAATGTGTCCCGCGTATGGGGTGAGATTTCTGCTTTCGCTGAACGTCGCGGCCAGCCACGACCCACAAACGATACATGGATCGCCGCCTGCTGTCTCGCGCTCGACCTTTCCCTGGCAACCTTGAACGTCAAAGACTTCTCCGACTTTGCGGAGCACGAAGGGCTGACCATCGTAACCGCGTGATTGTCTGGGCCACACTGTTTCGGCTGCCAACCGTCGCCAGAGTTCCGGTGCGGTCGGCCAATCGAGGTGGCCGATCATGTTCATCGCGACCGCGCCGCCGATCCTCCGGGCAGGACAACCTCGAGTGTGTCCGTGGCCAACACGGTGACTCTGCTGCAAGTCAGGGTTGTCGGCCAGCCGAACAAGACCGACCCGCAGAAATACCGACGGCTCCACGGCGACGATGTCCGCGCCCGGCGCCAGATCGGCAATCACCTTGGTCCCATCCCGGTGCCGACGCCGAGCACCGGGCCCGCCGCCGGGTCCACGTCGGCGAGCGCTGAGGCAAGCATCGGGCGCAGCCGGTGCGTTCGGCGACGGAGACGTCGCACACGCCGCGGCGCGCGGCCATGATCGAGGGTGATCAGCCGGGCGAGTTCGAGGTGTCCAACGATGACTCGCTCCCGGTAATCGGGCTACGGGGCGGCGACGTCGGTGATCGGGTCGTCGTTCTGACCGGGTTGGAGCTCGAGCCTGTAGCGCACCGGGCCGCGCGACAGGCGGGCCTCGAACTGATCGAAGCCTTGCCGCACGAGGGAACCGAGGTCGCCCGAGGTGGACGTGGTGCTCGACACTGGGGTACTGACCGCGCAGGCCCTTCCGCTGCCCCGCACATTCTCGGCGGTCGAGGCCGTGGTCGCTGCGACCGCTGCCGATCGCATTCGGGTGTTGATTGAGGCTCAGTCCCGCCTTCCCCATGAGTGCCGTCCCCGCCCTGGACAAGTCGTAGCCCGTCCACCGGCGCACCCGGCGCCGTTAAGCTTGGGTTATGGACGAAGAGGCTTTCGACGAGACCCTGTCGAGCCAGTCGGGATGGCTGCTCGATCGGGAGCTGGACATCGCCGCCGAGGTCTACGGGCCCGAGCCCATCGGCCTGCACACGCCCGTGGACGAGCTCAGCGACGCTGAGCTGGTCGAGCGTTTCATGAGCGTCAACGGCTTCGACCTGCACTTCGAGTAGCTTGGGAAGCGTACTCGTAGGTGTGATCCGCGGCGGGTGTCGGCTGGAGCTCGCTTCCGCGAGCTGGTGATCAGTCGGCCGACAGCTCCCTCTCCAGCGGCGTCCGGAAGCGGGGCGTCACTCGCACGTCGCCGAGCCAGGCTCCGAGCCGGTCGGCGGCTGTCTGCACCGCCGCCACGCCGTCGGTGCCGATGTCCTCCAGGAGCCGGAAGGCGATCTCGCCGTCCAGGCGCTGGGCCCAGCCGCCGACGACCCGGCCGTCCCACCACACCGTCGGCCCGGCGTTACCGGAGCGGTCGAAGAGAGCGGGGCCGTAGCTGGCGAGGAACCAGCTTCGGTCGGGCCAGCCCATGACGGTCGGGTCGAGGGCTGGCAGCAGCGCCGCCCACGGCTCGGGCGCAGGCACGGGATCCAGGTCGTCGGCCAAGACGAAGCCGGTTTCTCTCCCGGCGCCTTCGACCTCGACTTCGGCCGGTCGCACCTGGGCTAGGGCCCGCTTCACCTCCGCGCCCGTCCAGCCCGTCCACCACTTCAAGTCGGCGGCCGTTGCCGGTCCGAAGGCGGCCAGCCACCTGCGGGCCAGCTCGGCTTGGGCTTCGGCGGCGGGCAGGTCACCCACGCCACCGTCGAACCACGACTCCATCGGCACCCATCGGTACTGACTGCTGGTCCACGAACCGCGAGGACGGCCACGCACGATCCGACCGTCCGCCGCCAGGAGGAACAGGACCCGGGTGCAGATGCTCTGGGTACCGGCCCACTTCTTGCCCTTCCCGAACGAGAACTGCGCCCGCAGCGCGGGCACGGCCGCAGACAGCTCGGAGGCGACCGCCTGGCCTCGAGCGAGCAGGGCGTCGACTGTCGCCTCCTCGGCTTGCCGCAGCCAGTTCTCACCGTCGCCGGGACCGGTGATACCGGTCTGTTCGAGCAGCTGGACGAGCCTGCGGCGCTCCAACGTGGCGATGGCCCGGGTGCACGCCGCCTGCACCACGGGCACGAGCTCGCGAGGCACGACGAACATCGTCCGACGCATGCCCAGGATCCGCACCAGCGTCCGCTGGTCGTAGAGGGCACGCTCGAAGGCGTCGATCTCGGCTCCACCGGCCCGAACCCGGGCCGCAGCGGTGAGGACCACCGACGCCGGATCGGTGGAGTGCAAGGCCACGAGGCTGCGGGCCACCTCCACCACGCTCCCGGCCCAAACGGCCGAGACCAGCCGGTGGCGTAGCGCCAATCGCGCCCGACGCTCCCGGATGCCTACCCGTCTCACCGAAGTCACGAAGAGACAGTTCTCAGGCCGACTGGATGAGGCCGATGACGTTGCCGTCTGCGTCCCTCACGGATGCGATCAGCTTGCCCCCACCGACATCCTTGACCTCATGCTGGGCTTCCGCGCCGGCGTCGAGGAGCGCCTTCACGCTGCTCCGCTCACGCGCGGGAAGATCGTCGCAATCGACGTGCTCGCCGATCCCGAGCGCCTGGGCCAGTTCGACGTGGAGGTCCTCAACGGGTTCGGGTGAACAGCCGCCGCACCAGGCCCGGCCGAGCATGGCGGCCCCGCTTGCGGTGCTGCCGTCTGGCAGGCTGGGTGAGCATCTGGACGCAGTGACGGCAGCGGCGACCTGGCGGGGCGACCATGGAGACCGGCAGCACGCTCGCGCCGCAGATCGCCCAGAACCGGCCCGTCGCCCGTGCCGACTCCATCGCATCCAGCGTGACCGCGTGATCGCGGTCATCGGTCGTCGACGTGATCCAGACCGGTCGCACCTCAACCGCCACCGTCCGCGCGAGGCCACCCGGCGTGGCTGCCCACCTCGGACCCGGCCCGACCAGAGGTGGCCGCCGGTCTGCGCTGGAAGGCCGACCGGCCGCCGGGAACCGGGAAGACGGCACTCAACCGACGGCCGGCCGGGGTCATCACGCGCCACGCCGATCGGGTCGCGGCGTCGTCGCGCAGCGCGTGGCGCTGCCGGTCCAACGTGGACAATGCCCACCGCACTCCCGGGCCGCTGATGGCTCTCACCGCCGCATCAGCAGCTGCGCCGTAGCGCCACCATGGTCTGTCCGACCACGGGGACCTGCTCCTTCATAGTGGGTCGCTCGACGAGGGCTCGACCGTCACGCGCAGCCGCACCTGCTGTGCGATGTGCGGCGCCAGCCCGAAGTGGTCCATGAGCAGCTGCTGCGCCGTCTGCTCGACCATGGCGTCCTGGGGCTGGTCGGCGACCAGCCCCCATTCCTGGATCTCGACGAGGGTCTTGTCCTCGTGGCGGCGCACGTGCACCTCGATCGGTGACGGCTCAGTCACGACTGCGCTCTTCGCCTGCTGAGCTGGCTCGACTGATGAGGTGGTGTTGGCGTGGTCGGGCACCTCACGCCGTCCTCGCGCTGGTCGGAGGTATCGCAGTGTTCCCGGGCTGCGGCGTCACCGCCGGCCACCGCCCGCAGCGGCAGGCTCCGCCCGGGAGGTGGGCCCGACCGGCCCATCACACCGCCACGATTCAGGTCCGATGACTCTGAGCTTCATGGCACGGCTCCCTTCCCAGGAGTTCCTGTAATGGTTCGCACCCCATCGGGTGCGCAACACCAAGACAACCGGGTACGGAAGGACGCCGACACACCATCTCAGCGGCTTCTAGGGACACTTCGCGTCTACTAGAGTGTCCCTCGGAACGTCCCTGATCGCTCAACGGAAGGTAAGCACATGAGGCGTAATGATCGACTGAGGTCGACGCTCAGGGCCAATACATACTCGGAAGAGACGCTCGCGGACGAACTGGGGGTCGACCGGAAGACAGTTCAGCGGTGGGTTACACAAGGACGAACACCACACCGTAATACCGCACAGCGCGCTGCAAACCTGCTCAACGTACCTGCAGACTGGCTTTGGCCGGAGCTGGAGCAGCCGAGGAGCGGACCAAATCCCAGTGAAGTAATCGCACTCTACCCTCATCGATTTGAGACACCCAAGCACCTCTGGTTCGACTTGATCGTCGGAGCGCAGCAACAGATCGATCTGTTCGCCAACGCCAGCCTCTTTCTCCCCGAGGAGAACCCTGAAGCAATCAGCATTATCAAACACAAGGCGACGAACGGCACGAAGGTTCGCATCTTGATGGGAGACCCGGACTCACCTGCAATGGAGCTTCGAGGACGAGAAGAGCGCCTGTTCGATGCGATACCCGCCCGCATTCGAATGGCGTTGGCGTACTACCGCCCACTAACAGACGTACCGGGCATCGAGTTTCACCTGCACCAGACGTCGCTCTACAATTCGATTTTCCGATTCGACAATCAGATGCTGGTAAACCAGCACGTCTACGGGACGTACGGTTACATGGCGCCGATACTACATCTGCGCAGCGTCGAGAACTGCGACCTTTTCGACACCTACGCCCGTAGCTTCGAACTGGTGTGGTCCGAAGAGTCCTATCCAATCCCCAACAGGCCAACCAGCTAGCTCTCACCCCCACGTACCTTATGTAATACGCGAATGAATTCGTCAAAGTCTTCGAGATTCTCTATCGCAGCGTTCGCCCCGGCATCCAACAGCTCACATGAGCTGTTCGGACCCGTGGCTACTCCGATAATCGAGGCGTCTCCATCAAGAGCTGCACGTACATCGCGCACCGTGTCACCAATCATTATAGTTGAACTCCGATCAAACTCCACACCGTATCGCTCGAAGACTTTACGGCAAGCGAACGCAGCCAGCCTGGAGCGAACAATATCGTCCGATCCATACCCACCAACATCTAAGTCGAGGTAGAGATCGAGACTGAATGCCGCGAGTTTTTCTCTTGCGTTATTCGCAATGTTTCCCGTAAGCACTGACTGGATGACGTTGGGAATCCGCGCCAGTGCTGCTAACGTATCTTCCGCACCGGCAAGCGCATATCCACGCGCCTTCAACCCCTCGCAATTCTCGTTCATCGCAGCAGTCAGGGCACGCTCGAACGCTCTTCGATACTGTGGCGGAGCAGTGAGCGAGTTCACCTCGAAGAGATTGCTCAATATCTCGAAGTCCGTCCGACCGTCTGTAGCCGGCGGAACAGCACTCGACCGACCAGTCAACATTTCGAACGCGCGGGAGTATGTCGCTTTGCTGACGCCCGAATTCTCGATGAGGGTATGGTCGACGTCCCACAGTACAAGTGTGCGGTCAATTTCGGTCACATCCTACATTATCCCAGACAGCTCCCCGATTGACCACCAATCGAGACAACCCGCCCCAGGGAGACCCGGCGTCAACCCCACCGGTGAGGACTTTCTGGACGTCTTTGGACGCGCCGCCGTGACCCGTCCGCGCTCCCGGTCGCACGCTACCTCCCGCGCTACCGGGATGCTCAGCTCCCACCGGCCTCCCACCACTACGCTGGGCAGCCATCAGGTCGCGCTGACCCGACTAGCGAGGGAGAGCGGTCATGGAGGTCATCGGGCACATCGGGGCGCGCATCGCCCAGGCCCGGCGGGAGAAGGGCTTGACCCAGGACCACCTGGCCGCGGGGACACACTTCTCGGTATCGCTGGTGCGCCACGTCGAGCAGGGCACCAAACCGGCCAGCCACGCCTTCACCACGGCCGCCGCCCGCGAGCTGGGGGTGCAGCTGCGGTGGCTGCTCGGGCAGGAGCAGGTGCACCGCCAGCACCAGGAGGACGACAGCACGGTGGCGCCGGCGCTGCGGGCGGCGATGGACGCTTACGACGATCCGCAACTGACGGGTGACGTGCGCCCGCTGCCGGACCTGGCGTCGACCTTCGCGAGCGCGGAGCGGCTGTGGCGCGCCGGTCGCTACGACCGGCTGACCACGCTGCTGCCCGAGTTGCTGCACCAGCTGTACAGCCACGCCCGGGACGCCGCACCCGGCACCGAGCACGCGGAGCGCACCCACGCGTTGCTCGCCGACACCTACTCGGCGGTGCAGGCCGCCGCAGGACGCTACGGCTGCACCGACCTGATCGGGATGGCCGTCGAGCGGCACCATGCCGCGGCGGCCGCGTCCGGCGACCCGCTGCGCCCCGCGGTCGCCGCTTTCCGCCGGTCACAGCTCCAGATGCGCTGGGGTCACTTCGATTCGGCGTTCCGCTCGTTACAGCGCGCCGAGCGCGGGATCGCTGAGCTGTCGGGGGAGCGGGCCGACGCGGTGCGGGTGCAGCTGCAGCTCCGTCAGGCGGTGGTCTGCGCGCGGCAGGGTGACCGCGACTCCGCCGACACGCTGGTGACCGAGGCACGCACCCGGACCCGGTCACATCGGCTGCCGGCACACCCGTATCCCAACGTCATCGCCAGTGCGCTCAACGCCGACATGCACTGGATGGCGGTGGCCATGGAGACCCAGGACGGCACCGCGGCGCTGGTCCGGGCCAGGGAGGTCACCACCCTGCCCAGCGGTCCGACGGACCGCAACCGCAACGCCTCGTGGTGGGTCGACCTGTCGCGGGCCTACCTGCTGCACGGCGACCGGGCGCGGTGCCTGGACGCGCTGCGGCGGGCGCGGGCCGCGTCGCCGCAGTGGGTGCGCTACCACCCCACAGTGCACGAGACCCTGGCGACGCTGGCGCGCACCGACGCGCGGCGTACCGCGGGGCTGCCCGACCTCGCCACCTGGGCGGGCGTAGCGCACTGAAGCGCCCTGCCACCCTGCGCTCGCCGCTGGCGTCCAGGTCGCGCTGACGCTCCGGCTGCTGGGAGGGCTGTCCACCGCGGAGATCGCGCGCGCCTTCCTGGTACCCGAGCCGACCATGGCCCAGCGGCTGGTCCGGGCCAAGGGCAAGATCCGCGACGCGCGGATCCCCTACCGGGTCCGAACGAGGCCGACCTCCCGGACCGCACCCGGGCGGTGCTGGCCGTCGTCTACCTCATCTTCAACGAGGGCTACACGGCGCGAGCTCGGGCGACCGGCTCGTTCGCGAGGACCTCTGCACCGACGCCATCCGCCTCGGACGGCTCCTGGCCGAGCTCATGCCCGACGAACCGGAGGTCATGGGGCTACTCGCGCTCATGCTGCTCGCCGAGTCGCGTCGGGCCACCCGCACCACCCCCGACGGCGACCTCGTGCTGCTGGCCGACCAGGACCGCGGCCGCTGGGATCGCGGCCTCATCGCCGAAGGCCAGGCCATCGTC
>JBOHGT010000334.1:0-11967 GCA_050700385.1 Pseudonocardiaceae bacterium | reverse complement strand
GTGCAGGCCGCAGGCCTGGGCGCACTCCACGTAACCAGTGGCGTCCTGCTCGAGCCACACTGCCTCGACCGGATCGCCCAGCGGGCCGGTGACCTGCATCGGCCACAGGGTGCCGCCCAGCGAGGTGTGTAGCACCTCGACGAAACCGGTGCCGCCGTCGGCCAGCGGTCGCAGCACCACCTCGTCGGCGGGTGCAACGCGGCACCAGCCGCACTCCATTGCATGTGCCGCCTCGGCGGCTGTGAGCGTGCCTCCGAATGAGTCCGGGGCGATGAGCACGCGCACGCCTGCGGACGTTACGCGGTCACCGTGGCGCTGCGCGGTGTCATACCCTGGTGGGGTGAGGTTCCTCCGCGGCAAGAGCAGCCTGCGGGCAGCCGAGACCGAGCAGCACGCCGCGGTCGAGGTGTCCGGGACGTCGCCTTTCCCGGACACCCCGACCGAGTCCGGTCGGGGTCACTCGTCGGGCAAGGGCAGGCCCACGCCCAGCCGGCGCGAGGCCGAGGGCCGCAAGCGGGGCCCAGCACCGCCGCCCCCGCGCACGCAGCGCGAGGCGCTGCGGCGGATGCGGGCGTCGAGCAAGGAACGCCGCGAGGCCGGCAAGGTGCGCCGGGAGCGGATGATGGCCGGCGACGAGCGCTACCTGCTGCCCCGCGACCGGGGCGCCGACAAGGCCTACGCGCGCGATCTGATCGATGCCCGGCGCAATGTGATGGGCCTGTTCATGCCGCTCGCGCTGGCCGTCTTGCTGGTGCTGTTCCTGCCCGTCCCCGCCGTGCAGCAGTTCGTCTCGCTGCTCACCACCGCGATGCTGCTGACCATGGTGGTCGAGGGGTACCTGCTCGGCCGGCTGGTGAACAAGCGGGTGCGGGCGAAGTTCCCGGGCACCCGCAGCTCCCGGCTGGGGCTGGGCTTCTACGCCTTCACGCGCGCGACCCAGCTGCGCCGGTTGCGGGTGCCCAAGCCGAGGGTGAAGCCCGGCGACCCGGTGTGAGGCCAACGACCTACGCCCATCGGATCAGGCAGGGTGCAAGCTCATCGGGCCGTAGACCTCCTCGTCGCCGTCGAGCAACGTCACCGCGTGGACACCGCCGTCGAGCAGGCCCCGCCACTCGCGACCGAGCCACTCCTCGGCGTCCGCCTGGTCGGTGAAGGTGATCTCCGGGCCGCCGGTCTCGGCACCGCCGGCACCGTGGTAGCGCCACCGCAGGGACATCGTCTGCTCCGATCATGGGGTCGGCGCCGACGGTAGCGTCCGCGTCCGGGAGCGACACAGCCGGCAACGAGGAGGACGGGTGCGGACGCTGGTGCTCGGCGGCGTGCGGTCGGGCAAGTCGACGCACGCCGAGGGGCTGCTGGCCGACCGGGCCGTGGACTACCTCGCCACCGCGCGGCACCAGGCCGACGACCCGGAGTGGGAAGAGCGGATCGCGGCACACGTGGCCCGCCGCCCGGAGTCCTGGCGCACCATCGAGCCGACCGACCTGCCCGCCGAGCTGCGCGCCGCACGGACCCGACCGGTACTGGTCGACGACCTCGGGGTGTGGCTGACCTGCGAGCTCGACGACACCGGAGCCTGGACCGACGCAGCGGCAGCACTGCCACGGGTCCGCAGCCGCGCCGCCGAGCTGGTGGACGCGGTGGCGGGCTGCCGGGTGCGGCTCGTGCTGGTCAGCCCGGAGGTGGGGCTGGGGGTAGTGCCGGACACCCGCGCCGGGCGATTGTTCCGCGATGAGCTGGGGCGGCTCAACGCCGCAGTGGCGGGGGTGTGCGAGGAGGTACTGCTGCTCGTCGCCGGACTGCCGGTGCGGCTGCGGTGAGCCGCGGGACGCGCGCGAAGATGGGGGCCGGCCCGATCGAGCGAGCACGAGGAGCGCCGCGTGGAGTTCTCCCGCATCACCCCGCCGGACCAGCAGACCCGCCGCGAGGCCGTCGCCCGGCAGCAGCAGCTCACCAAGCCTGCCGGGTCGCTGGGCCGGCTCGAGGAGGTCGGGGTCTGGGTCGCCGCCTGCCAGGGCGCCTGCCCGCCGCGGCCGTTCGCCTACCCCCAGGTGGTGGTGTTCGCCGGCGACCACGGTGTCGCGGCCCACGGCGTCTCGGCCTACCCCGCCGAGGTCACCAGGCAGATGGTGGGCAACTTCCTCGCGGGCGGGGCCGCGGTCAACGTGGTGTCCGCCGCGGCAGGTGCCGCGGTGCGGGTGGTTGACATGGCGGTGGACACCGCGGGCGACGACGTCCCGCCGCTGGTCACCCGACACAAGGTGCGGCGCAGCAGCGGCAGCATCGACGTCGAGGACGCGCTGTCGGCCGACGAGGTCGGCGCTGCGCTGGCCGCGGGGGTGGCGATCGCCGACGAGGAGATCGACCGGGGCGCTGACCTGCTCGTCGCCGGGGACATGGGGATCGGCAACACCACCCCGGCGGCGGTGCTCGTCGCCGCGCTCACCGGCGCCGAGCCGGTCGCGGCGGTGGGGCGGGGCACCGGGATCGACGACGCCGGGTGGGTGCGCAAGACCGCCGCGATCCGGGACGCGCTGCGCCGTGCCCGGCCGGTGGTCGGGGAACCGGTGGAGCTGCTACGGGTGGCCGGCGGCGCGGACCTCACCGCGATGACCGGTTTCCTGGCCCAGGCCGCGGTGCGGCATACCCCGGTGATCCTCGACGGGCTGGCTGTCGGCGCCGCCGCGATGCTCGCCGAGGAGCTGGCGCCGGGCGCGCGGGAGTGGTGGCTGGCCGGGCACCGGTCGGTCGAGCCGGCGCACGACCTGGTGCTCGAGCACCTGGAACTGACCCCGCTGCTGGACCTGGGCATGCGGCTCGGGGAGGGCTCCGGCGCGGTGGCGGCACTACCGCTGGTGCAGCTTGCGGTGCGGCTGCTCGCCGAGATGTCCACCTTCGCCGATGCCGGGGTCTCCGGGCCCGCGGGCTCCCCGCTGCCGTCGACGTGACGCGGGTCGGGGGGCTGCGACTGGCCGTCTCCTGGCTCACCGTGGCCCCCGTGCCGGTACGCGGGCCGGTCGACCGGGACGCCGGCCACCGGGCGCTGCACTGGGCGCCCGCCGTGGGTCTGGTGCTGGGAGGGCTGGCCGCGGCCGCGCTGGCGGGGTTTCACGCACTCGGAGCGCCCCCGCTGGTCACCGGGCTGCTCACGGTCGCGGTACTGGCGGCGGCAACCCGGGGGATGCACCTGGACGGGCTCGCCGACACCGCCGACGGGCTAGGCTGCTACGGCGACCCAGCACGTGCCCTGGAGGTGATGCGTGGCGGTGCGGCCGGGCCGTTCGCGGTGGTCACGCTCGTGCTGATACTGGGGGTGCAGGCAAGCTCGCTCGCCGCACTGGCCGAGGCCGGCAGGGTGGCCGCGGTGGTGCTGGCGGTGACCGCAGGCCGGGTGGCGATGCTGTGGTGCTGCCGCCGCGGCGTGCCCCCGGCGCGGCCGGACGGGCTGGGTGCGCTGGTCGCGGGCACCCAGCCGGCCGTCATACCCCTGCTCGGCGCAGCCGGGCTGCTCGCCGCCGGGCTAGCCGTGGTGCCGGGACGTCCGGCGCAGGGGGCGGTGGCGGTGCTGGTCGCCGCGCTGGCCGTTGCCTGGCTCTCGCGGCACACGGCGCGGCGGTTCGGTGGTGTCACCGGCGACGTGCTGGGTGCGGCCGGTGAGCTCGCCACCACACTCGTACTCACCGTCTGCGCCCTGGCGTAGCGCGGGTGGCGCCGGGGGAGGGGACGGCGTGCAGGAACGCCGGCTCGCGGTGGCCGGCGCGGGCGAACGCGGCCCGTACCGCGCCGGCCACCCGGTCCGCCGCCCGGGCCTCGACCAGCGCGATCGCCGAGCCGCCGAAGCCGCCACCGGTCATCCGGGCACCAAGGGCTTCGGCGGACCGGGCGGCATCCACCGCGGTGTCGAGCTCGGTGCAGGAGACCTCGAAGTCCCCGCGCAGCGAGTCGTGCGAGGCGTCCAGCAGCGGGCCGATCTCCCGGAGCCGCCCGGCCCGCAGCAGCGCGGCCGTCGCGCGAACCCGGTCGATCTCGGTGACGACGTGGCGCGCGCGTCGCCGCAGCAGCGGGTCGGCCAGCCGGTCGACGTCGCGCACCGCCGCATCCCGCAGGCTCGCGAGCCCGAGCTGCGCGGTGGCGCGCTCGACCGCGTCCCGCCGGGCACCGTAGCGCCCTTCGGCCAGCCGGTGCGGTGCACGGGTGTCGATCACCAGCAGGGCGAGGCCCGCGCCGTCGAGATCCAGCGGGATCTGCTGCACCGTGCCGTCGTGGCAGTCCAGCAGCAGGGCATGGCCCGCAGTGCAGCGTAGCGACGCGGCCTGGTCCATTCCCCCGGTCGGCGCCCCGACGACCTCGTTCTCCGCGCGACGGCACGCGGCCGCCAACTCCGCCCGGCCCGCGTCGCAACCGGCGAGCCCGAGCCCAGCCAGCTCGTCGACGGCGACCGCGACTGCGCACTCCAGCGCGGCGGACGAGGACAGCCCCGCTCCGGGCGGAACGCTCTCGCCGACCAGCAGGTCGATCCCGGGCACGGCGTGCCCGGCAGCGCGCAGCGCCCACAGCACCCCGGCGGCGTAGCCCGCCCAGCCGGTGGGAACGCCGGGGCCCACGGTGTCGAGCGGTCCGTCCCAGCCCTGCGGCTCCGTGGTCGACCGTAGCCGCAGCAGGCCGTCGTCGCGCCGCGCTGCGGCGACCACGGTGCGCTGCGGCAGCGCCAGCGGCAGGCACAGCCCGCCGGCGTAGTCGACGTGCTCGCCGATGAGGTTCACCCGTCCCGGTGCCGACCACACCCCGCCGGCAGCCCGGGCGAACAGCATGCGGAACTCCGCGGTGATCATGACGCGGCATTCCGGAGTTGCTGCGCGATGCGCTCCGGCGTCGCGTCGTTGATCCAGGCGCCGGCAGCGGACTCCGAGCCGGCCAGGTACTTCAGCTTGCCGGGGGCGCGGCGCAGCGAGAACAGCTGCAGGTGCAGCCGGACGAGCTCGCGGCCATCGCCCACCGGGGCCTGCTGCCACCCGGCGATGTAGGGCACCGGTCCGGCATCGCCTCCGTTCCCGAAGAACGCTTCCACCCGGCGCAGCAGGTCGAGGTAGCGCACGGCGAGCTCCTCGCGTTCGGCGCCGTCCAGCGCGGCGAGGTCGGGCACCGCCCGGTGCGGCACCAGGTGCACCTCGACCGGCCAGCGCGCTGCGGCCGGCACGAACGCCGTCCACCGCTCGCCGTCGAGCACCACCCGTGATCCCGTGCGGCGCTCGGCTGCCAGGACGTCGCCGAGCAGGTCCCCGCCGGGGTGTGCGGCGGCGCGGGCCAGCAGCGTCCCGGTGCGGGGGGTGACGAACGGGTAGCCGTAGATCTGCCCATGGGGATGGTGCAGTGTCACCCCGATCTCCTCCCCCCGGTTCTCGAAGACGAACACCTGCGCCACACCGCCCAGCGCGGAGAGCTCCGCCGTGCGGTCCGCCCACGCCTCGATGACGGTGCGGGCACGCCGGGCGTCCAGCGATGCGAACGAGGCATCGTGGTCGCTGGTGAAGCAGATGACCTCGCAACGCCCGGTCGCGGGTGCCTGCGGCCACAGCGCCGTGCCGTCCACCAGCGGTGGCACCGGTGCCGCGCACTGCGCGAAGGAGGGGAAGCGGTTCTCGAACACGGCGACGTCGTAGCCGTCCGCGGGGATCTCCGAGGTGGGTCGCCCCGCGCGGGTGGGGCACAGCGGGCACGCGTCGGAGGGTGGCAGGTGGGTGCGGTCCATCCGGTGCGCGGCGATCGTCACCCACTCGCCGGTGAGGACGTCGAACCGTATCGTCGAGCCGGTTCGCACCGGTGGGAGATCCCGGCCGTCGGCCAGCTCACGGGTGGCCGCCCCGGAGGCGTAGGGCTCGGTGTCGTCGAAGTAGATCAGCTCCCGGCCGTCGGCCAGCCGGGTGGAGGTACGGCGGCAGTGTCCGGATCGGTCGGTCACCGACCCAGCATGCCCGGGTTCCGGGTGGGCGCGGCCCGGTAGGTAGTGGGACGTCCTAGTAACTGCCCGCGCAAGCGTATACCGTCAGCTCATGAGCGTCGCGCCATCCTTCACCCGCATTCCCCACCCGGAGCCGGCGTCCGCGCAACGGCGGGCGGAGATCCTCGCCGAGCCCGGGTTCGGGCTACATTTCACCGACCACATGGTGGAGATCCGGTGGACCGAAGGGCGCGGCTGGCACGACGCCGAGATCGGGCCGTACCGCACGCTCACCGTCGACCCCGCCGCGATGGTGCTGCATTACGGCCAGGCGATCTTCGAGGGACTCAAGGCCTACCGGCAGCCGGACGGTTCGGTGGCCTCGTTCCGTCCGCTGGCCAATGCGGCGCGGTTCCGGTCCTCGGCCCGCCGGATCGCGATGCCCGAGTTGCCAGACGAGCTGTTTCTCGGATCGCTGCGCGAGCTGGTCGGCGTCGATGTCAAGTGGGTGCCGGCCGGTGACGATGACTCGCTGTACCTGCGGCCGTTCATGATCTCGACCGAGGCGGGGCTGGGGGTGCGACCCGCGAAGAACTACCGCTACCTGCTGATCGCCTCACCGGCGGGCCCCTACTTCCCGAGCGGGCTGAAGCCGGTGAGCGTGTGGCTGTCGACCGAGTACGTCCGGGCCGCGCCGGGAGGTACCGGTGAGGCCAAGTTCGCAGGCAACTACGCCGCGTCGCTGCTGCCGCAGCGCGAGGCGACGCAGGAGGGCTGCGACCAGGTCGTCTACCTCGACGCGGTGGAGCGGCGCTGGATCGAGGAGATGGGCGGCATGAACCTCTACTTCGTGCTGGGGGAGGGGGACAGTGCGCATCTGGTCACCCCCGAGCTCACCGGCGCCTTGCTTCCCGGGATCACCCGGGACTCGCTGCTCACGCTGGCCACCGAGATGGGCTACGGCGTGGAGCAGCGGCGCATCTCCATCGACGAGTGGGAGAAGAAGGCCGGGACCGGGGAGATCTCGGAGGTGTTCGCCTGCGGCACCGCCGCGGTGATCACTCCGGTGGGTCGCGCCGCCTACTCCGGCGGTGCCTTCACCATCGGTACCGGCGGGCCCGGGCCGATCGCCGGTCGGCTGCGTGCGGCGCTCACCACGATCCAGCGCGGCGCCGCCCCTGACCCGCACGACTGGATGGTGCAGCTCGTGCCACCCGTGAGTGGTTAACAGCGTCATAGCTACCGAAATCATTCACGACACCTCAGCGGACGTGGGACTCGACGAAGGGGGGCTTGACGACCTCGCAGGGCAGAGCCCGACCGCGGACGTCGATCTCGACCGTGTCACCGGGCGCCACCTCGGCATCCAGCAGGGCGAGCGCGATGCCGGTGCGCAGTGTCGGGGAGAAGGTGCCCGAGGTGGTCTCCCCCACCACCATCCCGTCCTTGCCGTGGACGGTCATGTGCGGCCGGGGCACGCCGCGGCCGGTGGCGCGTAGCGCGCGCAGCCGCCGCGCCGGGCCGCGTTCGCGCTCGGCGAGCAGCGCCTCGCGGCCCCAGAACGCCGCCTTCTTCCAGCCGACCGCCCAGGACGCGCCGCCCTGCACCGGGGTGATCTCCGGCGAGAGGTCCTGGCCATGCAGCGGGTAGCCCATCTCGGTGCGCAGCGTGTCGCGGGCACCGAGCCCGCAGGCCCGGCCACCCAGCGGCGCGGCAGCCGCCAGCAACGCCGCCCACAGCGCGGGCGCGCCGTCCCACGCCGGCAGCAGCTCGTAGCCCCGCTCCCCCGTGTAGCCGGTCCGGCAGACCCGCAGCGGGGCGCCACCGAAGGATGTGTCGACAAAGCACATGTAATCCATCCCCGACGGCAGGCCGACGGCGCCGAGCACCTCACTGCAGTGGGGGCCCTGCACGGCCAGCACTGCGAACTCCCCGTGCCGTTCGGTCACCGTGATGCCCTCCGGCGCGGCGGCCGCGAGCCGGTGGGCCACCTCGCCGGTGTTCGCCGCGTTGGGAACGCAGAACACCTCGTCCGGCCCGACTAGGTAGGTGATGAGGTCGTCCAGGACGCCGCCGTCGTCGGCGCAGCACATCGTGTACTGCGCCTGACCTGGTCCGATCCGGCCGAGGTCGGCGGTGAGGCAGGCATTGACGAACTCCGCCGCGCCGGCGCCGCTGACGGTCGCCTTGCCGAGGTGCGAGACGTCGAACACGCCGACGGCCTCCCGGACGGCGGTGTGCTCGGCGACGACGCCGCCGTCGGAGTAGGAGATCGGCATCTCCCAGCCGCCGAACGGCGCGAGGGTGGCGCCGTGCTCGACGTGCCAGCCGTGCAGGGGTCCGTGGCGAAGGACTGTGCTCACGGGTCCGTGACGCTACCGCGCCCGGTGGGCGGTGTGCCCCACTCGTCGACCGACTCGTTAGCATGCGCAAGCATCCAGGCCGACCAGCGCAGATCCTTCGAGGGAGCCCACCGTGACCAGCCCGAAGCTCACCCTCACCGACGGGGCGGTGACCACCGCCGCCGTCGACGCCCTCGTCGTGGGCACCGTGCAGGGCGCCGGCGGGCCCCAGCTCGCCCCCGGGGCCGACGAGGTAGCGGAGGCCTTCGGTGGGGACCTGCCCGAGCTGCTCACTCTGCTCGGCGCGACCGGCAAGCCCGACGACGTGGTGAAGCTCCCGGCGCGCGGTGCCCTCTCGGCACCGCTCCTGGTCGCCACCGGGCTCGGCGAGGTGGATGGCGAGCCGTCCGGCGAGCAGGTGCGCCGCGCGGCCGGCGCCGCGGCCCGCGCCCTGGCCGGAACGTCCCGGGCCGCGACGACGCTGTCCCGGTTGGACCTCACCGCGGCCGCCGAGGGGTCGTCGCTGGGCGCCTACGCGTTCACCGGGTACCGCGCCGAATCCGGGGGCGCCCCGCTGGGCCGGATGGATCTCGCGGTCCCCTCGGCGCGGACCGCCGCGGCCAAGCACGAACTCGCCAGGGCGGTGGCCATCGCCGAGGCGGTGCGCACCACCCGCGACCTCGTCAATACCCCGCCCAACGACCTGTTCCCGGCCTCGTTCGCCGAGCGCGCCGTGACCCTGGCGCGCGATGCCGGGCTGCGCACCGAGGTGCTCGACGAGAAGGCGCTGCGCTCGGGCGGCTACGGCGGCGTCCTCGGCGTCGGTAGCGGCTCCTCCCGCCCGCCACGGCTGGTCCGGCTGCACTACTCGCCCGAGAAGCCCGGGGCCACCGTGGCGCTGGTCGGCAAGGGCATCACGTTCGACACCGGCGGGATCTCGATCAAGCCCGCGGCGAACATGGACCACATGACCTCGGACATGGCGGGGGCCGCCGCGGTGGTCGCCACCGCGGTGCTCGCCGCCCGGCTCGAGCTGCCGATCGAGGTAATCGCGACGGTACCGATGGCGGAGAACATGCCCTCGGCCACCGCGTACCGCCCTGGCGACGTGCTCACCCTGTACGGCGGCAAGACCGTGGAGGTGCTCAACACCGACGCCGAGGGTCGGCTGATCCTCGCCGACGCGCTGGTGCGGGCGAGCGAGGACTCCCCCGACTACCTCGTCGACACCGCCACGCTCACCGGCGCGCAGCTCATCGCGCTGGGTGCTCGCACGCCTGGCGTGATGGGCACACCGCAGTTCCGCGACAGGGTGACGGCACTGTCGCAGCGGGTCGGCGAGAACGGATGGGCGATGCCGCTGCCCGAGCACCTGCGCTCCGAGCTCGACTCGCGGTTGGCCGACATCACCAACGTCGCCGGCAACCGTTGGGGCGGCATGCTCGTTGCCGGGGTGTTCCTGTCCGAGTTCGTCGCCGACGGGCTGCCGTGGGCTCACGTGGACATCGCCGGCCCCGCGTTCAACACCGGATCCCCGTGGGGTTACACGGGCAAGGGCGGCACCGGCGTGCCGGTACGCACGCTGGCCGCAGTACTCGCCGACATCGCCGAGCACGGCTGAGCTCCGGGGCCGACGGGTCAGCCGCCGAGGTCCTCGCGGCGCTCGCGCTCGCGCAGGATCCGCTGCCGCTCGGTGTAGTCCCGCATCCGCTGCGGGTAGCCGACCCTGGCCGCATCGTAGATCGGGATCTTCAGCCGCTTGCCGAGCCGGCGGGCACCGTCCTCGCCGTCCACCCGGCGCCGGGTCCACTCGCCGTCGCCCGCGACCAGTACCACTGTTGTCTCCGTGACGGCCGTCCTAGGTTCGACGAAGGCCTCCACGCCACGCCGGTTCGTCGCCCATTTCTCCAGGTAGTCGCTGTCGGCATCGGAGGCACCGCGCATCACCCCGGGCCTACCCCGCCGTCGTAGCCGGTCGAACACACCCACTGCCGGGTCACCTCCTCATAGCCGCCGATCTGCCAGTGCAACGATGCGTAACGTCGGCTTTCTCCCGAGGCTTTCTCCCGGGGCTTTCTCCCGGCAGGGTGCCCCGCTCCCACGTCGCCGGCCCGACGCGGGTGGTGACAAGATGGCCCGGGGCGCCTCGGAGGACCGCCGCAGGGCGTCACCGTACCGACGTCTGCTCGAGGAGATCTTCCGTGACCGACACCTCCGCCGACCTGGTGATCCTCGGTGGCGGCTCGGGCGGCTACGCCTGCGCGCTGCGCGCCGCGGAGCTCGGCCTGTCCGTCGTCCTGGTGGAGAAGGACAAGCTGGGCGGCACCTGCCTGCACCGCGGCTGCATCCCCACCAAAGCCCTGCTGCACGCCGCCGAGATCGCCGACTCCGCCCGCGACGGTGACCGGTTCGGGGTCAAGACCGCGCTCGAGGGCATCGACATGGGCGGGGTGAACTCCTACAAGGACGGCGTCGTCGGCAGGCTCTACAAGGGGCTCCAAGGCATGATCCGCAGCCGCGGCATCACCTCCGTCGAGGGCACTGGCACCTTCGTCGGTGACCGCACCGTCGAGGTCGACGGGCAGCGCTACACCGGCCGCGACGTCGTGCTGGCCACCGGCTCCTACGCCAGGACGCTACCGGACCTGGAGATCGGCGGACGGGTGATCACCAGCGACCAGGCGATCAACCTCGACCACGTGCCCGAGCGGGTGGTGGTGCTCGGCGGGGGCGTGATCGGCGTTGAGTTCGCGAGCGTGTGGCGCTCGTTCGGTGCCGAGGTGACCGTGGTGGAGGCCCTGCCGAACCTGGTGCCTGCCGAGGACTACTTCCTCTCCAAGCAGCTCGAGCGAGCCTTCCGCCGTCGCGGCATCGCGTTCAAGACCGGGGTGAAGTTCTCCGGCGCCGAGCAGTCCGGCTCCGGCGTCACGGTGAACCTGGAGTCGAGCGAGCAGATCGAGGCCGACCTGCTGCTGGTGGCAGTGGGGCGCGGCCCGAACACGGCGACCGCAGGCTTCGAGGAGGCCGGCGTGGCGATGGAGCGCGGGTTCGTGCTCACCGACGAGCGGCTGCGCACCAACCTCGAGGGCGTCTACGCGGTCGGCGACATCGTGCCGGGGCTGCAGCTGGCCCACCGCGGGTTCGCGCAGGGCATCTTCCTGGCCGAGGAGCTCGCCGGGCTCGACCCCGCGCCGATCGACGAGGCGGGGATCCCGCGAGTCACCTACTGCGATCCGGAGGTCGCCTCGGTCGGCCTCACCGAGGCTCAGGTCAGGGATGCCCACGGCGAGGTGGAGACCATGACCTACGACCTCGGAGGCAATGGCAAGAGCCAGATCCTCAAGACCGCGGGAGCGGTCAAGCTGGTCCGCGCCAAGGACGGCCCGGTGCTCGGTGTGCACATGATCGGCGCCCGGGTCGGCGAGCTGGTCGGGGAGGCCCAGCTGATCTTCAACTGGGAGGCCTACGCGGACGACGTCGCCGCGCTGGTGCACGCCCACCCCACGCAGAGCGAGGCGCTCGGCGAGGCCCACCTCGCGCTGGCCGGCAAGCCGCTGCACGCGCACGGCTGATCCAGGTTCCGCAGGAGAACGAGGGAGTCGAAGTAGCACATGGCGTACTCCGTGGAAATGCCGGCGCTCGGCGAGAGCGTCACCGAGGGCACCGTGACCCGGTGGCTCAAGCAGG
>JBOHGT010000333.1:0-2603 GCA_050700385.1 Pseudonocardiaceae bacterium | reverse complement strand
AGCCGCGCCGACCCATGATCTGGAGAAGCAGATGCCCTGTGTCAAATGGTCACCGCACCGACATCGTCCTGCCATGACCGGGATATTGCGGCGCCTGACGGCGGATCCGTGCGAGGCGCTCATCACGAAGGGCCGGGTGCGGATACGACGGCTCACCTGCGCCGGGTGCAAGCGCCAGACCTGGGTCATCGTCGGTCCACCCCGGTGCGCTGACTGCGCCAGCGGCGCCCCCCGCGCCAAGAACGCTGACTCGAACCAGGGCTGCTGAGCCGCCCACACCAGCCGGGCAGGACTGGCGATGCCGGTCCCCGACACCCGTCGCCGGTCCTGCCCTCCACTACCGCGATCCACCGTTGACCTCCGACGGCTTGCCGCCCCGATCCCCCGGCCGGGGCGGCGAGACTCGAACCCTCACCAGAAAGGCAAACCCGATGACCACCGCAGAGATCACCGCTGCACCGCGCCGTGATGGACCGTCCCGGCCGCCGATGCCGGACGCGCCGGCGGTCGCCGCTGCGCAGTACACCCGCTGGGGCTGGCCCGTGACGATCACCGGCAGGCGCCTGCTGCTGACCACCGGCAACCAGGTCAGCGCGGTCGAACTCCCCGCCGACCTGGCCCGACAGGTACACCAACACCTCGCCGTGCGGATGCTGGCCGGACCCGTGGTCGCACTGCCCGGCACCCCATGCCACCGGCTGCTGCTGGCCGGCTGCGCCGACCAGGCGGCGCAAGCCAGCATCGACCGGCTCGAACACCGCGGCGCGATCACCCACCGCTGCGGCGCGCTCGTGCCGCTACCACCCAGCCGGCTGGCCCGCGGCGCGGTCACCTGGACCGTGCCGCCCGCACTGGTCGAGCCGTGGCTGCCGCCGTTCACCGCGATCGCCGCGGCGGTGCGCACGCTCACCCACACCCGGGAGCCGTCGTGACCGCCGCCGCCAGCATCCTGGCCCTGGTCGTGCTCGCGCTGATCGCGACCACCACCGGCGTGCTGGACCTCACCAGCGCCGTCACCGACTGGCCACCCCGCCACACCCGGTAGGAGCCGGCCCGATGTGCGTGTGCGGCTGGCAACTGATCACGCTCGGGATCTTCGCCCAACTCCTGATCATCACCTACGGCGAGCTCGAAGGCCGACGCCGCGCTCGACAAGCCGGCGCACGCGCTGAAACTGAAGAAGGTCACGAAGGAGATCCCCGCCCGTGAGTGGATAGCAGGGTCATAGCGTCCGACGCCACTCACGAGTCAGCGGGCAGCAGGCTGTCGAGGAGGTCTGGGGTGAGTCGGACCCGCATCAAGGACACGTTGTAGGCCCAGTACTGCGTCATCGTGAAGTACAGCTCGGCTCCGTCGGAATATGGGTGGATGAACCCGCCGTAGAGGGCCGGGTACTCCTCCGCGGTGGCGACGGCAACCGCGGGACCCCACGGTCCGGTGGGCTGCGGCGCCGCGCGCAGCACGATCGCTCCCTGCGATTCGTCCAGGTACATCATCGTCCACGCGTTGAGGGCGCTGTTGTAGTGCACCGATAGCTCGCCGACCGGGCCGGGCACGATCGGTACGGCGAGCTGCGCAGCGCCGGGCTGCCAGTCCTCGCCGGTCCAGTACTGGTAGGCGCGCTGGTCGAGGAGGTCCTGTGGGGGAACCCGGGCGAGGTGCGCATCCCCGAACCGCCCGTTCGGGGTGCCGAACAGGTACACGAAGCCGTCCTGCTGGGCGTAGGCCACCATCTGGAACGGGTCGTCGGAGGCCGGTGTGTTGGGGCGGCGCGCGCTGATTGCCTCGACCCATGTCTGCCCGTTGTCGTCGGAGTACGCGACCCCGGCGTGATTGGTGGTCCACCGGCCGCCCCCGGGGCCGAAGCGGCGGACCGACATGTATGCCAGGTAGTCACGGCCGCCGATGCTGACCCCGCCGGTAGGGATCGTGCTGATCTCGACTCCGTTGATCTTCTGGGACGGGATCAGTTCCGCGGCGTGACCGGGCCGGTCGGTGGCGAAGCTGTCGAACGACATCCCGTCGGCCAGGTCCGTATCCGCGCTGCGCGCCAGGGTCTGCGAGCGCCAGTCGATGGTGGCCTGATCGCCTACCCCGGGACCGGGGCCGGTCCATCCCGTTCCGAAGGTGTCGCCGAAGGCGACCAGGACCTGGCCCCGGCCGGTGCCCCAGATGATGCCGAGATCGGTGGCGTTCACCTGGTAGCGCACGTCCGTCGCGTTGATCGAGCCGGGCCCGGTCAGCAGCGCCACCCGCTGCGCCTGACCCAGCACGGGCGCTTCCTGCGCGGCGGCCGGCCCTGCCAGGACCATCATCGAGCCGATCACGCCCACGACGACCAGCCGCGCGAACCGCTTCCCCGACATCGCCACCTCCTCGCCCACCGTACACACCGCGACGCTGCCCGTAGCCGCCCGCGGCATCGTCACAAGCCGTGCTGGCCCGCGTCGATCGGCCAGCCGGGTCGATCGGCCAGGCGGCTGGTCTAGCGCCGGAGCGCCAGGCGGTAGGCGCGCACCGTGGCGTCGGCACAGGCGGCCCAGCTGAACCGGGCGGCGTGGGCGCGCCGGGTGGCCGCGCCGGCGGGGTCAGCGCCCGCGTCG
>JBOHGT010000332.1:0-12390 GCA_050700385.1 Pseudonocardiaceae bacterium | reverse complement strand
GAGGACAGGACCGAGGACAGGACCGAGGACAGGACCGAGGACAGGACCGAGGGCAGGACCGAGGACAGGACCGAGGGCATCAGGGCAGAGGGCCGAGGGCAGGCAGGGCGAGGACAAGGGGCGAGGGCGAGCTCGCAGGGCGAGGGCGAGGGGCAGGGGCGAGGCAGGGGCGAGGCAGGGGCGAGGCAGGCAGGCGAGGGCAGGCAGGCGAGGGCGAGCACGCAGGGGCGAGGGCAGGCAGAGGCAGGGGAGCTCGGGAGGCGAGGGCAGGGCAGGCAAAGGGGCAGGGGCGAGGGAGGCGAGCTCGAGCTCGGGAGGCGAGGGGCAGGCATGGGGGCAGGGCAGGCAGGGGCGAGGGCAGGGGAGCCGAGGACAGGCAAGGCACGGGGCCGGAGCCGAGAGGGGACGGTAGGCACCGGGCCGACCGGCACCGGCATCGCGCCGGGCACGCACCGGCGCCGGGCACGGGCAGGCCGAGGACCGGCAGGAACGGAGCACGGCCAGGGGCGCGCCGGGCGCCGGTCGGACCGGCGGGCGAGGGTCGGCACGGGTCGGTACGGTCAGCCCGTCCCGTCGTTCCAGGTCACAAGTAGATAACCATATGTGGCTCAACTATAGCTACCGAAATCATTCACGACCCGGCTCAGGCGGCGCAGGAACCGGTGTCGACCTCGTCGGTGAGACCCGGGGCGGCGACGGCGTCGTCGGCGATCTCGCCGACGGTCACCGCGAAGCCGGTCTCCTCGCTGTCCACCGCGGCACCGAACACCATTCCGCGGACCTGCCCCTGGGTGTCGATCAGCGGGCCGCCGGAGTTGCCGCTGAGAACCATCGAGCGCACCGTGTAGACATCCCGGACCACCGTGGAAGCGCTGTAGATGTCCGGCCCGCGCAGCTGGATCTGGTCGCGTACCCGGCCCGGCGCGGCGCTGTAGGGCCCGTCCAGCGGGTAGCCGAGCACGAGCACGTCGAGCCCGGTCGGCGCCACCTCGGGGGACAGCGGCAGCACCGGCGCCTCCAGGTCGGGCACCTCGAGCACCGCGACGTCGGTCCCCGGGTCGTAGCCCACCACGGTGGCGTCGAGCGGGCCGTCGTCGGTCTCGACGGCCACATCCTCGGTGCCTGCGACGACGTGCGCGTTGGTGATCACCCGCTCCGGCGCGATCACGAACGAGCTGCCCTCTAGCATCCGGCCACAGTCCGGGGCCTCCCCGCGCACCTTGAGCACGCTGGGACGGGCCTGCAACACCACCGGGTTGTTCCGCAGCGCGGGATCCGCCGGGCCGACGTTGGTGATGGGGGTCGCGGCGAAGGGTGCCAGCACGTCGGGGAAGCCGGAGACGTCGAGCAGCCGGGTCAGCTCGACGGGCAGGTTGCGCAGCGACTGCGGCATCACCGTGTGGACGCCCTGCAGCACCACCGAGTGGCGGATCGCGTTGGACAGCTCGGCGTAGGGCGATGACGTCAGCGGCAGCGCGACCAGCCACGCCACCACGAGCGCGGCCGCGACCTGCACCACCGCGCCCAACGCGCTCTCCAACTGCCGGGTCCGGTGGCCGTCGATCCGGTCGCGCACCGCGCGGCCCAGCCAGACGCCGAGCGTCTCGCCGAACGCGACCAGCACCACCACGACCACCACGCTGAAGACGAGCCGGCCGGCCGGGTTCTCGAACCGGGAGACCAGCATCGGGGCCAGCCGCACCCCGATCACCGCACCGAGCAGCACACCGGTGAAGGACGCGACCGCGGTGACCATGCCCTGCCGCGCTCCCGATGCCGCGGCGGTCAGCGCCAGCACTACCACCAGCACATCGACCCAGTTCACCAGCTCACCCCGGTCTCCTCCGCCCGCCGCCAGGCGCTGTCCAGGTCGTGCACGCGGTCAGCCTCCCACGGCCGCTCCCAGCCCCCCATCGCCAGGAGGGCGTCCACCATGGCGCCGGTGAACCCCCACACGAGCATCCCCGGCAGCAGGAAGGCCGGGAACGCCCAGCCCGCGTGGCCGCGCACCGTCAACCGGTTCGCGGGGTCGGCCAGCACGGAGACCGGCACCCGGGCCACCGCGGCGGTCTCGGCCGGGTCCACCGGTGCCACCGGCCCCGGCCGGTGCCAGTACGCCAGCACCGGGGTGACCAGGAAGTCCGACGGCGGGACGTAGAGCTCGGGCAGCACGGTCACCGGCCGGACGTCGGTGGCGCGCACACCGACCTCCTCGCCGGCCTCCCGCAGCGCCGCGCCGACCGGCCCGTCGTCGGCGTCCTCCACCGCGCCGCCGGGGAAGGCGACCTGGCCGGCGTGGGTCGGGGTCCCGTCGGAGCGGCGCAGCAGCAGCAGGTCCGGCTCGCGGGCGTCGCTGTCGAGACCGAAGAGCACCAGCACCGCCGCGGCTCGACCGCCATCGGCGGGTGGGATCGAGTTGCGGCCGAGGTCGGCGGCGGAGAACGCCATGGCGCGGCGCGCGAGCGGGGCGAGCCAGGATGGCACCGTCGCCGGATCGACCAGCGGACCGGGCCTCATCCGGCCGCCCGCGGTCCGAGGTAGCGTGCCACAGCGGCGCGGACCTGGGCGGGGTCGCGGAAGACCTCCGGCGGGTTGACCTGCGCGACACGCCCATCCGGGGCGACCACGTAGGTCAGCGGCAGCACCGGCGGTGAGTCCAACGCGCCGCGCAGTGCCCCCTCCGGGTCACTCACCGAGGGGTAGTGCACGTCGAGCCGCACCAGCAGGTCCAGCCCGCCCTCGGGCAGCCGCTGCACCTCCACGCCCAGCACCGGTACCGCCCCGGGTGAGCCGGCGTAGGCCGCCAGCGCCGGCAGCTCCTCGCGGCAGGGCGCGCACAGCGGACCCCAGAAGTTGAGCAGCGCGGGCCGCCCGGCCAGCGCCGCCCCCAGGTCGACGGTGCCCGGCCCACCCAGGCAGGGCAGCACGACTCCGGCCAGCGGACCGGCAGGCACGGCACCCGGTGCGGGAGCGGGACAGGGTGCCAGCGCCGCGGCGTCGCGCAGCTCGTCGAGCTCGGGCACCTCGGGCCGCGGCGCGGCGGTGGCCGGTGGCCGACCCTCCCGCGGCCCCCAGCTCTCCCGTGGCCACAACGCGACGGCCGCGGCCAGGACGAGCACAGCCACCAGCAACGTCGGGCGCAGCCAGGACCGTGTCATCCGCCGGCTCCGGCCTGGGCCAGGTCGGCGGGCAGCCCCGCCAGCGTGAGCAGGTGCGCCGCGTCGGGACCGCGGACCAGGGCGGCGGCCGCGGCCGGCTCCACCGGTCCGGCGCCGAAGGACGGGCACTCCCGGGCCAGCGGGCACGCACCGCACGCAGGCCGTCGGGCGTGGCAGACCCGCCGCCCGTGGAAGATGACGCGATGGGACAGCATCGTCCAGTCACGGCGCGGGATGAGCTCACCGACCGCCTGCTCGACCTTCACCGGATCCTCGGCATCGGTCCACCCCCACCGGCGGACCAGCCGGCCGAAGTGGGTGTCCACGGTGATGCCGGGCACGCCGAAGGCGTTGCCGAGGATGACGTTGGCGGTCTTGCGCCCGATGCCGGGCAGCGTCACCAGGTCCGCCAGCCGCCGGGGCACCTCGCCGTCGAAACGCTCGACCAGCGCGTCGCCGAGCCCGATCAGCGAGGTGGCCTTGTTCCGGTAGAAGCCGGTCGGGCGGATGAGCTCCTCGAGCTCGGCACGGGGGGCGCCCGCATAGTCGGCCGCGCTGCGGTAGCGGGCGAACAGCGTCGGGGTGGTCATGTTGACCCGCTTGTCGGTGCACTGCGCCGAGAGGATCGTCGCGACGGCCAGCTCCAGCGGCGTGGTGAAGTCCAGCTCGCAGTGCGCGTCGGGGTAAGCCTGCGCCAGCAGCCGGTCCATCCGCCGGGCCCGACGGGTGAGCGCGAGTCGGGTCTCGGCTGCGAACGACCGGCGCGATCGGGCTGGCACCCTGCAAAGGGTACGGACGGCCGCCCACAGCTCCCCGGAAGGGGCACGAACCGGGGCAGCGGCATGCCGTGACCCCCACCCGGTTCGCGGCCCCGATTCCGGATGCGCGAGGATCGCGCCCACCATGACCGTCTGGTTCGTCGCCATAGTCCCGCTGCTGATCATGGCTTTCACGCTCACCATGGAGCGCGTGGAGAGCCGACTGCGCCACGTCGCGGTGCAGGAGAACGAGGTCGAGGAGTTCCTCGAGCAGGCCCGCCCGGACGAGGTGCGGGCACTGTTCGGCAGCGGCATCGGCCGTGCCCTTGAGCTCTTCCGGCTGCGCCGCCTCGGGCGCGCCTCGCTGGTCAAATCCCGCAAGATCCGCCAACGGTCCTAGACTCTCGCTGAGTGACCGGCGGTACCCAGTCGGCTCCTTGACCACGGGGGGCGGGGCCGCCGGGGCGAGGAGGAGGCACGAGGTGGACGAGAGCCTGGCCAGGGCGGGCATCTTCCAGGGGGTCGATCCCGCGGCTGTCGAGGCGCTGACCAGCGCACTGGAACCGGTGGACTTCCCCCGCGCGCATGTGATCTTCGGTGAGGGTGAGCCGGGTGACCGCCTCTACATCGTGCTGTCCGGCAAAGTGAAGATCGGTCGCAGGTCGGCCGACGGGCGGGAGAACCTGCTCGCGGTGTTCGGCCCTTCCGACATGTTCGGCGAGCTATCGATCTTCGATCCCGGTCCCAGGACCTCGACCGCCACCACGGTGACCGAGGTGCGGGCGGTCACCATGGACCGCGCCGCACTGAAGGAGTGGATCACCAAGCGCCCGGAGATCGCTGACCAGCTGCTGCGGGTGATCGCCCGCCGGCTGCGCCGCACCAACAACATGCTCGCCGACCTAATCTTCACCGATGTGCCGGGGCGGGTCGCCAAAGCACTGCTGCAGCTGGCCCAGCGGTTCGGCTCGCAGGAGGCCGGGATGTTGCGGGTGACCCACGACCTCACCCAGGAGGAGATCGCCCAGCTGGTGGGTGCCTCGCGGGAGACGGTGAACAAGGCGCTCGCGGACTTCGCGCACCGCGGCTGGATGCGGCTGGAGGGCAAGAGCGTCCTCATCCTCGAGCCGGAGCGGCTGGCCCGGCGCGCGCGCTGATCGCCCACTGATGCGGGAAGGGCCGGGGCGCCACCCCCGACGCGGCGCCCCGGCCCTCCTCGTTGGCGTGACCCCTCACCCCGACGGATCACGCTCCCCGCCTCCGGGGGCGGCCCCGAATGCCGCCGGCCCGGAGGACTCCGGAGAGAGACGCAGTCCCCACTGCCGCTCTCCCACCGACGTAGACGTAACGGAGCGCTCCGGCGTTGCACCACTCCACCCGCAGATCCCGACTCGTGACCCGATCGTGACCATTCCACACACGTGAATGATTTCGGTAGCTCCAGCTACCGAAATCATTCACGAGACCTCGACGACGAGCTCCACCTCGACCGGCACACCCAGCGGGAGCTCGGCGACGCCGACCGCGGAGCGGGCGTGGGCACCGGCGTCGCCGAACACCTCGCCGAGAAGGTCGGAGGCGCCGTTGACCACCACGGGCTGCGCGCTGAACCCGGGCGCGGACGCCACGAACCCGACCACCTTCACCACCCGGACGATCGAGTCCAGCCCGACCAGGCCGTCGACTGCGGCCAGGGCGTTGAGGGCGCAGACGCGGGCCAGCTGCTGCGCGCGCTCGACGTCGATCTCAGCGCCGACCTTGCCCTTCGCCGCCACAGCACCGTCCACCAACGGCACCTGGCCGGCGGTGAACACCAGCGACCCGGTGCGCACCGCCGGCACGTAGGCCCCGGCAGGGGCGGCCACCGGCGGCAGCGTGATGCCCAGCTCGGCGAGGCGACACGTCCAACTCACGAGTCGCCCTTCGGGCGTTTGAGGTAGGCCACCAGCTGCTCCCCGGTCGGGCCGGGCAGCACGGTGACCAGCTCCCAGCCGTCGGCGCCCCACTGGTCGAGGATCTGCTTGGTGGCGTGCGTCAGCAGCGGCACGGTCGCGTACTCCCAGGTCGTCATGGGACGCACGCTATCGCGTGCTCGTGAGGGGGAGGGAGCGTGGGAACGCCGTTATGCGCTCACGAGCACGCGATAGCGTGCAGGCCGTGACGTCACCCGGCTGGCCCGACGAGCTGGCCCGTGCGCGCCTGCACGTGGTCACCGGCAAGGGCGGCACCGGCAAGACCACCGCGGCTGCCGCACTGGCACTCGCGATGGCCACCGGCGGCCGCCGCACCCTGCTGGTCGAGGTGGAGGGCCGCCAAGGCATCGCGCAGGTCTTCGACACCGCCCCGCTGCCCTACGAGGAGCGGCGCATCGCGGTGGCCCCGGACGGCGGCGAGGTGAAGGCGCTGGCCGTGGACGCCGAGGCCGCCCTGCTCGAGTACTTCGCGATGTTCTACAACCTGGGCTTCGCCGGGCGGACGCTGCGCCGGATGGGCGCGGTCGAGTTCGCCACGACGCTGGCCCCCGGGCTACGCGACGTGCTGCTCACCGGCAAGGTCAAGGAGGCCACCTCACGCACCGGCAAGAACGGCAGGCACGTCTACGACGCGGTGGTGCTCGACGCCCCTCCTACCGGGCGCATCGTGAGGTTCCTCGACGTCACCAGGGCGATGGCCGATCTCGCCAAGATCGGCCCGATCCACAAGCAGAGCGAGGGCGTGGTGCGCCTGCTGCACTCCGCCGACACCGCGGTGCACGTGGTGACGCTGCTGGAGGACCTGCCGGTCTCGGAGACCGTGGAGGCGGTGGCCGAACTCGACGCAGCGGACCTGCGACCCGGTGCGGTGCTGGTGAACCGGTGCCGGCCGGCTCGGCTGGCGACCCGCTCGCTGACCGCGGCAGCGGGCGGGCGGGTCGACGGCTCGCGGGTGCGCTCCGGACTGCTCGCCGCCGGCCTCGACCTGGACCCCGCGGTGCTCGACGGCCTGGTGACCGAGACGGTGGAGCACGCGGTGCGGACCGACGCCGAGCAGCAGGCGAGGGCCCGGCTCGACCAGGCGGGGATGCCGACCCTCGAGCTACCCGAACTCACCGAGGTCGGCACCCACGGTGTCGACCTGGGCGGGCTCTACGAGCTGGCCGAGGTGCTGCGCGAGCAGGGGGTGCGATGAGCACGTTGGACATCGACGCACTGATCGACGACCCCGGCATCCGGGTGGTGGTCTGCTGCGGTGCGGGCGGAGTCGGCAAGACCACCACCGCCGCCGCGCTCGCGCTGCGCGCCGCCGAGCGCGGCCGCTCCGTCGTGGTGCTCACCATCGACCCGGCGCGCCGCCTGGCGCAGTCGTTGGGGCTGCGTGAGCTGAGCAACCACCCGCGGCGGGTGTCCGATGTGGACGGCGCAGGCAACGGTGCGCTGCACGCGATGATGCTGGACATGCGACGCACCTTCGATGAGATGGTGCAGGCGCACGCCAGCGAGGAGCGGGCGGCACAGATCATCGCCAACCCCTTCTACCAGACCATCTCCTCGTCCTTCTCCGGCACGCAGGAGTACATGGCGATGGAGAAGCTGGGCCAGTTGGTCTCCGCACCCGAGTGGGACCTCGTCGTGGTGGACACCCCGCCGTCACGCTCCGCGCTGGACTTCCTGGACGCACCGCAGCGGCTGGCCTCGTTCCTGGACGGCCGCATGATCCGGCTGCTGTCCGCCCCCGCCCGGGCCGGGGGGCGGGGCGTTCGCCGGCTGGTCGGCGCCGGGTTCGGCCTGTTCTCCAAGGCGGTGTCGACGATCCTCGGCGGGCAACTGCTGGCCGATGCCGCGGCGTTCGTGCAGGCCTTCGACACGATGTTCGGCGGGTTCCGCGAGCGGGCGCAGGCGACCTACGAGCTGCTCCGCGCGCCCGGCACCGCATTCCTGGTCATCGCCGCTCCGGAGAGTGACGCGCTGCGCGAGGCCGCCTACTTCGTCGACCGGCTGGCGGGCGAGAGCATGCCGCTGGCCGGTCTGGTGCTCAACCGCACCCACCCGTTGCACGCCGACCTGCCCGCGGCCCGCGCCGAGACCGCGGCGGAGCGGCTCGAGGCCGACAGCGCGGCGCCGCTGGCCGCAGCGGTGCTGCGGCTGCATGCCGACCGGGTGGCCATCGCGGGACGCGAGCGGCGGCTGCTCGCGCGGTTCAGCAAGGCGCACCCGGCGGTCCCGGTGATCGGGATACCGACGCTGGCCCGTGACGTGTACGACCTGCCCGGCCTGCGCGAGATCGGGCTACGGCTCGCCGGAGCCTGACAGCTCGTGGTCCCGGGCTGCGAGCTCGAGCAGCTCGTTCCAGCTGCGCACGTCGGGTCGGCGGCGCAGCAGCGCTCGGCGCTCCCGCTCCGTCATGCCGCCCCACACGCCGAACTCGATGCGCCGGTCCAACGCCTCGGCCAGGCATCGCGCGCGCACCGGGCAGGGCGTGCAGATGAGCTTCGCGTCCCGCTGCGCCGCCCCGCGGACGAACAACCGGTCGGGATCCTCGTGGCAGGCCCCACGCGACCGCCAGTCTCTCGCCGTGAGGGTTGGCGCCGCCCCTGTCATCCCCATGGTCCCCATCGCCCCCACGTACTCCCCTCATCTCTCCTGAACACTGACGGCACTCTTGCTGTGCCGGTGCGGCAGTCGGCGCGGGCCAACCGCCGTCGTGTCGACGTGAGACTCCGACGCACTGTAGTCCCGTCCAGGTTCCACCGGGAACACCACGTCGCCCGATCGTGACGCCCCGTCACCGACTCCAGCGGGTGTCGAGGCGAGCAGCTCGCGTACCCTCGCTCGCGTGGAGCTGGGATATGCCCTGTGGCGGATGGCGGGCCTGTGCCTGCTCGCGGGCGTACTGATCGCCGGCCTGCTGTTCCCCGTCGCCGGGGGGCTCGGGATGGTGTCGAACGAGGCCAGCAACACCGTGAACAGCGTCTCCTCCAACCTCGTCCAGGGACAGGTGCCGCTGGTCAGCACCGTCACCGACAAGGACGGCGCGCCCATCGCCTTCCTGTTCGACCAGAACCGGATCAACGTCGCGCCCGACCAGATCGCCGAGAGTATGAAGGCGGCGATCATCGCGATCGAGGACCGGCGGTTCTTCGAGCACGAGGGGGTCGACTGGCGCGGCACGACTCGGGCGCTGATGACGAACCTGTCGTCCAGCGGCAGCGCGTTGGAGGGCCAGGGCGGGTCGACGCTGACCATGCAGTACGTCAAGAACTACCTGCTCTACGTCGTCGCGCAGACCGACGCCGAACGCGCCGCCGCCGTGGAGACGACCCCGGCGCGCAAACTCAAGGAGATCCGGGTCGCGCTGCAGCTGGAGCGGCAGGTGCCCAAGGACGAGCTCCTGGCGCGTTACCTGAACATCGTCTTCTTCGGCAACAACGCCTACGGGGTGCACTCCGCGGCGCGGACCTACTTCAACACCACGCCGGACATGCTGACGATCTCCCAAGCCGCGCTGCTGGCCGGGATGGTCCGCTCCACCAGCGCGTTCGACCCGGTGGACAACCCGGAGGCTGCGCTCAACCGGCGCAACCTGGTGATCGACCAGATGGCGGACATCGGCTCGATCACGCCGCAGCAGGCCGCGGCGGCGAAGGCCGAGCCGCTGGGCATCCAGCAGCCGCTCACCGGGCTGCCCAACGGCTGCGTCGCCGCCGGCCCCGCCGACGGCTTCTTCTGCCAGTACACGCTGGACTACCTCGAGGCCATCGGGATGCCACTCGAACAGCTGCGCAAGGGTGGCTACACCATCCGCACCACGCTGGATCGGCGAGCCAGCGACATCGCCAAGGAGGCCGCCAACTCCCAGGTGCCCACGCAGACCAATGGCATCGCCAACGCCATGGCGATCGTGCAACCCGGCCGGGACCGGCACCGGGTGACCGCGCTGGTGGCCAACCGCGACTACGGGCTCGACCCGGAAGCGGGCCAGACCTCCTACGCGCTGCCCTCGACGGTGCAGAACTTCGGCGCCGGCTCGATCTACAAGATCTTCACCGCCGCCGCCGCGCTGGAGAAGGGGCTGGGCATCAACACCACGATCCCAGTCCCGGGCGGCTACACCTCGCGGATATTCAAGAACGGCGACGACCCGTACACCGTCGCCAATGCCGGCCAGTACCCGGGGTCGATGACACTGCGGACCGCGCTCGCGGTGTCCCCGAACACCGCGTTCGTGGCGCTGGAGGACCGCATCGGGTCGATCGACCCGGTGGTGGACATGGCCTACCGGCTCGGGATGCGGACCAGTCTGGACACCCTCGACGCGGAGGGTCGCACGATCGCGCAGGCGGTGAAGGAGGAGAAGCGCGGCTCCTACACCCTCGGTCCGGAGCCGACCAGCCCGCTGGACCTGGCCAACGTCGCCGCGACCCTGATGAGCGGCGGGACCTGGTGCCCGCCCACGCCGATCGAGGTGATCACCGACCGAAACGGCCAGCCGGTGCCGATCAACGAGGCGCCGTGCGAGCAGGCCGTGCCCGAAGGGCTGGCCAACTCGCTCGCCGTCGGGTTGAGCGGGGACCACGTCGGCAACGGCACCGCGGCGACCGCGGCGTCGGGCGCGGGGTGGAACCGTCCGATGATCGGCAAGACCGGAACCACCCAGAACAACCGCTCCGCCGGGTTCGTCGGCGCCACCCCGCAGTACGCCGGCGCGGTGATGGTCTGGCCGGACGGCAGCAATCCCCGCCCGATCTGCGACACCGACCCGCCGCGGCTGTGCTCTTCGGGCAACATCTTCGGCGGCAAGGTGCCGGCCCGGACCTGGTTCGACACGATGCTGCCGCTGCACGAGGGGCTGCCGGTGCTCCCGATGCCGCCGACCGACCCTCGCTACGTCACCGGCGGGGGCGACTCGCGGGTCCCGAGCGTCGTGGGTCTCGGGGAGAACCAGGCCCGGCTGACCCTCGAGCGTGCCGGGTTCCGGGTGCAGACGACCAGCGCGGACTCGTCGCAGCCCGCCGGGACCGTCGCCTCCCAGTCCCCGCGGGACCGGGCGCTGCCGGGTGACGTCATCACGATCGGCGTCAGCGACGGCACCGCGCCGCCACCGCCATCGCCGGAGCCGCCGGCACCGGAGCCGGCGCCCGAGCCGGAACCAGCACCCGAGCCCGCACCGGTTCAGCCACCGCCAGCACCCGGGCAACGGGAACCACCACCCGCGCAACGGGAGCCGCCAGCTCCGGGCCCACCGGAAACGGGTGAGCCACCCCCGGGCGACGAAGCGGAACCCGGTGATCCGGGCAGCGCCGAGCCGGGACCGCCACCGCCCAGCTGAGCAGACGCGGTTTCAGCCCGCCAGCGCGGCACGCACCGTGGCGGCCACCCTGGCGCCCTCGGCTCGACCGGCGACCTTTCCCGTCGCGACCTTCATGACCTGGCCCATCTGACGCTGGCCGGGCCGCTCGCCGAGCTGGGCAGCGACCTCGTCCACCGCGGCGGCCACCAGCTCGGCGAGATCCTCGTCCCCGAGCTGGGTGGGCAGGTAGCCGGCGAGCACCTCGCCCTCGGCGCGCTCCTGCGCCGCCAGCTCGTCACGGCCCGCGCCGGTGAACGCCTCGGCCGACTCGCGACGCTTCTTGGCTTCCCGTGCCAGCACCGCGACTACCTCGTCGTCGGTGAGCTCCCGCGCCGAGGAGCCCGCGACCTCCTCCGTGCGGACCGCGGCGAGCGCCATCCGCAGCGTCGCCACCGTGGTGGTGTTCCTCGCCTTGATCGCCGAGGAGAGGTCGGCGCGCAGCCGGTCCTTCAACTCCGCCATGAGCCACGACGCTACCCGGGACCCGCGTGCCACTCACCGACTAGACGAGTAAGTCCGATGTCGCGCCGTCCCTGTCAAGGGTGCGGTCTACCGTGACGTCATGATCCTCTCGAGCTACGACCGCTACTGTGCCGAAATCGTCGCGCAGACCGACCTGTTGAGGTCCAGCATCGAGGGCGCGGACCTGACGGCCCCCGTGCCCTCCTGCCCCGGCTGGAACCTCGGTCAGCTGCTGCGGCACCTCGGCGGCGGCCACCGCTGGGTCGAGACGATCGTCCGGACCCGGGCGACGCAGCCCCCCTCCGACGACCATTTCCGCGACCTCTCCGGATACACCGACGAGGACCCCGCAGTGCTCGACGCCTGGCTCGCCGAGGGCGCCGCGCAACTGGCGGACACGCTGCGCGCCGCCGGGCCCGATGCAGAGGTGTGGACCCCGGTCCCGGGGGAGACCACGCGGTTCTTGGCCCGCCGCTTCGCGCACGAGACGCTCATCCACCGGGCCGACGCGACCTTGGCCGTCGGCGCGGAGTTCACCGTCGACGAGGAGGTCGCCCTCGACGCGCTCGACGAGTGGATGGAGCTCGGCTCGCTGCCGCAGATCTTCGAGGTCCACCCCGAGAAGCGCGAGCTGCTCGGCCCCGGCCGCACCCTCCACTTCCATGCCACCGACACCGCGCCGGAGG